>NZ_JAUSOE010000029.1 GCF_030656255.1 Brevundimonas sp. | reverse complement strand
ACCCGGGTGAAGATCAAGGCGGGGACGACGGGCCTGCTGATGATCGGCGGCGGCGCGCCGAAGAACTTCGCCCAGGACACGGTCGTCTGCGCCGAGATCCTCGGCAAGGAGGTGCCGATGCACCAGTACGCCGTCCAGATCACCGTCGCCGACGTCCGCGACGGCGCCTGTTCCTCCTCGACGCTGAAAGAGGCCGCCTCCTGGGGCAAGGTCCAGACCACCCACGAACAGATGGTCTTCGCCGAAGCCACCACCGTCGTCCCCTTGATCGGCTCCGACGCCTATCACCGCGGCGCCTGGAAGGCCCGCGACAAGCGCCGCTGGAACAAGCTGTTCGAGAAGGGCTGAGCCGAACCGGCTGCCTGATAGAAAGGCCGGCGGAGCGATCCACCGGCCTTTTTTATTGCGATATCAGGCCGCGCAGGCCTCGAACCCGGCCCGCAGCGCGGCCTCGTCCAGTTCGCGGCCGATGAAGACGGCGCGGCTCCAGCGGCGTTCGCTCTCGCCCCATTCGCGCTGAAGGTCGCCCTCCAGGATCATGTGGACGGCCTGGAAGACCAGGCGGCGGTTCTCGCCCTGGACGTCGATGATGCCCTTGGCGCGCAGGATGTTCTGACCCTGCTCGCCCAGCAGCCGATCCAGCCAGGCGGTGAACTTGGCCCCGTCCATCGGCCGGTCCAGCGACAGGGAGATGCCCTTGATGTCGTCCTGGTGGGCGTGGCCGCGCGCGCCATGGGCGTGATCGTGGCCATGGTCGTGGTCGTGATGATCATGCCCGTGGTCATGGTCATGATGATGGTGGTCGTGGCCGCAGTGTTCGTTATGCACATGGCCGTCCGCGCCGTGCGGCGGGTTGGCGAAGTCCGGCTGGACCTCCAGGATCCGCTCCAGGTCGAAGGCGTGCAGGCCCAGCACCTGGTCCAGCGGCACGTTCGACCGCTCGGCCCGGACGATGGGGGCCAGGGGGTTCAGCGACCGCAGCCGGGCCTCGACCTCGTCCAGCTCTTCCGTGGTCGCCAGATCGACCTTGTTCAGGATGATGCGGTCGGCGAAGGCCACCTGTTCGCGGGCCTCTTTTGAATCGTCCAGCCGCGCCATCACATGTTTGGCGTCCACCAGGGTGGTGACGCTGTCCAGCTGGGTCTTGGCCTTGACGTCCTCGTCGACGAAGAAGGTCTGGGCCACCGGGCCGGGGTCGGCTAGGCCCGTGGTCTCGACGATGATCGCGTCGAAGGCGGGCTTGCCGGGACGTTGGCGCTTCATCAGGCCGGCGACCACGCGGATCAGGTCGCCGCGCACGGTGCAGCAGACGCAGCCGTTGTTCATCTCGAACACGTCCTCGTCGGCGCCGACCACCAGGTCGTTATCGATGCCGATCTCGCCGAACTCATTGACGATGACGGCGTAACGTTTGCCGTGATCCTCGGTCAGGATCCGGTTCAGCAGGGTGGTCTTGCCCGCGCCGAGATAGCCGGTCAGGACGGTGACGGGGATCTTGCCACCAGAATTCTGGGGTGCGGCGGTCGAAACGGGAGCGTCGAGAGTGTCGGTCATGGCCGCTAGATGGCGGCTGACGTCCCATTTGGGAAGAGGGGGCCGTCAGGCCTTCTTCACGAACTCGACGCGCAGGACCAGGCCGCGCACCTTGTCCACATTGGCTTCGATCTCGTCGGTGTCGCCGGTCAGACGGATGTTCTTGACCAGGGTGCCGCGCTTCAGCGTCACCCCGCCCGAGCCCTTGACCTTCAGATCCTTGATCAGGGTCACGCTGTCGCCGTCGGCCAGGATGTTGCCGTTCGAGTCTTTGGTCACGTCTTCGGTCATGGCGAAGCTTCTAGCGGCGCGGACCCCATGCGTCACGCAATATCCGCAATTCGAATGTGGATATGAGCGATTTCGCGGGCTCAAGTCGCGCGAAGCGCGATAGCCCAAACAGGGAACCGACGCCGTCAGGCGTCGGGGACGTTGGCGTCCAGTTCGTCCAGCCAGACCCGCGCACTGCCGTCCGATGGCGCGCGCCAGTCGCCGCGCGGGGACAGGGAGCCGCCGGTCACGACCTTGGGTCCGTTCGGCAGGGCCGAGCGTTTGAACTGGGCGGTCTGGAAGAAGCGGATCAGGAATTTCCTCAGCCACGCCTTGATGGTCGCCAGGTCGTATTCGACCTTTTCGTCCTCGGGCGTGTTCGCGGGCCAATGCCCAGCGCCGGCGTCGCTCCAGGCCTGGTGCGCCAGGAAGGCGACCTTGGACGGCTTCAGGCCGAAGCGGCTGATGTAGAACAGGAAGAAGTCGTTCAGCGCATAGGGGCCTACCGTGCCTTCGGTAGACTGGATGACCCCGTCCTTGGCCGGTACCAGTTCGGGTGAAATCTCGGTGTCCAGAATGGCGTGCAGGGTCGGGGTCGCCTCGGCGCCGACCAGTTCGCGCGCCGCGACCCAGCGGATCAGGTGGCGGATCAGGGTCTTCGCCACCCCGCTGTTGACGTTGTAGTGGCTCATATGGTCGCCGACGCCATAGGTGGCCCAGCCCAGGGCCAGTTCCGACAGGTCGCCCGTGCCCAGGACGAAGGCCTGGTTCTGGTTGGCCAGCCGGAACAGATAGTCGGTCCGTAGGCCTGCCTGCACATTCTCGAAGGTGATGTCGTGGACCGGTTCGCCCGCCGCATAGGGGTGGCCGATGTCCTTGAACATCTGTTCGGCGGCGGGGCGGATGTCGATCTCGGCCCCGGTGACCCCCAGGGCCGTCATCAGGGCCCAGGCGTTGGACTTGGTCCCGTCCGAGGTCGCGAAGCCCGGCATCGTATAGGCCAGGATGTTGGTCCGCGGCAGGTTCAGCCGGTCGAAGGCGCGGCAGGCGACCAGCAGGGCCTGGGTCGAATCCAGCCCGCCCGACACCCCGATGACCAGACGTTCGCCATTGGTCGCCGTCATCCGGCGCATCAGGCCCTGGACCTGGATGTTGAAGGCCTCGTAGCAGTCCTGATCCAGCCGCCCGGCGTCGTCCGGCACGAAGGGGAAACGGTCCAGCGGGCGGATCAGCTCGCTCTCGACCGCGTCTTCGCGCGCCATGAAGGGCACGACCGTCGCCGGCTCACCCTCGACCCGGGCGCATTCGGCGAAGGTGCCGTTTCTCAGGCGATCCAGGCCGATCCGGTCCACATCGACGTCGGCGAGGGTCAGATGGTTCTCCAGGGCGAACCGTTCGCCCTCGGCCAGCTTCGATCCCAGTTCGTGGATGGTCGCCTGACCGTCCCAGGCCAGGTCGGTGGTGCTCTCGCCCCAGCCCGAGGCGGTGAAGACATAGGCCGACAGGGTGCGGGCCGAATGGCTGGCGCTGAGCATGGCGCGCTCGTCGGCCTTGCCGATGACGATGTTGGACGCCGACAGGTTCAGCAGGATCCGCGCCCCCGCAAGCGCCGCCCGCGTCGAGGGGGGCAGGGGCGCCCAATAGTCCTCGCAAATCTCGACCGCGAAGACGAACCCCGGCCTGTTCACTGCCTCGAACAGCAGCCCCGGCGCGAAATCGATGGTCTCGCCATTTAGCTGGATCACGTCCTCGGCGCGCGCCGTCGCCGGCGCAAACCAGCGTTTCTCATAGTATTCCCGGTAGTTGGGCAGATAGGTCTTGGGCACGACGCCCAACACTTCGCCCGCGCCCATCACCACGGCGCAGTTATACAGGGCGTCGCCGTTGCGGATCGGCGCCCCGACCACGGCGACCAGATCATGCTCGCCCGTCGCCTGGGCGATGACCGCGATCTGGCGTTCCACCTCGTCCAGCAGGGCCGCCTGCATATGCAGGTCGTCGATGGCGTAGGCCGACAGGGACAGTTCCGGAAACACCATCAGGTCCACACCCTGATCGGCCGCCTGACGGATCAGGACCAGGTGCTCCTCGGCGTTGGCCCTGGGGTCGCCCACGTGGCTGACGGGCGTCGCCGCCGCCACCCGCACGAAGCCGTGGGTCTTGGGGGAATGGAAGGGCAGGGGCTCGGCCATCGGGTCGTCCGTTCATCCCGGCGCGCGCCGGTCGTCAGCCTCCATATAGGCCGGAATGACGACAGGAGAGAATCCCCTGCGCGCGTCGCCGCCTGTCGGCGCGCCTAGACCGCAGGCACGGCCGCGATCTCACCGGCGGTCTGGCGATGCAGCACCGAGACTTCCGTGCCGGGCGCCAGGTCCTTGACGGTGATCGACGCCTCCAACTGGGTAGCCAGGGCCTTGATGATGGCCGTTCCCAGTCCGGCTTCTGAATCGGCGGGGTTCTTGGGCATGCCGACGCCGTCGTCGGAGATCGTCAGATCCCAATCCTCGGACCGCGACTGGAAGTCTACGTTGACCACGCCCTTTCGCCCGTTCGGGAAGGCGTGTTTCAGGGCGTTGATCACCAGTTCGGTGACGACCAGACCGATGCTGACCGAGACCTCGGCTTCCAGGGCGCTGGCGTCGCCGCTGACATCGATCCGCACCAGGTCATGGTCCGCGATCATTGAGGCGCCGATACTGCCGCACAACTGCGCCAGATAGGGTTTCAGCGCGACCTCGCCGACCTTGTTCAAGGACAGCTGGCGCTGGACCTCGGCCACCGACATGACGCGGTTGTGCGCCTCGGTCAGATGGGCGCGGCTTTTGATCGATTCCGTCTTCCGCGCGGTCTGCAGCAGCACGCTGGCGATGATCTGCAGGCTGTTGGCGACGCGGTGCTGAACCTCCTGCAGCAGAATCTCCTTCTGCCGCACCAGGTCGTCCATCTTCTTCTGGGCCGCCTTTGCGGCGGTGACGTCCACGATGGTCAGCAACAGGCGCACGGGCTGGGTGTCGGAAAAGACCAGGCGCTTGGCGTTCAGCTTCAGACTGCGTGCGGCGGCGGCCCGGAACGGCATCTCCAACTGATAGTCGGGCACGTCCGCCCCGCCGGAACCGACCGCGCCCAGCAGGGACCGCAGCCGGGGCAGGTTCCATTCGCCTCCGCCCAGGTCGAAGATCGACCGCCCGACCACTGCGTCGGCGTCCAGCCCGAATTCCAGCAGGAAGGACTGGCTGGCGGCGACGACGTCGAACGCCTCGTCCATCAGCAGCAGCGGTGCGCTGGACACTGAAATGACCGCCAGGGCCAGGGCGGAGCCGAGGTCTGTATCTTGAGATGCGGGAGCCATGGGCCTCCCTTTCCGATCCCGTCGCGACGCCCAGTTTGAGCATCAAGCCTCGGGTTCAGACGCGTCTGAGCGTCTTTCACCCCACCCCTAGCATGCGGGGGCGCAACTGAGCATCGAAAGTGACGATTTCACTCTAGGCCGCCACCCGCATCTCGTCCGGTCTCAGCGTCAGCACCCTTGCCCCGTCGCCCGTCACCGCCACCGTATGTTCGAACTGGGCCGACAGCATTCCGTCTGCCGTCACCACGGTCCAGCCGTCGTCCTCGGTCCGCACCGTTCGGCGTCCCTGGTTCAGCATGGGTTCGATGGTGAAGACCATGCCCTCGCGCAGGGTCACGCCCGTGCCCGCCCTGCCGAAATGCAGCACCTGAGGGTCCTCGTGCATTTCGCGCCCTATGCCGTGGCCGCAGTATTCGCGCACGACGGAATAGCCGGCCTTCTTGGCGTGCCGTTCGATGGCGAAGCCGATGTCGCCCAGCTTCGCTCCCGGCCGCACGGCCTGAATACCCTTCCACATCGCTTCATAGGTGGTGCGGACCAGCCGCCGCGCCTGGGGCCCCACGGTCCCGATCAGATAGGTCTTGCTGGAATCGGCGATGAAGCCGTCCTTCTCCAGGGTGATGTCCAGATTGACGATATCGCCGCTTTTCAGCACCTCGTCCGCCGACGGCACGCCGTGGCAGACGACCTGATTGCGCGAGCTGTTCAGCACGAAACCATAGCCGTACTGGCCCTTGCTGGCGGGCCTGGCCTGAAGTTCATCGACGATGAAGGCTTCGACGCGGTCATTGATCTCCATCGTGGTCATGCCGGCCAGCGCCAGCCCGTCCAGATGGGTGAAGACCGAGGCCAGCCGGCGCCCGGCCTCCGCCATCAACTCGACCTCGGCGGGGGTCTTGGTCATGCCGTCGCGTCCGCCAGGGTCGGGGCGTCCATAAGGGCCGTCGCGTCCACGCCCGCCGCCTTCAGCTCGCGCGCCACCAGGTCCTGAAAGGTCAGGCCCGGATTGGTCTCGCACAACAGGCCGATCCTTATCCAGAAGGCCGCCTGGGCGTTGATGGACCGATAGGAGGCCTTGCTGGCGCGACGCAGCTGTTCGTGCAGCGCGTCCTCGATATTGACGATGCCCAAGGCCTGACTCCGGACTATATGATTCGTATATGTAATGTATATTTGTCGTTCGGGCGCCGCAAGCGGCGGTTTCTGCCGTCTCGGTGCCGCGCCACCTCCGCCGACTGTCACAATGACGCTGGTCCTCGGCCAATGAATTCAGGGCCTTGTCGAATTCTTGGGGTCTTTTCCCAGCCGGGCCTCCCGGCGGCCTCATAGTCTGCGGTCCAGAGAGCGAGCACGGCGGAGCGGGCGGATTTCAGACAATTCATACTATTCAGACTATGTTTTTCAGCCGAGAGTCTGAAATCCCCGCCCCGGCGCCCGATGACGCAGTCCGCCGCCTGTATGCGAATGCGGATGACGCCAGCCTCCGCCCTCGCTAAAGCCATCCCATGACCGATACGCCGAAAAAGGGCTGGTTCCAGCGCCTGTCCGCGGGGCTCTCGCGCTCCTCCAAACAGATGACCGACCAGGTCGTCGCCAGCTTCGTCAAGGAACCTCTGTCCGAGGCGGCGCTGGAGCAGCTGGAGGAGCATCTGCTGGAGAGCGATCTCGGCCCCGCCGCCTCGGCCCGGATCGTCGAACGCTTCCGCGCGCTGAAGTTCGGCAAGGACGCCCAGGAGCGTGAGGTCAAGGAGGCCCTGGCCGAGGCCGTCGCCGCCGAACTGTCGCCGCGCCAGGCGACCTTCGACCCGCTGAGCGGACCCAAACCCTATGTGGTCCTGTTCGTCGGGGTGAACGGCTCGGGCAAGACCACGACCCTGGGCAAGATCGCCGCCGACCTGACGGCCAAGGGCGCCAAGGTCATGATCGTCGCCGGCGACACCTTCCGCGCCGCCGCCCGCGAACAGCTGAAGGTCTGGGCCGACCGGGCGGGCGCCGAGTTCGAGAGCCGCCGCGACGGCGCCGACGCCGCCGGCCTGGTCTTCGACGCCTACGCCAAGGCGCGGGCCGAGGGGTTCGACGTCGTCCTGGTCGATACGGCCGGCCGACTGCAGAACAAGTCGGCCCTGATGGACGAACTGCTCAAGATCGTGCGCGTGCTGAAGAAGATCGATCCGGACGCGCCACACGACACGCTTCTGGTGCTGGACGCCACGGTCGGGCGCAACGCCCTGGCCCAGGAACAGATCTTCGGCCGCACCGCCTTCGTCACCGGCATCGTCATGACCAAGCTGGACGGCACGGCGCGCGGCGGGGTGCTGGTGCCCGTGGCCCAGGCGTCCGACGCGCCTCTGATGCTGATCGGCGTGGGCGAGGGGATCGACGACCTGCAACCCTTCGACGCCCGCGCCTTCTCCCGCTCGCTGGTGGGACTGGAAGACTGACATGACCGACACGACCGCTTCTCCCGAACCGAAGAAGAACCGCCAGTGGATCCGCCAGGCCGTCGATTTCGGCGCCCTGGCCGCCTTCATGATCAGCTATTTCGTCAGCCGCGACATGATCCTGGCGACCTGGGTGCTGGTCGGCGCCTCGGCCCTGGCCCTGGGGGTCGGCTATGCGGTCGAGCGGCGGTTCGCCCCCTTGCCGCTGATCACCGGCCTGTTCGCCCTGGTGTTCGGTCTGCTGACCGTCTTCACCCACGACGACCTGTATGTGAAGCTGAAGCTGACGGTGCAGAACGGGCTTCTGGCCGTCGTCCTGCTTGGCTCGATCCCGCTGAAGAAATATCCGTTCAAGGCCCTGCTCGGCTCGGCCATCAAGGTCAATGACGCCGCCTGGCGGACGCTGACTGTGCGCTATGGCCTGTATTTCCTGACGGTGGCGATCCTGAACGAGATCTTCCGCAGCCCCGCCGCCGTGACCGCCCTCTGGCACGCCCTGGGCCGCGATGCGCCCAATCCGAACGACGTCTGGACCAGTTTCCGGGGCGTCCTCTGGATCGCCGCCTCGGTTTTCGGCCTGTCTCAGGTGCCGCTGATCATGAAGAACATGACCAAGGACGAGGAGCCCGGCCCCATTTCTCCCGACACGGGACTTTAGCGCGGACTTGACGGAACCACGGGAGCCTACAGACAAAATGTCGCGGAAGTGACATACGTGTCGCGTCAAATCTTAAAACGCGGCTGGTACGCATGCGGATGAAAGACAATCGGGGGACGGTCGATATGGTCAAGTCTGGCAAGGCGTTGCGCAAGGTCGGTCCTCTGGCCACCTCGCCCAGTCACCTGATGCACCGCGCGCTGCAACTGGCCCTGGACATCTATTCCGAGGAAATGGGCGCCGACGGCCTGACCCAGCGCCAGTTCGCGGTTCTTGAGGCCGCCTCGCTGAAGGCCGGCCTGACCCAAACCGAACTGGTGCGGATGACCGGCATCGACCGCTCGACCCTGGCCGACTTGGTCACCCGCATGACCGCCAAGGGGCTGCTGGAGCGTGAACGCTCCACCCTGGACGCCCGCGCCAAGGCGGTTCGTCTGTCCACGGAGGGCGCGGCCCGGCTCGAAGCCGCCCGTCCCCTGGTCGAGGCCGCCGACAAGCGGATCATGGGCCTGCTGCCCAAGGGCCAGCGCGAGACCTTCCTGGTCCAGCTGGCCGAACTGGCCGCCGCCGCCGACGCCGCCCCCGACGCCGCCAAGGCCGAGGCCAAGGCCGCCAAGAAGGCGCTGAAGATGGCCGAGAAGGAAGCCAAGAGGGCCGACAAGGCCGCCAAGAAGGCGGTTCGCCCGGCCAAGGCCTCCAAGCTCAAGAAACCCCGCCTCAAGGTGGTAGAGACGGCCTGAGCGGCGCCCCTCCCGCCCGGTGGACGTCAGCCGAAGACCAATCTCCCGGCGAGGGCGCCGCCCACGATAAGAAGCGGCGGCGTCCATCTTCCCTTCGCCAGCCAGACCGCCGCCACGGCTGCTAGGAAAACAAGGACGGCGACCCAGAGGATCGGCGCACGCTCAAGTGTCGACCCCGTCAGCTGGAGGCCGGTCGCGCCAATGATCCCGACGACGGCCGCTGCGATCCCCGCTAAAACGCGATGCAGCGCCGGATTGTCCACCACGGCCTCCAACCGTTCGAACAGGATCAGGGAAAAGGCGAAGGCCGGCAGGAAGATGCCCGCCGTCACCGCCAGGGCGCCGGTCCAGCCCCCGGCGACATAGCCGGCGAATGTCCCGAAGATCACCAGGGGCGCCGGCAGGACTCCCGCCAGGGCGACGCCGTCGAGGAAGGCGCCGTCGGACAGCCATCCCCGCCCCACGGTGTCGGCGCGAACATAGGGAATGGCGGTATAGGCCCCGCCGAACGTCAGCAGCCCGCCCTTCAGGCCTGCGACAAACAGATCAAGGGTTCCGGCTTCCGTGATGGGGGCGTTGACCGGGATCGCCGCCGTCATGCCGGCTGTGTGCAGGGCCACGGACAGGGCAACGGCGATGACGCCGACGCCCAAGGCGATCCAGGGCCGATCGCTGAACCCGTAGATCAGGCCTCCCGCGACGAGCGGTATCCAGAACGGCGCGCCGATGAGGCTGGACGCAAACCCCAGGCCTGCGATCAACCACAGAAGTCGGTCCTCCAGGACGTGCCGCCCGATCCGCTGCACCGCCCTGATGATGAGCGCCACCACGACGATCTGCACGCCCAGCAGGGCGCCGGCCCAGACGGTGCGACCGGCCACCAGGATGTCATAAGCCCATGCCGCCAGCATCATCAGGACAAAGCCCGGCGCCATGAACCCCAGCCCCGCCAGAACACCCCCTATGCGGCCGCGCGACAGCATCCCCATGTGAACGCAAAGCTCGTGCGCCTCTGGACCGGGAAGCGCCTGCATCACCGCCAGCAGGCGGTTGAATCGCGCGCCTGAAATCCAGCCCTCCCGCTCCACCAGCTGTCGTCGGATCATGGCGATCTGCGCCACGGGCCCGCCGAACGCCAGGACGCCGAAGTGCAGGAATTTCAGGAACAGGGCCAGGAGCGTGAGGCGGGGCGCAATCGGTTCTTCCTGCGCTACGGTCATCACCTTGTTCCTGTCCTAGCGTTTCCTCAGCCGGGTCGCATTGGCGACGGCGGTCTTGTGGATCGGGGTCAAGGCCTCGGTCTGGGCCTTGGTGAGTTCCCCGTTAAGGGTCAGGGCCTGACCGGCGGCGCGGCTCCACCAGCCCATAGCGTAGCGGAACTGGGCCTGGGCGGCTTCGGCCGGGGTGCGGGCGCCCGCCACCTCGGTCGCCGCCTGCATCGCTCGCGCGCCCTCGTCCAGAGCGTCGCGGCCCAGGCGCTCGCCCATGGCCCCGGCGTTGGCCGCCAGGGCGCCGGCGGACGCGGCCATGGCCTGCGTCTTTTCCGAGCTCATCAGCGACAGCTCGACCGGGTCCTGACCGGCCGGATCCGTCAGTCCCTTGACCATCAGCGCGGTGCGGGCCGCGATCACCTCGGCCGAAGCCGCCAATGTCTCGGCGCCCAGAATGGCCGGGGTAGGGGCGGCGGGCGCGCAGGCCTTGCGGGTCAGGACGCGTCTCCCGGCCGGACTTCGGCGGCGAAGGCCGCGACGTCGGACAGCAGGGCAGGGACGGCCAGGTCGATGATGCGGCGGCCCTTTTCGGGGCTGGCCTGGGCCGGGTCGGAGCCGATGCGGCCGTCGGGGAAGCGGGCGCGATAATCCAGGGCGTCGCGGATAGGGCCGCTGGGCGCGATCTGGGGCGAGTACTCGGCGGTCTTGATCCGGTCGGGATAGGCGGCCTGGGTCACGGCGATCTCGGACGGGGTGGCGTGCATGCCGTGGCCGGTCGGGAAGATCGAGTTGCACAGGCCCTGGACGCCCGGCAGGTCCCACCAGTTCTTGAGTTTGAGAACGAAGGGCGGCGCCTCCTCGACGAAGCTCCATTCGGCGTAGATTTCCGAGAAGGTCGCCTCGATGGTGGCGACGTTTCCGCCGTGGCCGTTGAGGAAATAGATCCGCTCGAACCCGTGCCGGCTCAGCGACGAGACCCAGTCGGTGATGGCGGCCATGAAGGTGGAGGGCCGCAAGCTGATGGTGCCGGCGAAGGCCAGGTGATGCTGGGCCATGCCGATGTTGAAGGTGGGGGCGACCATCAGGGCGGCGTCCGAACGCTCGGCCTCGTGGGCGATGATCTCGGGGCACAGCCAGTCGGTGCCCAGAAGGCCCGTCGGCCCGTGCTGCTCATTGGAGCCGATGGGGACCACGACCGTCTTGGACAGGGGCCGGCTCGACGCGATCTGGGCGTCGATCTCGGGCCAGGACGACAGGTGGATCAGCATGGGCGAACTCCTTTACGCACCCGTCTCACCTAGCGCGAACCGCCCCATACGCCTAGGCGCATAGGCCGCGACGAAGACCCTGGCGGCCTCACGAGCCCGGCGAGCGCGATGCGCCGCATCGATTTGCGGCACGTTCAGCATGGCCCGCAGATGGCCGTGGCCCAGCACCAGGCCGGTGAACATCTCTGCCGCCTCGTCTGGATCGGGCACGTCCAGCCGGCCCGCGCGGGTCTGGTCCGCCAGCCAGGCCGACAGCAGTTTCAGGCTGCGCAGGGGCCCGGCCTCATAGACGGCCTGGGCGATCTCGGGGGCGTCGGCGGACATCAGGACCACGCCGCGCATCGACCCGACCTTGTCCGGATGGCAGACTCGGTCCAGGAGGCCGACGGCCAGGGCTTCCAGCACTGCGACCGGTTCGCCCGTTCCCTTCAGCGGGGCGGCGACCGCGTCCGAGCGCTGGTTCGCCATGGCCTTGGCGATCTCCAGCTTGGAGGCGAAACGGTTGTACAGGGTCTGTTTCGACACCCCGGCGACGCGGGCGATCTCCTCCATTGAGGCGGTCATGCCCTTTTCGGCGAACAGGGCGGCGGCGGCGTCGAGAATGGCCTCGCTCTTCTTCTCATCGACCTGACCCTGGCGGCGCGCCATCAGTGGACGTCCGACGGCGGCGCGCCCGGCTGGGCCTTCACCGGCTGGGCCAGCAGGGTGACGAAGGCGGCGCCGGCGCACATGATGCCCAAGAGGGCGAAGGCGTCGCCGAAGGCCATGGTGGTGGCCTGTTTCTGCAACAGGCCATAGACGGCCTTCATCGCCGAGGCGGCCGGGTCGATGGTGCCGGCGAACCGCTGGGCCATGCCGGCTATCATCTGACGCATGGCTTGGTCGCCCTGGGCGATGCCGCTGGTCAACTCGCCCATATGGACGGCGGTGTTGGTGGTCAGGCTGGTGTTCAGAATGGCCAGGCCGAAGGCGCCGCCGACGTTGCGCGCCAGGTTCACCAGGCCCGAGGCGTTCTTGACCATATGCGGCGGCAGGGTGGCCATGGTCACCTGCTGCGAGGCGATCATGGCCAGCATGACGCCGACGCCGCGGAAGGCCTGGACCGAGGCGAACTCCCAGAAGCCCCAGTCGTCGGTGACGACCCGCGCCTCCCACATGCCCCAGGCGCACAGCATGAAGCCGCCGAACATCAGGATCCGCGCGTCCATCTGGCGCACCAGCCGCCCGGCGAAGGGGGCGGTGGCGAACATGGCCAGGCCGGAGACGACCATGGTGGTGCCCACCTGGGACGACGAATAGTCCAGCACCCGACCCAGGAACAACGGCAACAGGAAGGTGCCGCCGTACAGGGCGAAGCCGACGATGAAGGTCATGATGAAGCCGACCAGGAAGTTGCGGTTGGCGAAGGCGCGCAGCTCGACGATCGGCTGGCGATAGGCCAGGGACCGCCAGATGAAGATCGGCCCGGCCACGGCGGCGACCACCGACAGCAACAGGATGTGGGTGTCGTCGAACCAGTCGTTCTTGGAGCCTTCCTCCAGCACATATTGCATGCTCATCAGGAAGGTCGCCATGAAGCCCAGGCCCCACCAGTCGAACCCCTTGGCCAGGGACGGATCGCCCTTGTCGAAGTTCCCGTAGCGGCCGACCAGGAACAGGACCAAGAGGCCCGGCGCGACATTGATGAAGAACAGCCAGCGCCAGCTGAGCCAGTCGGTCAAATGCCCGCCCAGGGTCGGGCCGACGGTCGGGGCCAGGGTGACGATCAGCCCCATGACCACGCTGGCCGTGACCCGCTTGTCCGGCGGGAAGGCGGTGAAGGCCACGGCGAAGACGGTCGGGATCATGGCCCCGCCGACAAAGCCCTGGATGGCCCGGAACAGGATCATCGTGTCGATGGAGTTCGACAGGCCGGTGGCGATGCTCATCAGGACGAAGCCGGCGCAGGAGGCCAGGAAGACCTTCTGTGTGCCCCACAGTCGCGACAGGAAGCCGGACAGGGGGATCATCACCACTTCAGGGATCAGATAGGCGGTCTGGATCCAGCTGATCTCATCGGCCGAGGCGCCGACCCCGGCCTGGATCTGGGGCAGGGAAGCGGCGACGATCTGGATGTCAAGGATGGCCATGAACTGGCCCACCACCATGCCGGCGAAGCCGAGCAGCAGCATGGTCCAGTTGATCTCTGGATGGCCGGCGACGGGGTTCTGCGGCGTGACCCCGCCCCCAGCCCCGCCTCCAGCCGTGGGCGGGTTGGCTGTGGTCACGGGCGGGGCGCCCCGATGGAGGCCTCGGCGAAGCTCTGGCCGCCGTCGCTCTTCAGATCGACCTTGACGTCCACCGACAGGCCGGGACGCAGGGCCAGGCCGCGGTCGGCGCCGCCGACGACGATGCGCACGGGGACGCGCTGGGTGATCTTGGTGAAGTTGCCGGTGGCGTTCTCGACCGGGATCAGGGCGAATTCAGAGCCGGTTGCGGGGGCGAAACTGTCGATCCGGCCCTCGATCTTGCGACCGGGGAAGGCGTCGGCGGAGATCTCGACCGTCTGGCCCAGACGCATCCGGTCCAGCTGGGTCTCCTTGAAGTTGGCCACGACATAGGTCTGGGTCAGGGGCACGATGGACAGCAGCTGGGTCCCGGCGTTGACATACTGGCCGGGGCGAACGCTGCGGGCGCCGACGACGCCGGCGATGGGGGCGCGGATGACGGTGCGTTCCAGGGCGATGCGGGCGGTCTCGACCCCGGCGCGGGCCTGTTCGACGGCGGCGACGCTCTGTTCGCGGGTCGAGCCCAGCACACCGGCGGTGCGCTGTTCGGCGACCAGGGCGGCCTGGGCCTGTTGCACGCTGGCGTCGGCGGTGGCGGCCGAGGCGCGTTCGGTCTGAATCCGCTGCTGCGAGACCCAGCCCTGCTGGGCCAGCTTGCCGTAGCGGTCGACCTCGGCGCGGGCCAGTCCGGCCTGGGCGCGGGCCTGGGTCACGGCGGCGGCGCGGGCGGCGATGGCGGCCTGTTCCTGCGCGGACTGGGCGTCCACATTGCCGACGGCGGCGAGCGCGGCCTGGAGATTGGCCTCGGCGCGGGCCAGTTCGGCGCGCTGATCGCCGTCGTCCAGCTTGACCAGGACCTGACCGGCCTCGACCCTCTGGTTGTCGCCGACCAGAACCTCGGTCACGCGGCCGGCCAGTTGCGGGCTGATCAGGGTGGTGTCGGCCTGGACGAAGGCGTTGTCGGTGCTCTCCCACCGCTGGCCGTTCATCCACCAGACGATCCCGCCCGCGATCAGGGCGAGGCCGACGAGGACCGCAGCGAACAGCGGCAGGCGTTTCTTCAGTTCAGGCGACATGGGACATCCGGGGGGAGGGTGCGGCGTTTTGAAGCGGGGCTAAAATGGACGTCGCCGTCCAAAAATCAATGTCCAATCGACAGATGCCCAATCACGCGTGGTTTTCGTGTATGCCCCCGCCTCATGAACGACCACGCCCGAGCCTCGAATCCGCTGCCGTCCGAGGTCGATGTGGTGATCGTCGGCGCGGGCGCCGCCGGGATCGCCGCCGCGCGCCGGCTGATCCGGCCCGGCCTGTCGGTTCTGGTGCTGGAAGCCCGCGACAGGGTCGGCGGCCGCGCCTGGACGGCGCGGGTCGAGGGCGAGGGTCTCGACATGGGGTGCGGCTGGCTGCACTCGGCCGACGACAATGTTTTGGCCGGGCGGGTCGAGGCCGAGGGGCTGACGCTGGACCAGACCCCGCCGCCGTGGCGGACCCAAGCCTTCGATCACGAGATCACGCGCGCTGACCTGGCGGAGTTCGGCGAGGCCTTCTCCGCTTTCGATCAGCGCGTGACGGAAGCAGCCGGGCGGGGCGAAGACCGGCCCGCCTCCGATTTCTTCGAACCCGACTGCCGTTGGAACGCCCGGATGGACGCCATTTCGGGCGCGCTGAACGGGGCGCGGTTCGCCGAGGTGTCGAGCCTGGACTATGACGCCTACGGCGACACCGGGGTGAACTGGCGGGTCCGGGAGGGCTATGGCCGGTTGATCGCCCGCCTGGGCGAGGCCGTGTCGGACGCGGTGGTGCGCGATTGCGCCGTGCGTCGGATCGACCGGTCCGGCCCCCTGTTGCGGCTGGAGACCAGCCGGGGCGAGCTGACGGCGCGGGTCGTGATCCTGACGGTTCCCAACAGCCTGATCGCGACCGAGGCGGTGCGGATCGACCCGCCGGTTCCGGCCTGGCTGGAGGCGACGGCGGGCGTGCCCCTGGGGCTGGCGTCCAAGGTGCATATGACGGTGCGGGGCGCGGGGGACTTTCAGCCCGACACCCAGTTATGGACGCGTACCGACACGGCCGAGACCGGCGGCTATCATCTGCGGCCGTTCGGGCGGCCGATGATCGAGGCCTATTTCGGGGCCGGACTGGCCTGGGGGCTGGAGGCGGAGGGGCCCGCCGCCCTGGTCGATTTCGCCGTGTCCGAACTGGTCGCGGCCCTGGGGTCGAATATGCGGCGGCGGCTGGAGGCCGTGGCCGTGTCGAATTGGGGCGTCGATCCCTGGTCGCGCGGCGCCTATTCCCACGCCCTGCCGGGCCATGCGGGGGACCGGGCCAAGTTACGGATCGCGGTCGAGGACCGGATCTTCCTGGCGGGAGAGGCGACGGCGCCGGTCTATTACGGCACGGCCCACGGCGCCTGGATGGAGGGCGAACGGGCGGCGGATGCGGCCCTGAGGAGCCTGGGTCTTGACCCGCGCCGCGACGACGGCGACAGCGAGGCATGAAGCCGACTAAGGCCCGAAAACCCGCCGCCAAGCCGCTCAAACCCGGCCCGAAACGCCCTGCGGTGATGACCGGCGCCTCCGTGCCCGTGCTGCGCTGGCCGCCGGACGAGGACCGGGTCGAGACCATTTTCGAGCGGCTGTCCGGGATCATGCCCGAGCCGAAGACCGAGCTGAACTTCTCCAACCCCTTCACCCTGGTGGTCGCCGTCGCCTTGTCGGCCCAGGCCACCGACGTCGCGGTCAACAAGGCCACCGACCGGCTGTTCCAGGTCGCCGATACGCCGGAGACGATGCTGGCGCTGGGGGAGGAAGGTCTGGTCTCCTATATCGCCTCCATCGGCCTGTATCGCGGCAAGGCCCGGAACGTCATCGCCCTGTCCCGCCTAGTGCTGGAGAAGCATGGCGGCGAGATTCCGCTGAACCGGACCGACCTTCAGGCCCTGCCCGGCGTGGGGCGCAAGACCGCTTCGGTGGTGCTGAACGAACTGGGCATCGAGGCCGCCATCGCCGTGGACACCCATGTGTTCCGCGTCTCGCACCGGCTGGGCCTGGCCAATGCGGGCACGCCGGACAAGGTGGAGGCCCAGCTGTTCAAGGTCGTGCCCGACCAATGGCTGCCCAAGGCGCACCACTGGCTGATCCTGCACGGCCGCTACACCTGCACGGCGCGAAAGCCGAAATGCCTGGCCTGTGTCATCGCCGACCTGTGCCCGTCCCGAGCGGGGCTGATGGCGCTGGGGGAGGCGGGCTAGGACCGTTTAACAACCGCGACGGGGTCTGCGGCCAGCCGGGCGGCCAGGGTGTCCAACACCCGCAGGGTCGTTTCCAGATCCGCCAGTGGAATATCCGCAAATATGCGGTCCCGCATTTCGGAGGCGAGGACGTCCAGCGCCTGCAAGGCTTCGCGCCCGGCCGGCTCGATCATGATCAGACGAACCCGACCGTCCCCGATCATGCGGCGACGGCTGACGAAGCCCAGACTTTCCAGCTTGTCCAACTGCCGGGTCAGGCTGGGGCCAGAGATCTCGAGACGCCCAGCCAGTTCGGTCTGTGTCAGACCTTTGGGGGACTGCTCAAGGAAGTAGAGCAGACTGGTCCGCGCTGATTCTTGCCCGCAGGCGCGTCGGACTTCGGCGGCCGCAGTCTGAAAGCGACGCGACGTCAAGGTTACGGCGAAGGCGATTTGAAGTTGCAGGATCTGACGGGATGAAAATCCTGTAGAGAGCAACTGTAACAATGACAGGTCCTTGAACGGAGATGTTCGGGATCGATTGATCGCTTATCGCGCTATGCCGCGCTTAATCACAATACGGATAACGCCTGTATTTGGATGCTTGCCGAAGCTAAATATATGGGCGCCGTGTCGTAACGATTTGATGCCAAGCTTAAGGCCATCAACTACTCGCGTAGAACGACTGTCATGAAATCCTTCTTCCAGACCCGACCCTCCCCCGAAGCGGTGGAGGCCGCCGAGCTGCGCAGCATGATGGCGGCGGTTCAGCGGTCGCAGGCGGTAATCGAGTTCGAGCTGGACGGCACCATCATCACGGCCAATCCGAACTTCCCCGCGGTGATCGGCTATGAGCTGGCCGAGGTTAAGGGCCGCCATCACCGCATGCTGATGGACCCCGCCGAGGCCGCCTCGCCCGCTTACACGGACTTCTGGAGACGGCTGAACGCGGGCGAATTCATCGCTGACAAGTTCGTCCGCTACGGCAAGGGCGGCGCCCGTGCGGTGATCGAGGCCAGCTACAATCCGATCTTCGGCGCCGACGGCAAGCCCTACAAGGTGGTCAAGTTCGCGACCGACGTCACGGCGGCGGAGGTCGAGCGCGAGCGCCGCGCCGAGGCCGATCGTGTGGCGGCCGAGGTTCAGGCTTCGGTCGTCCAGGCCACGGGGCGCGGCCTGTCGGCCATGGCGGCCGGCGACCTGTCCTATCGCATCGCCGAAACCTTCCCCGGCGACTACGCCATTCTGCGCGAGGACTTCAATCGCGCCATGGCGGCCCTGGACGAGGCGGTCGCCGTCATTCGCGGCAACGCGGGATCCATGCAGTCCGGCGCCAATGAGATCAGCAGCGCAGCCGAGGACCTGTCGCGTCGCACCGAACGTCAGGCCGCCGGCCTGGAACAGACCGCCGCCGCCCTCGACGAGATCACCGCCACCGTCCGCAAGGCGGCCGAGAACGCCCAGGCCGCCGATGTGGTCGTGAGCCAGACCCGCACCCAGGCCGAGACCGGCGGCGCCGTTGTTCAGCGCGCCGTTACGGCCATGGGCGAGATCGAGGCGTCCTCGAACCAGATCGGCCAGATCATCGGGGTGATCGACGAAATCGCTTTCCAGACCAATCTTCTGGCTCTGAACGCGGGCGTCGAGGCGGCGCGTGCGGGCGAGGCCGGTCGCGGATTTGCCGTGGTGGCCTCCGAAGTGCGGGCCCTGGCCCAGCGGTCAGCGGACTCGGCCCGCGAGATCAAGACCCTGATCTCGACCAGCAGCGCCCAGGTGAAGAGCGGGGTCGTGCTGGTGCGGGAGTCGGGCGAGGCCTTGTCGGGCATCGCCGTCCGCATCAATGACATCACCCATCTGATGGGCGAAATCCGCGCCTCGACCCAGGAACAGGCTCTGGCCCTGGCCGAGGTCAATACGGCGGTGAACGAAATGGATCAGGTCACCCAGCAAAACGCCGCCATGGTAGAGGAATCGACCGCCGCCAGCCTGAGCCTGAGCCGCGAGGCGTCGGACCTGACGCAACTGGTCGGACGGTTCCAGGTCAGCGAAGACGGCGCCGACCGCGCGCCGGCGCCGATCCGCGAGGCTCACGCCCGGATCGCAGCCTTCGCGGCCGACCGGGCCCCGGCCCGATCGCGCCAGGCGGGCTTCTAGCCGCCCAGCCGTTCGCTGACGGCGCGGGCGAAGCCCGCGCCGGCCGCCGGATCGTGGTCCAGATAGAAGTCGGGTTCGATCAGTTCGGCCTCCATCAGCACCCAGGCGCCCGCGTCGTCGCGGGCCAGGTCGATGCGGGCGTAGAGCAGCCGCTCATTGACGGCGGCCAGCACCTGTCGCGCCAGGGCCAGGGCTTCGGCGTCCGGCGTCACCGCCGTATAGAGGCCGCCGAACTGCACCTGGATGCGGAAGTCGCCGGGGACCGGCCGCTTGTTGACCGCATGGCTGAACCGGCCGCCGAAGAAGAGCAGAGAGGTCTCGCCCTCGGTCTCGATGGATTTCAGATAGGGCTGGATCATCGCCGGGCCTTCCGGCGCATCGGTCAGAGCTTGGCCGGGCGTGAGACGCAGGGTGCGGAAGGCGCCGGCCGAAACCGTCGGCTTGACGATCAGCACTGGGGCTTCGGTTTCCGCAAAAGCCGCATCCACCTGGTCCTGAGTGATAGCCTCGCTCCAGCGGGTCGGCGGAATGGGCACGCCCTTGTCCGCCAGCCGGGCCAGATAGGTCTTGTCCGAGTTCCAGCCCAGCACCGCCGCCGGATTGGCGACCGGCAGGCCGGCCCCGGTCCAGGTGGCGCAGGCCTTCAGCCAGCGGGCGTGGTCGCGGTGATACCCCCAGGCGATGACGGGCAGGATCAGATCGTAGGCCGCAAGGCCGGACGCGTCCTCGACATGCTCGGTCCAGGGCGTGGCCACGACCGTGGCGCCGGTTCCTTCCAGCGTCGCCGTCAGCCGGGTCAGGACCTCGGGCCAGCGACCGGCGTAGGTCTTGTCGGCGGGGTCGGGGATCAGGACGGCGATCTGGGTCATGACGCCTCCGTATGGCAACCCGCCGACGCATATAAGGGCTTCCTTATATGTTTTCAGGTGACGTTCGGCCCTTCAACCGCTAAGGCGCGACCATGACCCAGAACACCGCCCAATATGACGTCTGCGCTGTCGGCAACGCCATCGTCGACGTGCTCAGCCCCTGTGACGCCGCCTTCCTGACGGCCCAGGACCTGGCCCCCAACTCCATGCAACTGGTCGACGCCGAACGCAGCGCCGCCCTGTATGACGCCATGGCGCCGGGGGTCGAGGCCTCGGGCGGATCGGCCGGCAACACCGTGGCGGGCGTCGGCTCGTTCGGCGGGCGCGCGGCCTATATCGGCAAGGTGGCCGACGATGTCCTGGGCGAGGTGTTCAGCCACGATATCCGCGCCGCCGGCGTCCATTTCGACACCCCGGTTCTGGCCGGAGGGGCCGACAACGGCTTCGGCACCGGCCGCTGCCTGATCAACGTCCTGTCGGACGGGGCGCGGACCATGGCCACCTTCCTGGGCGCCGCCAATCAGCTGTACGCGGACGACATCGACGAGGCCCTGATCGGCGCCAGCCAGATCGTCTATCTGGAAGGCTATCTGTTCGACCCGGCCCCGGCCCGCGCCGCCTTCGAACGCGCCGCCGCCGCCGCACACAAGGCCGGCCGCAAGGTGGCCATCACCCTGTCCGACACCTTCGTCGTGGCCCGCTGGCGCGCCGAACTGCTGAGCTTCATCGAACAGTCCGCCGACATCGTCCTGGCCAACGAGGCCGAACTGGGCGCCCTGTTCGAGACCGATGATTTTGACGCGGCGGCATCGAAACTGGCCGCCATCGTCGAGATCGCCGCCGTCACGCGCGGCGAGCACGGCTCGGTCGTGATCCGTGGCGAGGAGCGCGTCGTGGTCGCCGCCTATCCGGTCGCCAAGGTGATCGACACCACGGGCGCCGGCGACCAGTACGCCGCCGGCTTCCTGCTGGGCCTGGCGCGCGGTCTGACGCTGGAAGAGGCCGGGAAACTGGGCTCGCTGGCCGCGTCCGAAGTCATCGCCCACTGGGGCCCGCGCCCGATGGTGAAACTGGCCGATCTGGCCGGTGAAGCCGGGTTGAGGCTGTAGACCTCTTCCTTCTCCCCTTGCGGGAGAAGGTGGCCCGAAGGGCCGGATGAGGGGTTGTTAGATGTTGGGTCGGACAGGGTCGTCGTGCATCTGCCGACCCCTCATCCGACCTCTCGGAGTCAGCTCTTCCACCGCAGCGTCGTCGGCTGGATCGGGTTGACGAACGGCCGTCCTTCGGCGCGGCTCTTCGCCCATTCGCGCTTCAGCTGCTGGTACCATTTGGCCTGTTTGTCGGCGTCGTCGATCCAGATCAGGGCGGGATCGTAGCGCAGGCCCTCGTTCTGCAGATTCACCATGCCGCCGTCCTGTTTCAGGAAGGCGACCATCCCCATGCGCAGGAAGGGCTTGGCCAGGTCGAAGACCCAGTGGTCCGACCAGAAGATCTGGGTGATGCGGGTCTTGGTCTCGCTGATCGGGGTCAGGCAGGTCAGGGCCAGGACCTGTTTCTCGCCGACCTGGATATGTTCCCAGCGGAAGCCCGGCAGGCGGAAGGTGATCTCGGTCGCGGGGGCGCCGCCCAGGATCTTGTAAAGGCGGCTATTCGACGAGGGGGCGTGACGCACCATGGCCCAGCCGAACTCGGCGGGTGCGAAGGCCTTGGCCTTTTCGTGCATCGAATGTTCGGACCGCCACCACCATTGCTGGTGGACATAGGGGCCGTGGGCCGGGTCCATCAGGCCGACAACGGCGTGGTCGATATGGCTGTCGAACTCCATGGCCTCGACCAGTTTGGCCTCGCCGCCAACCACGCCGGGGAAGACCGGCGGCTCGTGGTCCGGCGCCGTCGGATTGCGGGCGTCCGACGCCATCCAGACGAAGACCATCCCCTGGCTTTCACGCACCGGATAGGACCGGACCTGGATGCGGTTCGCCTCGAACGCCTGATCCTCGACCAGGGACGGAATGGCGGCGCAGACGCCGTCGGGCCGGAAACGCCAGCCGTGATAGGGGCATTCGATGGTCTCGCCCTCGCCGGGCTTCTCCACCAGTTTCCCGGCTGACAGCGGCGCGGCGCGGTGGGGGCAGATGTCGCGCATCGCATAGACGGCGCCCGCGCGGGTGCGGCCGACCAGAACCGGCTCTCCCATGATCTCGTAGCGTTTCAAACCGGCTGGGGCGACGTCGCGCGACAGGGCGACGAAATGCCAGGCGTCGGTGACGAATCCCTTGCCGAACGGACTGGCGCCCGCCTTGGACGGGGCGGCTTCGGCTTGCGGGGGCTGGACGGGAGGAGCGTCTGCGGGCTTCATGAGCGCCTTCTAACAGAGGGACGCGGGGTCTGTCCTCTCGCAGTCTGTAGAGAACTTTACAAAACAAAGTAGAGGCGGCATAAGGACCGTCTCACAGGGGAGTTTCGCCATGTTTCGCGTCCTAGGTTTCGCCGCCATGCTGTTCGCCGCCTCCGCCGCCCAAACTCAGGCTCGGGCCCAGGACGGGCACGGGGTTCATTCTGAACAGGGGCATGCGCACGGCCATCAGCATGCGAACTTCGCCTCCGACCGCATCCATGTCCGTATCGACGGCGACATGGACGGGCGCGACATCATTCTGATCCCCGGCCTCAGCTCCTCGCCCGAGATCTGGCAGGGGACGGTGGATCACCTGACGGCTCAGGACGGCGTCGGCTGGCGCGTCCATCGCATCCATGTCCAGGGCTTCGCCGGCGCACCGGCTGAAGCCAATGCTCAAGGCGCAACCCCGACGCCGGTCGCAGCCCCGGTGGCGGAGGAAATCGCCCGCTACATCCGCGAGCAGGGGCTGATCAAGCCCGCCGTCGTCGGTCATTCGATGGGCGGGACTATCGGCCTGATGCTGGCGGCCCGGCATCCGGACAGTGTCGGCAAGCTGATGGTGGTGGATATGATCCCCTTCATGGGCGCCATGTTCGGCCCGCCCGGAACCACGGCCGAGGCGGTAGTTCCGGTCGCGGACCAGATCTGGGCCGCCCAGGCCAACAGCCCGCGCGAGGCCTATGTCGCCCAGGCGACCACGGCCATCACCGGCATGATCAATACCGAGAGCCGCCGCGAAGAGGCGCTGGAAGACATGCGCGGCAGCGACCAGAAGGTCTCGGCCGCCGCCTTCCGCGAACTGGTGACGACCGATCTGCGGCCCGAACTGGCGAAGATCACAGCCCCGACCGAGGTGCTGTACGTCAAGTTCAACGACCCGCGCATGACGCCCCAGATCACCGACGCCGTCTATCAGATGTCCTTCGCCGGCCTGCCGGGCGTGACGCTGAAGCGGATCGACGACAGCGCCCATTTCATCATGTTCGACCAGGCCCAGGCCTTCTACGGCGAACTGGACGCCTTCCTGGCGCGATGAGCCATCCGGCGGCGGATCGGATCGTCGGCCTGTACGAGGACAGGGCGGCCGACTGGATCAGGGATCGCGGCGCGGCCCTGTATTCCGGGTCGCGCGGGCTGGACGAGGCGAAATGGCTGGATCGTTTCGTCGCCGACCTGCCGCCGGGCGCGTCCATTCTGGACGTAGGATGCGGCTCGGGCTGGCCAATCGGCGCGGCTCTGCTGGAGCGGGGGTTCAGAGTCTTGGGGCGTGATTCCTCGTCGGCCCTGATCGCTCATGCACGGGAAACCCTGCCGGGCGGCGTCTGGGAGACCGCCGACATGCGCGACCCGCCGCCGGACGGCGCATTCGACGGCGTCCTGGCCTGGCACAGCCTGTTCCACCTGACGCCCGCGGATCAGCAGCGTGTCTTGCCGGCCCTGGCCCGACAGGTCGGCGAAGGCGGCCGGTTGATGTTCACCAGCGGCCCCGCCCATGGCGAGACCATCGGCGAATGGCGCGGCGAACCGCTTTATCATGGCAGTCTGGACCCGACCGACTATCGCGCCATGCTGGCGGCGGCGGGCTTGACCATGGAGGCCGACGGCGCCGAGACCGGGGTCTGGCTGGCGCGACGCGCCTTTCTTTCGGCGAAATAGCCGCTCACGGTCGCGTGATACCGGCGGAGCCGTTTCGGCGGCGGTTCATACGCGATACATGTCCGTAGAGCTTAATCCCGCTGAACGCGGCATCTGAAGGAAAGTCATGGCGGGTCCAGGGTACGGGGGCGGGCAGCAGGGCGGCGCAAAGCCGGCCCGGACGCCGTTGCAGAAGGCGCTCTACTGGGGCGCGGTGCTGGCCGTCTGGGGGTTGATCTTCCTGGTGGTCTTCTTCGCCGTATTCGCGCGCGGCCTGCCCGACACGTCCAGCCTGTACAATGTCGATCGTCAGCCCTCGATCACCTATCTGGACCGTAACGGCGCCCTGATCGCGACGCGGGGCACCCAGATGGCGCCGCCTGCCGATCTGGACGCCCTGCCCGACTATGTGCCGGCGGCCTTCATCGCCATCGAGGACCGGCGCTTCTATCACCACCCCGGTTTCGACCCGATCGGCATGATGCGGGCGGCGGTGACCAATATGCGCGCCGGCCGGGTGGTCCAGGGCGGTTCGACCCTGACGCAGCAGCTGGCCAAGAACCTGTTCCTGACGCCCGACCAGAACCTGCGCCGCAAGGTGCAGGAGCTGATGCTGGCGGTCTGGCTGGAAATGAAGTTCTCCAAGAAGGAGATCCTGGCCCTGTATCTTAACCGGGTCTATTTCGGCGCCGGCGCCTATGGGATCGAGGCGGCGTCGCAACGCTATTTCGACAAGTCGGCCAAGGATTTGACCGTGGGCGAGGCCGCGTTGCTGGCCGGGCTGCTGAAGGCGCCGTCGCGCTATTCGCCCGTGTCCGAGAGCGAGCGGGCCGCCACCCGCGCCACCGTCGTGCTGAACGAGATGGAAGAGGCCGGGGTCATCACCGCCGCCCAGCGCGAGGAGGCCGTGACCCAGCCGATCATCGTCTCGCGCACCCTGGCGACCCAGCACGCCCAGTATTTCATCGACTGGCTGGACAAGTCGATCCGCGGCCTGGTCGGCGAACCGACCGAGGACATGGTGGTCGAGACCACCTTGGACCTGACCTTGCAGACCGCCGCCGAACGGTCGGTGCGCCGCATTCTGGACCGTGACGAGGGCAAGGGCGTGGACCAGGCGGCCCTGGTCGCTCTGGACGGCGACGGCCGGGTGCGGGCCATGATCGGCGGCGGCTCCTATGCCGACAGCCAGTTCAACCGCGCCGTCGACGCCCGTCGCCAGGCGGGTTCGGCCTTCAAGCCCTTCGTCTATCTGGCGGCGGTCGAGGCCGGCTATACGCCCCAGACCCCGGTGGTCGATCAGCCGATCACCATCGGAAACTGGTCGCCCAAGAACTATTCCAACACCTTCAGCGGCAACATGACCCTGGCCCAGGCCGTGGCCCAGTCGACCAATACGGTGGCCGCCTATGTCGCCGACCAGATCGGGCGCGACAGCGTGGCCCGCGCCGCCCGTCGCCTGGGCATCGAAAGCCGGATCGGCCTTGAGCCGGCCATGGCGCTGGGCGCCGTCGAGGTGTCGCCGCTGGAGATGGCCACCGCCTATGACGCCTTCTCGAACGGCGGCCGCCGGGTCGAGGCCTATGGCATCAGCCGCATCCGCACCCCCCAGGGGCGGGTCATCTATCAGCGCGCCAGCGGCCAGAACGGCCAGGCGATCAATAATCCGTCGCTGTATTACATGAACGAGATGCTGCGCGGGGTCATGACCTCGGGCACGGGACGCAGCGCGGCCATCGCCGGGCGCGACCTGGCCGGCAAGTCGGGCACGACATCGGACTACAAGGACGCCTGGTTCGTGGGCTACACCGGCGGCTTCGTCACCGCCGTCTGGGTCGGCAAGGACGACAACACCGCCATGCGCGGCGTGACCGGCGGCTCTTCGCCCGCCGCCATCTGGAAGGGCTTTATGGAGGCGGCCCTGCCGCGTCTGAATGCGCCCCGCATCCCCAACGGCCCCCCCATGCCCGAAGGCTGGACCGCGCCCGATCCCGTCGGCGATCTGATGTCCGGTCTGGACCAGGGCGGCCTGGGTGAAGGCGGGACGCCGGTCGAACCGGTCGATCCGAGCCTGGGCGATCCCTATGTGGAACAGCCGGCCCAGCAACCGTCTCAGCCGGCGTCGAGACCGCCGGTCGTCCGTCCCACCTCGCCCCAGCCCGCCCCGCGCGACACGCCGGACCAACAGCTGGAAGGCCGTTTGCCGGCCGAGAAACGCAGCGACCCGCTGTTCTTCTAAGTCTGGCTATCGCCCCACGGCGTGAAGCGCCGCGCCGTAGTCCTTCAGCCATTTGCGCCAGGGCTTGTGGTCGCCGACCAGGCGTTCGACGACCGACCAGTAGGCCGGGCTGTGGTCGGCGTGGACCAGGTGGGCGACCTCGTGGGCGGCCAGATAGTCGATGACCGGGGGCGGGGCCATGATGACCCGCCAGGAATAGCGGATGGTGCGGTTGTGCGGGCTGCACGAGCCCCAGCGGGATCTGGTGTCGGCGATGGACACCGTGACCGGCGCCTGGCCCAGGGCGCGCAGATGGTGGTCGGTGCGCTCCAACAGGGTGCTGCGCGCCTCGCGCTTCAGCAGGTTCTCGACCCGGCGGGCATAGGCCTCGCCCTCGCCGCCCGAGCGGATAACGGTTCCCTCCTCGACCAGGCGGGCCGCGCCGGCCCCCGGCGTCGCCTCCAGCCGGACTGGGCGGCCGCGCAGGGAGAGGACCTGGCCGGGCTCCAGCGGGCGGCCCTTGGGTCGCACCGCCAGCCGTTCGGAGATCCACACCCCCTTGGTGCGGGCGAAGGCGACGGCCTGAACCAGGCCGCGTTCGGTCGGGGCGATGACCACGGCCTCGCCCGCGCGTGCGTCGATCCGCACCGACAGGCGTCGGGCGCGGGGATTGACCGACAGTCTCAGGACGGGACCTGAACCTGAGTTCGGACCCTTGTCGTCAAGCGGCAGACGCTGACCGTTGCGATACGCCACCGAGGGCCTCGTTCTGGGCGATGAAATCGCGGACGCGGGGATAGATCTCGTCACGGAAGCGACGACCGTTGAAGACCCCGTAATGGCCTACGCTCGGCTGGACGTACAGCACTCGCCGGTCTTCGGGGATGTTGGGGCACAGGCCATGGGCCGCCTGGGTCTGGCCGACTCCGGAAATGTCGTCCTTCTCGCCCTCGACCGTCATCAGGCCGATGTCGGTGATCTTGGTCAGGTCCACCTTGCGGCCGCGATGCTCCAAGAGGCCGCGCGCCAGCAGATGCTGCTGGAAGACGATGTCGATGGTCTGGAGGTAGAACTCCTCGGTCAGGTCCAGCACCGACAGATATTCGTCGTAGAACTCCTCGTGCTTGTCGACCCCGTCGCCGTCGCCGTCGATCAGGCTGTTGAAATAGTCCCAGTGGGCGTCGCGGTGGCGCGTCTCGTTCATCGACATGAAGCTGTAGAGCTGGACGAAGCCCGGATAGACCCGTCGCCCGAAGCCGGCATAGGGCAGGGGGACGGTGTGGATCATGTTCGACCGGAACCAGGTGAAGGGCTTTTCCTCCGCCAACTGGTTGGTCACGGTCGGCGACAGGCGCGCGTCGATGGGCGAGCCCATGAAGGTCATGGACAGGGGGCGGTTCTCATCCCCGTCCTCGGCCATCACGGCCCCGGCGGCCAGGACGGGCGGGCCGGGCTGGCAGACGCCGACCACATGGGCCCGGCCGCCGATCTCGGCCAGCATCAGGCGGACGTGGTCGATATAGTCGAAGAAGTCGAACCGGCCTTCCAGCACCGGCACCTGTCGGGCGTTGACCCAGTCGGTGACATAGACGTCGTGGTCCTGAAGAAAGGCCTCGACCGTGCCACGCAACAGGGTGGCGTAGTGGCCCGACAGGGGAGCGACGATCAGGACGGCGGGACCGGACGGCGGCTTTCCGGCGCGCTTCAGGTCGCCGATATTGCGGGCGAACCGGACCAGGCGGCACCAGGGGCTCTGCCAGATGACCTGTTCGACGGTGCGCACCGGCTTGCCGCCGATGTCGATCGTCTCCAGCTTCCAGTCCGGCTTGCCGTAGCGCCGGGTGACGCTCTCGAACAGTTCGGCCGAGGCGTAGGCGGTGCGCCCGACCGCTGTGTCCGCTGCGGGATTGAAGGGCGAGGTCCAGAAGCGTCGGGCCATCTGGGCGCCGACCCGAAACGGCAGGGCCGACTGATAGGCGAGTTCATGAAAGGCGTAGAGCATGACGATCCATTGCGGGTCTTGCCGAGACCGGAAACCGGGTCCCGGCCGTTTGCTGCAGAGCAGCATACAGGGTTTCATCCCGACGCGGCAGTTATTCGCAATCCTGTCCAATTCCCGCCCGGGTTCGACCTTCTCCCCGGCGTCGGAACGTGATCTGATGTCTTCGATGTCCGGGGGGACGTCTATGGAGCCTTCCCATGTTGGTCCTGTTGACCATCGCCAGCCTGCTGATGCAGCACGCGCCGAACGTCGGCCTCGTCTCCTACGAGGAAGCGGTGCGCTGCGCCGGCCTGACCCAGGCCGCATCCGAACTGGAAGGCGGCGAGAGCGCGGAGGGCAGACGCCTGTACGACGCCGCCCTGTTCTGGTCCCTGGCGGCCATGCAGGCCGCGACCGCCGCCGGCAAGCCATCGCGCGCGGCCGAGGCCGATCAGACCCGCGCCCGGATCGAGGCCGTGCGTCAGCTGAACGCCGATGCGCCGGCCGCCCGCACCGCCCTGCAGCGCTGCCGTCAGAAGACGCCCGACCTGAACTGAGAAAATCATCCTTAAGGCCAGGCTGAACCCCCTTGGCGGCGTCGCGTTTGCATTGGAACCCCAGGGGGACGCACCGGTCGTCCCGAAGCGGGATTTAGAGGCGTCCATCGCATGTTCGAGTTCGGCCGAGACCTACGCAAGCTGTTCGCCCAGGCCCGTGAGAGCGAGGACCTGGGCTGGGTCGAGCTGATCGGCGTCGATCTGCTGGCGGCCGAGGCGCGCCGCGAAACCACCGACGCGGGTCGTGTCTCCTGCGCCCGCCCGTTCGAGACCGAGAGCCGCGCCGCCGCCCTGTGGCGCGAACACGCCCGCCGCAGCGGCGCCGTCGACAGCCTGGACCGCGCCGACCGTTGCGCAGACAGCCTGGTGCGCGCCGCCGTGGGCGAAGACCAGACGGCGCGGGCCGCGATCGACAAGGCCCAGGCCCTGATGCTGCGCTTCGACCTGTGCGGCGACCCCATTCACCTGGACCGCGCCCTGACCGCGCTCGACGCCGTGGGGCGGCCGCGCCGGGCTCATGTCGCGGGCGAGCTGTCCTCGATCCATGCCCGGCTCAAGACGCGCAAGGCCCGTCTGTCAGGCGACCCCGCCGCCCTGATGGACGCCGCCGCCCTGATGGACCTGGCCCAGCACGAGGCGGGCGCGAACGACGTCGAACTGCGGCTGGATCGGGCGGGACTCGCGCTGGAGACCGGGGTGATCAAGCGGGATGCGCGTCTGCTGGACCAGGCCGGCCGCGATCTGGGCGCCCTGGTCGAGAACGCCTCGCCCGACTATCGCCCCCTGACGCGCGCCCGCGCCCTGGCCCTGTGCGGCGCGGGTCTGTCGGCCCTGGCCGCCGTCGCCGGTCATACCGAGGCCCAGGCCCAGGGTCGGATGATGTTCGACGCCGCCGGCGACCAGTTCACGCCCGACCACAGCCCGCTGGACTGGGCCGTCATTCAGGTGCTGCGCGCCGGCGACGACGCCACGCCCCTGATGCTGTTGAATCAGGCCGAGGCCCTGACCCAGGGGCGCGGCCTCATCATCGGCGCCCTGGTGCGCGAACGCCGGGTATCGCGCGAAATCGCCCTGGCCGAGGCCGTGCGCGACCTGACAGGGCTGGAGCTTCTGGAGGCCCGTCTGCGCCACCGCCTCGCCGCGGCCACGCCGCTGGACTGGGCCGCCGACCAGATCGGTCTGGCCGAACTGGCCCTGGCCCGCCACCGCCTGGGCGGCCCCGCGCCGACCCATTTGCACCTGATCCTGAACGAAGCCGTCCTGACCGCGCGCGAACTGGGCGTGCCGGCCCTGGCCGACCGGGCCGGGATGCTGCTGTGGAAGGCGGGGCTTTAGGTTTAAGCCTCAGCCGCCCATGGCGACGAAGGGCCCGTTGAGGAATTTGGGCTTGCCGTAGGCCAGGCGCTGGCCGTCGTCGGCCAGGACGCGGCCGCCCGCGGCTTCCAGCACGGCCTGACCGGCCGCCGTATCCCATTCCGAGGTCGGGCCCGAGCGCGGATAGGCGTCGAACCGGCCCTCGGCGATCAGACAGAATTTCAGCGACGAATCCGTGCCCTGCCAGCGGGTGCAGCCGTGGCGCGCGGCCAGGCGCGCAGCCTCTTCGTCGGTGACGCTGTGGCTCAGCAGGGCCATGCCCTCCTGAGGACGGTCGCGGACCTTGATCGGCCGCCATTCGGCGCCGGCGTGGGCCTCGCCCTCCTGCTGCTCGCCGTACTGACGACGGAAGGCGCCGCCGCCGGGGGTGTCCGTGCGCCAGGTCGTCGCCGTCGCCGGGGCGGTGACCACGCCTGCGACCGGATAGCCGGCGTGCATCAGGGCGATGTTGACGGTGAAGGCCTCGCCGCCGCGCACGAATCCCTTGGTGCCGTCCAGCGGGTCGATCAGCCAGAACCAGTCGTCGGCCGAATCCGGGGCGCCGTTCGCGGCCACGGCCTCTTCGGCCACTGTCTGGACGCCGGGATAGAGGGCGGCGAGCCGCTCCAGAATCAGGGCCTCGGCGGCGCGGTCGGCCTGGGTCACCGGACTGTCGTCCGACTTGGTCTCGACCGCCGTGTCGCTGCGCCAGTAGGGCAGGATCAGGCGTGCGGCGTCTTCGGCGACCTGGGCGATCGCCAGGGACAGGGCGCCGGACTCGAGGTCGAGGGCTAGGGTGTTCGTGGGGGAGGTCGTCATTATGGGCTCGATAGACCATTGCGGCGGTTCCATGAACCGGCAAATCACGTCAGCCTCGCACACGACATGAACTGTGACCTGAACGCCGACGAGAGTATGCTGGCCTCCATGAATTCGACCGACGCCGCCAAAGCCCCGCTGGACCTGCCTGTCGACGGAATCGAACTGGCCACCTACGTCGCCGCCAAACTGTGCCACGACTTCATCAGTCCCTCGGGGGCGATCGTCTCGGGCCTGGATCTGATGCGCGATCCTTCGGCCCAGGACATGCGCGAGGACGCCCTGTCCCTGATCGAACAGAGCGCCCGCAAGATGGTCGCCCTGGTCCATTTCGCCCGCGTCGCCTTCGGCGCGGCGACGACCAGCGAACGGTTCACCGCCCGCGAGCTTCAGTCCCTGGTCGCGGGTCTGACCGAGGGCGGGCGCGCCTCGCTGGACTGGCGCATCCATGAGGGCGAGTTTTCCAAGCCCCAGGCGCGCGCCCTGACCAATCTGGCCTATCTGACCGTCGGCGCCCTGCCGATGGGCGGCAATGCGGTGATCCAGTCGCACGTCGAGAACGGCGCCCTGTTCATCGAGGGATTCGCCGAGGGCGCTCGCGCCCGGCTGAAACCCGAGGCGGTCACTGGCCTGGCCGGCGAGCGTCTGATTGAAGGGCTGGCGGGACAATGGATTCAGCCCTACTGGCTGTGGCTGACGGTCGTCGAGGCTGGCGGCTCGCTGCATGTGACGGTTGAGGACGGCCGCGTCGTGATGGTCGCGCGAATGCCCGTCTGAGGCGTTTCCCAACGACTCGTTAACTGGAATCGGGCGATGCTGCTACGACGCGCGACTTCTGCTGGAGGTCCGGCGCCGGGGAGCCCGTCTTGGATTTCAAAACCTGCCTCATCGTCGATGATAGCCGGATCATTCGTAAGGTCGCCCGCCGGATCTTAGAGGGCCTCGGTTACGAGGTCGACGAGGCTGCGGACGGGGCCGAAGCCCTGGCCTATTGTTCAGGCGTCATGCCCGATGTGCTGCTGATCGACTGGAACATGCCGGTGATGGACGGGCTGACCTTCCTGCGCCGCCTGCGTGCCTCGCCCGGTGGTGATGTTCCGAAGGTGTTGTTCTGCACCATCGAGACCCGTCCAGAACGGATCGCCGAGGCCCTGGCCGCCGGCGCCGACGACTATGTTATGAAACCTTTTGACGGCGAGATTCTTCAGTCCAAGCTGATGGAGGTCGGCGCGATCGCGGCATGACACCCGAGGACTTCGACAAGCTTCAGGGACTATTGGCCACCCGCGCCGGCTATCGGCTGGCGCGGGATCGCATTCACCTGGCCGAACACCGGCTGGGACCGATCGCGCGCCGTGAAGGCTACGCCAATGTCGAGGCCTTGCTGACGAACCTGTGGGCCAATCCGGTCGCCTCCCTGGGCTGGGCTGTGATCGAGGCCCTGCTGAACGCCGAGACCTGGTTCCGCCGCGACCGCGCGCCGTTCGCCGTGTTGGAGAAGGAGCTTCTGCCGGCCTTGTCGCGCGCCCGCCCGAACGGTCGGGTGAAGGTCTGGTCCGCCGGATGTTCGACGGGACAGGAGGCCTGGTCGATCGCCATGGCGGGGCTGGACATCGGCGTGCCGCTGGATCTTACGGCCACCGACCTGTCGCAGCGTGCGATCGAGAAGGCGCGTTCGGGCCTCTATACCGGTTTCGAGATCCAGCGCGGTCTGACCGCCAAGACCATGCTGCGCTGGTTCGAACCGGTCGAGGATAACTGGCGGGTCCGCGACGAACTGGCCGACACCGTCCGTTTCGGACGCGCCAACCTGCTGGACGAGCCGACCGACGAGGCCCGTTTCGACGTCATCTTCTGCCGCTACGTGCTCGGAGACATGGAGCCGTCGCGCCGCGCCCGCGTGCTGGACGGGCTGGAACGCCGTCTGGTCGATGACGGCTGCCTGTTCCTGGGCGTGGATGAGCGGTTGGAAGGCGAGACCGTCGCCTTCCGCCCCGTCAACGGCCGCAAGGGCCTGTATGTAAAATCCCCCTCCGCCGTCCGCCGAGCCGCCTGAACGCGCCCCTGTGCGGAAGGGGCGGCCGGTCAGGCTGTCATGATCTTCTGCAGCACCGACAGGGGGACCGAGCCGTTGGCCAGGACCTTGTCGTGGAAGGCCTTGAGGTCGAAACCCGGACGCGCCTCGGCTTCCCGGCGCAGACCGGCGATGACGGTGTGGCCGATCTTGTAGGAACAGGCTTGGCCCGGCATCACGCAATAGCGGTCGATCTCGCTGGCCGAGGCGTCGCCCGGCTTTGCGCCTGACGCGGCCATATAGTCGATGGCCTGCTGGCGGCTCCAGCGCTCATGGTGCAGGCCGGTGTCGACCACCAGGCGCACGGCCCGGAACAGGTAGGATCCCAGAAATCCGACCCGGCCCAGCGGATTGTCGGCATAGACGTCCAGATCATTGGCGGCGACGCCTTCGGCGTACAGCGCCCAACCCTCGTTGAAGGCCGAGAAGCCGCCGGCGCGGCGATAGATCGGCAGGCTGACCATCTCTCTGGCCAGGGCGACCTGCAGGTGATGGCCCGGCGACGCCTCGTGATAGGTCAGGGTCGGCAGGGCGAATTTGGGCCAGTTCGCCGTGTCGCGCAGGTTGATGTAATAGGCCCCCGGTCGCGACCCATCCAGCGTGGGCGCCTGGTAATAGCCGCCCGGCGCCCCGACCTCGATCGACGGGGGCACGCGGCGGACCTCGACCCTGGATTTCGGCAGATGGCCGAACACGCGGGGCAGCAGCGGCTGCAAGGCCTCGACCTGGGCGTTCAGCGAAGCGATCAGTTCGATCTTGGCCGCGTCGGTGTTGGGCCACAGCTGGGCGGGATCGGCGTTGAGGGCGGCGATCCGCTCGCCGACCGTGCCCTGGGTCATGCCCTGGGCCTTCAATATGGCGTCGATCTCGGCGCTGATCTCGGCCACCTGTTTCAGACCCATCCGGTGGATCTCGGCGCCCGACAGATCGGTGGTCGTATAGGTCTTGAGGTTCTGGGCGTAGAGTTCGTCGCCGCGCGGGAAACGCCAGACGCCGACGTCTTGCGACGCCTTGGCTTGCTGCGCCTTCAGCGTCTCGGCCTGACGGGCCAGGGCCGGCTTGACCTTGGCCTCGACCAGGGCGGCGGCGCGGGCGCTCCAGTCGCCGGCGATCCCCTTCTCGCTGGTCTTGCGGCCCAGCGCCTTGACGAAGGCCATGTCCGCACCCGACTGGCCGGATAGGGCGTCCAACTGACGCAGCGTCTTCTGCATCAACACGGTCGACAGGACGATGTCCCGGTCCCCGTCCGCGCGGACCCGTTCGGTTTCCTGGTCCAGCACCACGCCGAAGGCCTCGACCCGGGACAAGAAGGCCTCGGCGTCCGCCGTCGTCTCGATCCGGTGCTGGTTCTCCAGGAAATCCGGCACGTTGAAATAGGCGCCGGACATCTGGGTCACGACATAAGGCCCCTGGCGCCCGCCGCCCCCGACATTGCCGTAGTCGAAGGTCGCGCCCGCCGCCCCGGTTTCCGCACTGAAGGCGGCGATCTCATAGGTGATCAGCGACGCGGGGCTCAGTTCGCCCTTGGGGAAGGCCTGAAGCACGCGCCATTGTTCGACGGCCTTTGCCTTGTCACGCGCCACATCGGCGGGACCGCGCTGCGACAGGCGGGCGGCCAGTCCGGCCCGGTCGCCCTTGTCGAGGCCCAGGCTGGTGGCGCTTTCCGGGCTTTCGTCGATATTTTCGTCGAACCAACGGGTCAGCAAGGCGTCCAGCCGCGCATCGGCGTCGGTCGGCGTCTGGGCGAAGGCCGGCAGGGCTGAGACCAGTCCCGCCCCGGCGACGGACAACATCAGGCGGCGGCGATCGAACATGACGGAACCCTCTCTGGAATCAGAAAGGCCATTGGCCGGCGCCCCGTCCGGTCTGGCAAGCCCGCCGACCGTCGCAGGGCGACCTCAGCGGCCGTTCAGCCCGCGTGCAGTTCCTGTTTCACCCGTTCCGCCAGGGTCTTGATGTCCAGCGGCTTGGGCAGGAAGGAGACCCCGACCTCGTCCTGGAGCAGGTCCGAGAAGTCGCTTTCGGCATAGCCCGAGATGAACATGACCGGGGCGTCGCCCAGGTATTTGCGCGCCTTCTTCAGCAGGGACGGGCCGTCCAGGCCGGGCATGATGACGTCGGAGATCATCATGTCGATCTGACCGGCGTATTCCTCGGCCAGGATCAGGGCTTCCTCGCCGTCGGCGGCCTCGATCACCTCATAGCCGCGCTGGCGCAGCAGGCGGGCGGCGATGCCGCGCACGGCGTCCTCGTCCTCGACGAACAGGATGCGGCCGGCGCCCGACAGGTCGCGCGGCGCCTTGACCTTGACCTCGACCGGCTGAACCTCGGCCAGTTCCGCCTCGCCCGCCGCAGGCAGAAAGATGCGGAAGGCGGCGCCCATGCTCATGCCGTGGGGGCCCTCGATATTGCTGACCGAGATATGGCCGCCGGCCTGTTGCGCGATGCCGTAGACGGTGGCCAAGCCCATGCCCGTGCCCTCGTTCACCGCCTTGGTGGTGAAGAAGGGTTCGAAGATCTTGTCCACCAGTTCGGGCGGCACGCCGGGGCCGGTGTCGGACACCTCGATCAGGGCGACCTCGTCGGTCGGGGCGTCGATCCAGCCCAGGTGGCGGGCCTCGTCGCCGGTCAGGCGGCGGGTCGTGATGGTGACGACCGCGTCGCCGGGCTCGACCACGCCGCGCATTGCGTCGCGGGCGTTGACGGCCAGGTTCATGACGGCGGTCTCAAGCTGGCTCTTGTCCGCCAGGACCACCGGCAGATCGCGGCCATAGTCGGTCTCCAGCCGTACGTCCTCGCGCAGCAGGCGACGCAGCAGGATGGCGAACTCGCCGACCAGTTCGCCCAAGTCCAGACGTTCGCGCCGGACGGTCGATTTGCGCGAGAAGGCCAGCAGCTTGCGCACCAGGTCGGCGGCGCGGATGGCGGTCTGGCGGATCTCGTTCAGCCCCTCATACGAGGGATCGCCGACCGGGTGCCGCTCCAGCAGGCCCGACAGCTGAAGCTGGATGGCCGTCAGCAGATTGTTGAAATCGTGCGCCACGCCCCCGGCCAGTTGGCCCACGGCCTGCATCTTCTGGGCCTGCGACAGCTGCAGCTCCATCGACTTCTGGGCCGAGACGTCGAACAGCCAGATGCGTTTCTGGTCGCCCTCGGGCGCCACATAGAGGTGCAGCATCTTATCGGGATAGGCGCGGGCGACCAGTTCGATGGGGCCGGACGACCCGGCCGCCAGCTTCACCCGCGCCTCGGCCACGCCCATAGGATCGAACAGATGGCCGAAGGCGGCGTCACGGGCGGCGTTAGGGCCGGTCAGCAGGGCCAGGGCGGCGTTGGCCTCCTGCGCCCGGCCGGCGAACAGGTCGGGGCCGTCGATGACGGCCGAGCCGAACGGTGCGCCGGCGGCCATGGCGCGGGATTCGCCCGCCGCCGCGCCGTTCGTCGGGGCCGCCGCCACGGGCAGGGGCAGGACGGCCTCGGGCGCGACCCGCATCAGATACCGATCGGGGCCGGCCTTGCCGATCACCACCTCGACCTCGCGGGCGCCGATCTGGACGATGGCGTGCCCCGGCTCGCCCCGACGCGCCTGGGCGAAGGCCATGTACAGGGCCTGGGCCGACTTGCCGCGGGGCAGGGCGGTGGTCGTGCCGTTGGACTGGGCCCAGGCGCCGTTGAAGGCCAGGACCTGACCTGTTTCCCACACCAGGGCCGCCGGTTCCGCCATGGCGTCCAGCATGTCCACGGCCACGTCGCTGGACGGTTTGGCCGTCTCGGCGCGGCGGAAACCGAACAGGCCGATCAGGGCGATCAGACCCGCCGTGACGATCAGGATCATGCCCGGCGCCGACATCGGATTGGCCTTGAAGGCCGGATAGGCCAGGGCCGCGACGGCCACGACGACGCCAAACGCCGTGGCGGCGGAGAGCAGATCGAAGGAAGGGCGTCGGGTGGGCGTCATGCGGCCTCGCGAATCAGTGATCTGATCATACCCCCAAATCCGGCGCCAAGCCTTACAGGGGTCTTACCGACGTTTGCGGGACTGGAACACGAAGCCGATGATCTTGGCGGCGGCCTCGAAATGTTCCTTGGGAATGACGGAGTCGATCTCGACCGAGGCGTACAGGGCGCGGGCCAGAGGGACGTTCTCGACGATCGGCACGCCGTGTTCCTTTGCGACTTCACGGATCCGCATGGCCAGGGCGTCGACCCCCTTGGCCACACAGACCGGCGCGCCGTCGCCCTCGCTGGGTTCGTAGCGCAGGGCCACCGAATAGTGGGTCGGGTTGGTCACGATGACCGTGGCCTTGGGCACATTGGCCATCATCCGCTGGCGGCTGCGCTGCATGCGGATCTGCTTCAGCTTGGCCTTGATGTGGGGGTCGCCCTCGGACTGTTTGTAGTCTTCCTTCAGTTCTTCCTTGGTCATCCGCATCCGTTTGGCGAAGCGCATCTTCTGCCAGACGAAGTCGGCTCCCGCGGTCGCCCCCAACAGGAGGATGGCCGCCATGAACAGGGCCAGGGACATGTCCCGCGCCAGCGGCAGCAGGGCCGCCGGGCTCAGGGTGACCATGTTCTCGAACTCGCGCACATGCGGCTTCAGCACCATCCAGCAGACCACGCAGACCGCGATCAGCTTCAGGAAGGTCTTGACGAACTGCATCAGGCCGTCGGGTCCGAAGATGCGTTTGAACCCCGACATAGGGTTCACCGACGACCATTTCGGCTTCAGCTTTTCGGCGGTGAAGATCAGGCCGGACTGGGCCAGGTGTCCGCCCGCCCCGCCGATGATGGTCGCCAGCATGACCGCCCCCAGGAAGGGGGTCATGGCCCACAGGGCCTGGGCCAGGATCTGAGACCCCGCCCCTGAATCCAGCATGCCGAGCATCTGATGAGGGGTGGCGATGAAGGGCAGCAGCTGTTGCGCCATCGACCCCGCGAACCAGCCCCCGGCCCCCAGGATCACCGCCGCCGCCCCGGCCAGGGACAGCACCTGGCCGACGTCCTGCGATTTGGCGACGTCGCCCTTTTTTCGCGCGTCCTCGAGTTTTCGAGGGGTGGCGTCTTCTGTTTTAGACTCGGGATCGGTGTCGTCAGCCACCCGCCCCTCCTCCGAAGGCGCCGGCCGCGAACACCTCGGCGAGGCGGCGGTAGCGGTCGATGAAGACGGTGCCCAGGGCGCCCAGGCTGAGCGCGAAGATCGACAGGCCCAGGATGACGCTCAGCGGCGCGGCGGCGAAATAGACCTGGAACGACGGCATGACCCGCGCGATCAGGCCCGAGGCCAGATTGAAGATCAGGGCGAACACCAGAACCGGCGCCGACAGCTGCACCCCCAGCAGGAAGCTGTCGCCCAGGGTTCGCACCGCCATCTCGGTGAAGTCGCCCATGATCAGGGGGTTGGCCGGGGCGATCAGGGTGTAGGAACCGACCATGCCGGCGATGAACAGGTGGTGTGTGTCGGTGGCGAAGATCAGCGTCACCCCGAACAGCAGCAGGAACGAACCGACCGTCGATCCCTGCTGGGCCTGCAGCGGATTGGCCGTCTGGGCGAAGCTGAGGGTGGTCTGCAGCGAGACGATCTCGCCCGCCGTCATCAGCGCCGTCAGGAACATGCGCAGCAGCATGCCGATCATCAGGCCGACCACCACCTCGCGGATGATCCAGCCGGTCATGCCGCCCAGGGTTTCGGGCAGGCCCGGCAGGCTGTCGCGGACCACGGGCCACAGCGCCAGACTGATCAGCAGGCCCAAAGACAGGCGAATGCGCGGCGGCACATAGGTTTCCCCCAAGCCGGGGATCAGCATCAGGATCGCCCCGATGCGGGCGAAGATCAGCCCCCCGGCCCAGACCTGATCCGCGGTGGCGTAAGCCTCCACTACATGCCCGCGATGCGCGCCGCGATCTGGCGCATGAACCCGCCCAGCAGGGCGCCCATCAGCGGCAGGAACACCAGCAGGGACACGAAGATGGCGATGATCTTGGGCGCATAGATCAGGGTCTGCTCCTGGATCTGCGTCAGGGCCTGGAACAGGCCGATCACCACGCCGACCACCAAGCCGACCAGCAGCACCGGCAGGCACAGCTGGATCGTCAGCCAGATGGCGTCGCGCCCCACATCCAGAACTTCCGCGCCGTTCATCGGCCCACGCTCCCGCAAATCACTGGGCAGAAAATGCCGGGAGGATGGTTAACGGGTCGCTAACCGATGACGAAACAGCGAGCGATACGGGCCGGACCGGTGCGGAATAGGGCCGAAACGTTCGAGCCCTGAGCGGCGCGAACCTGAGCCGCGAATCGAACGTCATGGAAAAGTGCGATTACGGACGTTAAGAGCGCCCATGATTGCGCGCCGACAGTGTGCGCACGACGTGACCCGGACCTGTGATGACGACGACGCCCGAACAGCTCAAGCCCCTTCTTTGGGAAAAGAGGAACCTGGTACGCGCCGTCGAGGCGGCCGGCGTCACCCTATGGTCCTGGAACGTCGATACGGACGCCCTGGCGATGGACGACCACGCCTACGACCTGTGGGGGATTCCGAGGGGCACGGACGTCCGGTTCGAAGATCTGTCCGCGCGCATCCACCCAGCCGATCGCAACAGGGTCCGCGCCGCCTTCACGGCGACCCGCGCCATCATCGGCGCCTACGAGATCGATTTCCGGATACTGATCGGGGATGACGTCAAATGGATCTCGGCCCGTGGACAGGGCGATGACGCGGGCATGGTCGAACGCCTGATGTTCGGCATCTTCATCGACGTCACGGGACGCAAACAGGCCGAAGAGGGGCGTGAGCTTCTGGCCGGGGAAATGAGCCACCGGGTCAAGAATCTTCTGGCGATCGCGACCGGCCTGACCGCCATCACCTCACGATCGACCAACACCGTCGACGACATGGCGCGCGAACTTACCCTGCGGCTGACCGCCCTGGGCCGCGCTCACGACCTGGTGCGTCCCGTTCCGGGACAGACGGAGGCGCCGTCCGCCCTTCTGGGCGATCTCTTGACGGTCCTGCTCGCGCCCTACGATGATCTCGCGGCCTTCAGCGGTCGCATCCGCGTGTCGGTCCCGCGTATGAGCGTGGGCGAGGCGGCGACGACCATCGTCGCCCTGATCGTCCACGAACTGGCGACCAACTCGTTGAAATACGGCGCTCTTTCGGTCGAAACCGGCATGCTCGACGTGTCCTGCTCCGCCTATGACGAGGCGGTGACGATCGTCTGGACGGAAAGCGGCGGGCCGAAGGTTCCGGGGCCGATGGAACTGGCCGGTTATGGCAGCAAGCTGATCGAGCGCAGCGTGAATGGACACCTGCGCGGTTCGATCCATTATGACTGGGCTGAGGAGGGGATCATCGTCACCCTGCGGGTCGATCCGATCAGGCTGGCCGCCTGACGCCCTGTGCGGACGAGAGGTCTATCGCTCAGGGACGGTCCCGCGCGGCCCTGAGCTTCTTGATATAGTCCACCACCGCGTCCGGTTCATAGGGCCGGCTCAGATGGGGGCCGGTCTCGCACAGGTCGGCGGCCGTCTTGACCGCGCCGTCCAGGCTGCCGGCCAGCCGGACTTCCAGCCCCGGGCGATTGTCCCTGACCCACTGCGCCAGTTCGAAGCCCGACGCCGCGCCGATCGCGGCGACGTCGCAGAGAATGACGTCGATGCCCAGCGAGCGTTCCGCCAGGGCCGTCATGGCCTCGTCGGTATTTGCGGCCTCGACGACGGCGTATCCGCAATGCCGCAGGTAGTCGGCGATGGCATGGCGCGAGACCACGTCGCCGTCGATCACCAGCACCGCCTCCTCGATCATCTTTGCGTCGGCGGAATCGTTCAAGCCGAAACCTGCAGCGCCGTGCGGATGGCGTTGGCGACGATGTCCAGATCGCACGGCTTGGTCAGGAAATCAGCCGCACCGCCGGCGTAGGCTAGAGCCGACTCCAGATGACCCGAGGTCATCACGACCGGAAGTTCAGGCCAGGCGCCTTTGACGAAGTCGAGCAGCGCCATCCCATCGTGGGAGCCCGGCATCTGCACGTCGGTGAAGACCAGGTCGATCAGGGCTCCGGACTTGAGAATGTCTATGGCCTCGTCGCCACTGGCCGCTTCAAGAACAACGAAGCCGTCTTCGCGGAGGTGATCGGAGACCAGCATGCGAGTCAGAAACTCGTCCTCGGCCACCAGTATGCGCAGCGGATCGGCCGGAGCCGCAGCAAGGACCGGCATTGATGTCGAGTTCATGGCGGCTCCGCTTCCATTCGAAAACACTCCATGACGGTGAAAGTTCCCTGATTGACCAATCGGTTCGCACCGATGGCCGCCGTCGCCCCCTCCCATTCTCCCATCCGCCTCGCTATGTAGACGCCATGACCGACGCCCCCGCCTCCAAACTCACCCAGGCCGACGCTGAAGCCGCCGTCCGCACCCTGATCGAATGGGCGGGCGACGATCCCGACCGCGAGGGCCTGCTGGAGACCCCGGCGCGGGTGGCGCGCAGCTATCGCGAGCTGTTTTCGGGCTACGAGGTCGATCCTCTGTCCTATCTGGAGAAGACCTTCGAGGAGACGGCCGGTTACGACCAGCTGGTCGTGCTGAAGGACATCCGGTTCGTCAGCTTCTGCGAGCACCATATGCTGCCGGTCGTGGGCAAGGCGCATGTCGCCTATCTGCCGACGGACCGTGTGGTCGGGATTTCCAAACTGGCGCGCGTGGTGCGCGGCTTCGCCCGACGCCTGCAGATCCAGGAGAAGATGACCTCCGAGATCGCCCAAGCCATCCAGACCGTCCTGAAGCCGCACGGCGTGGGCGTGGTCATCGAGGCCGAACACAGCTGCATGACCCTGCGCGGCGTCAACGCCCCCGGCGCCAGTCTGTCGACCAGCCACCTGATCGGCGTGGTCCGCGACGACCCCCGCACCCGCGAGGAATTCCTGCGCCTCGTGCGCGGCTGAGGTTTCTCCGTTCCGGCCCGTCTCTTGCGATCTGTGGGTCGTAGGAGGCGTTTTCGATGCCGTGGACCCTGTTTTCGACCCGAAACGAGACAACCCCGATCGCGCGCGGCGGCTGGCTGGACGCGCTGCGTTTCATCGTGGCCTTTCTGATCATCCTGCATCACTACCAGGCGGCCGGTCCGGTTCCGCTGGCCGAGGCCCTTCATCCGGTGTTCGAGCGGGGCGGTTTTCTGCTGACCAACTTCTTCCTGATCGATTCCGGCTATGTGCTGATGCGGGTCTATGGGGCGGCGGTCGACAAGGGGCGGATGTCGCCCGGCGACTTCTTCCTGAAGCGGTTCCTGCGCGTGGTTCCCGCCCATCTGATCATGGGGCTGTCGCTGACGGCCCTGGTGGTCCTGAGCCTGACGGTTGGGCTCATGCCCCGCAATCCGGAATGGTTCCGCTGGGACCAGCTGCCGGCCCAGCTGCTGCTGCTGCAGGCCTACGGCGTTCATGGGGGGCTGGGCTGGAACGCCCCGACCTGGTCGATCTCGGCCCTGATCGGCTGCTACCTGTGCTTCCCCTGGATCATTCGGGGCCTGATGCGTCTGGGGCCGTGGGCCGCGCTGGGTGTGGGGATCGGCGCATATCTGGTCGCCAATCAGCTGTGCTGGAGCCTGCTGGGCTATCCCGTCTATCAGATGCCGATGGGCTACGGCTTCATCCGCGCCCTGCCGCTGTTCTTCCTGGGCATGAGCCTGGCCTGGTTCGCCCAGAAGGTCTGGATTGATCCGCGCCTGGCCGGCTGGGCCGGTGTGGCCGCCTTCTGCGGCCTGGCGGTCGCCCAGTATTTCGACAAGAACGCCCTGATCTCCCTGGCCATGATCTCGGTCATCATCCTGGCCGCCGGCGCCGTGCCCGTGCGCAAGCCGTCGAAACTGGTGGAGACCGCCGCCATGGTCTCCTTCTCCATGTTCATTTCCAACGAGGTGGTCCGCATCGCCTGGTTCGGCGTGGTCAATGTCGCCGTCGTCCGATTCGCCCTGTCCGAGCCGGTGCAGTGGGCGTTGTGGGGCGCCGGCGTGCTGGCGGCGGTCGCCTTCGCCTTCGCCTTCCACTTCGTCGTCGACGACCGGATCCAGTCGCGCATCCGCGCTTGGCTGAAGGGACGTCGGACGCAGCGTCGCCAAGTCGCGCCCGAAGCCGGGCCTGTGATCTCAATCGAAGGCTGAGCGGCGACGCCTGAGTCAGAGACCGGCCGTCAGTCCTCGTCGTCGTCCTCGGACGCGTCGGGGATTTCGGGCGTGACGACGGTGGGGGCGATGGTCTTGATCTCGCCCAGCTTGGCGCCGGGGAAGGCCAATAGAACCGCCTTGATGAAGGGATCGGCCTCGACCTTCTCGCGCTCGGCGGCCCGATCCTTCTTCTGACGTTCGATCAGGGTTTCGCCGCCGCCCTGGCCGTTGGCGGCGATCAGCCAGGTGCGGCCGGTCCATTCCCGCAGTCGGCCGGCCAGACGCCGCGCCAGTTCGACCGGCGCGCCCTCGACGCTCTCATAGACGATGGCGCCGGGCTTGAACGAGACGGGTTTGACGAACCGTTCGACGTCCATCTGCAGCCCGACTTCGCGTTTCTCGCCGATCAGGGCGACCACCTGTTCGAAGGACTGGGGATCGGGCAGGGCGGGGACCATGACGGGACGGGCGGCGAGTTGCGCGGACGTTCCGCCGCCTCCACCACCACCGCCGCCGCGCGGGGCCGATCCGCCGCCGAAGGGTTCGCCCGACTGCAGCCGCTTCAGCGCCTCCTCCGGCCCGGGCAGGTCGGCGGCGTAGGCCAGTCGGACAATGGCCATTTCCACGGCGTCGGCGGGATTGGGCGCGCGCCGCACCTCGTCCAACGCCTTCAGCAGCATCTGCCAGGTGCGCGACAGGGTGGCGGCCGGGATGGCGGCGCCCAGGGCGGCCAGCTTCTGCGCCTGGTCGTTGGGCAGGCGCGTCGCGTTCGGACCCAGCATCTTGGCCACGGAGGCGGCGTGGCAGTGTTCCAGCAGGTCATTGGTCACCTGCACCGGGTCGGCGCCGAAACCGTAAAGCGTGCGGAAATTCTCCAGGGCCTCGGGCGTGCGGCCGGCCATGACGGACTCGAACAGGGCGATGGTCTGGCTGCGGTCGGCCAGGCCCAGCATGTCGCGCACGGTCTCGGTCTTCACCATCTGACCGCGCTCGGCCTGGACCAGGGCCTGGTCCAGCAGGGACAGGCCGTCCCGGACCGAGCCTTCGGCGGCGCGCGAGATCAGGGCCAGGGCGTCCTGCTCGATCTTCATGCCCTCGCGCTCGGCGATCCGGCCCAAGTGATCGACCAGGATCTCGGGCTCGACCCGGCGCAGGTCGAACCTCTGGCAGCGGCTCAGGATGGTCACCGGCACCTTGCGGATCTCGGTGGTGGCGAAGA
>NZ_JAUSOE010000017.1 GCF_030656255.1 Brevundimonas sp. | reverse complement strand
GGTGGTCAGCCCCTTCGACATCGCCGAACTGTCGATCCTGGGCTGGGTCGAGGGGCTGCGCGCCTACGCCATGGTCAAGCGGCGGGTCGATGAGACCGCAGCCCAGGCCGCGCGCGAACAGCCTGACGCCGTGGTCCTGATCGACAGTTGGGGGTTCACCATCCGGGTCGCCAAGGCGATTCGTGCGGCACGACCGGACGTGCCCCTGATCAAATATGTCGGGCCGCAGGTCTGGGCCTCTCGCCCGAGCCGGGCCAAGACCCTGGCCGGGGCCGTGGATCACCTGCTGGCGCTGTATGGCTTCGACGCGCCCTGGTTCGAGCGCGAGGGCCTGCCGACGACCGTCGTGGGCTCTTCGGCCCTGCATGTGGACATGGAGAGCGCCGACGGCGCGGCCTTCCGGGCCCGGCGCGGCATAGGGGCGGATGCCCGGCTGTTGCTGGTTCTACCGGGCAGCCGGCCCAGCGAGATCACGCGGATGACGCCCGTCTATGAGGCGACGATCCGTCGGTTGAAGGCGGCGGATCCGGCGCTGGAGATCGCCGTGGTCGCGGCCGGAACCGTAGCTCGGGACGTGGCCGGCCGGATCGCCGCCTGGCCCTTCCGCGTCCATCTGGTCGAGGAGGCCGAGAAATACGACGCCATGCGCGCGGCCACCGCCGCCCTGGCCACCAGCGGCACGGTCTCGACCGAACTAGCCCTGGCCGGCGTGCCGATGGTCATCGCCTACAAGATCGACGGGCTCAGCTATCTGCTGATGAAGCGGTTTGTGACGGCCAAACACATCACCCTGTTCAATGTCGCCGCCGACGACCGGATTGCGCCGGAGTTCATCCAGAACGAGGCGACGCCCGAAATCCTGACCCCGGCGATTGCGGAACTGTTGAACGATCCGGCCCGGGCGCTGGATCAGGCGCGGCGTCAGACGGCGGCGCTGGATCTGATGGGGCGGGGTGGGCCGGACCCGTCGGAACTGGCGGCCGAAGCGGTGTTGAAGGTGATCGAGAGCCGATCCATCGCTTGATCGGACGGGGCGCAGGCAGACAAAGAAAAACGCCGGGGATGTCTCCCCGGCGTTTTTGCATTTCAGGCTTGGCGCCGTCGATCAGCCGCGCTGGTCGATCGGCACATAGTCGCGCTGGGTCGGGCCCGTGTAGAGCTGACGCGGGCGGCCGATCTTCTGCGACGGATCCGCCATCATCTCCTGCCACTGGGCGATCCAGCCCACGGTGCGGGCCAGGGCGAACAGGACGGTGAACATGGTGGTGGGGAAGCCCATCGCCGACAGGGTGATGCCCGAATAGAAGTCGACGTTCGGGAACAGCTTGCGTGAGGTGAAATATTCGTCGTTCAGGGCGACCTTTTCCAGCTCCTTGGCGACCAGGAACAGCGGGTCGTTCTCGCGGCCCGTGGCGGCCAGGACTTCGTAGGCCGACTGTTGCATGACCTTGGCGCGCGGATCGTAGTTCTTGTACACGCGGTGACCGAAGCCCATCAGCTTGTACTTGCGGTCCTTCACGCCCTGGATGAACTCCGGGATGTTTTCCGGGGTGCCGATCTGCTTGAGCATGGTCAGCGCCTCTTCATTGGCGCCGCCGTGCGACGGGCCCCACAGGCAGGCGATGCCGGCGGCGATACAGGCGAACGGATTGGCGCCCGACGAACCGGCCAGGCGGACGGTCGAGGTCGAGGCGTTCTGCTCGTGGTCGGCGTGCAGGGTGAAGATGCGGTCCATGGCGCGAACCAGGGCCGGATCGACATGATAGTCCTCGGCCGGCACGGCGAAGCACATGCGCAGGAAGTTCTCGGCATAGGACAGGTCGTTGCGCGGCGACACGAACGGCTGGCCGACGTGGTATTTATAAGCGCGGGCCGCGATGGTCGGCATCTTGGCGATCAGGCGGATGGCCGAGATGTCGCGCTG
>NZ_JAUSOE010000019.1 GCF_030656255.1 Brevundimonas sp. | reverse complement strand
CGCGTGACGATCTCGTCGATGCGGGCCTGCGTCGACCAGCCCATCTTGACCAGATCGGGCACCGGAATGCCGGCCACCGCCGAGTAACGGGTCAGCGGCACCATGGTGTCGCCGTGGCCGCCGAGCACAAAGGCGGTGACGTCTTCGACCGAGACATTGAATTCGTCGGCGAGGAAGTAGCGGAAGCGCGCCGAGTCGAGCACGCCGGCCATGCCGACGACCTTCTCCCTGGGCAGGCCCGAGAACTGCTGCAGGGCCCAGACCATGGCGTCGAGCGGGTTGGTGATGCAGATGACGAAGGCGTCGGGAGCGTGCGCCTTGATGCCCTCGCCGACGGCCTTCATGACCTTCAGGTTGATGCCGATCAGGTCGTCGCGGCTCATGCCCGGCTTGCGCGGCACGCCGGCGGTGACGATGCAGACGTCGGCGCCCGCGATGTCGGCGTACTCGTTCGCGCCCTTCAGGGCCACGTCCGAGCCGAAGACGGCGGTGGCCTCGGCGATGTCCAGCGCCTTGCCCTGGGGGGTGCCTTCAGCGATGTCGAACAGGATGACGTCGCCCAGCGCTTCGCGCGCGGCCACGTGGGCCAGGGTGCCGCCGATCATGCCGGCGCCGATGAGGGCGATCTTCGCGCGAGCCATGGATGTCTCCGTTTATTGCGTGTGCGAATGGGGATTAATCGTGCGGGCGGTCTAGACCCGCATCGGCCGCGCTGCAAGGCTGGCGGGGCTTTGTCGAGGAGCCGCAATGACCGACTTTCGTCCAGACCCCGCCTTCGAAGCCGGCTCCGTCGCCGCCGCCGAATGGCCGCTGTGCCAGGTGCGGCTTCAGGACGACGCCCGCTTCCCCTGGGTGATCCTGATCCCGCGCGTCGCGGGGGCGGTGGAGCTTGAGGACTTGAGCGTCGAACAGCGGGCCGTGCTGATCGAGGAGACGGTGCGGGCCGGGGCCTTGGTGCGGCGGCTGGGAACGGTCGAAAAGCTGAACGTGGGGGCCATCGGCAATGTGACGGCCCAGCTGCACGTCCATGTGGTCGGCCGCCGTCGCGACGACGGCCTGTGGCCCGATCCGGTCTGGGGGCGGGGGGCGGCGGTTCCCTATGCGGATGATGAGCGGGCGCGGCTTTTGGAGTTGATCGCGGGCGATGAGCCGCCGCGCGCCCTCAAATAATATCCAGCGGCGTCTCGCGCGTGGGCGGGGGGAAGGCTTCGTCGAGGCGTTCGATGTCCTCGAGGTCGAACTGGATCTCCAGGGCGTCGGCGTTGGCCTCGACGTGTTCGACCGAACTGGCCTTGGGAATGGCGATGACCCCGTCGTGGCGCAGGATGGCGGCGAGCGCCACCTGAGCCGGGTCGGCGCTGTGGCGGTTGGCGATGTCGCGGATCAGCGGCTGTTCCAGCAATTCGCCGCGCCCCAGGGGCGAATAGGCCATCATCGGCATGTCGCGGGCCTGCATCCAGGGCAGCAGGTCGAACTCCACCCCGCGCGAGCCCAGATTATAGAGCAGCTGGTTGACGGCGCAGTCCTCGGCCCCCTCGATCTCCATCAGCCGCTCCATGGTGCGCATATCCAGATTGGACACGCCCCAGCGGGCGATCATGCCCTCGTCGACCAGTTCGCGGAACGCCTCGACCGTCTCCTCCAGCGGCACATTGCCTTCCCAGTGCAGCAGGTAGAGGTCCAGCCGGTCGGTCCCCAGCCGTTCCAGCGACTTCTCGCAGGCCAGCATCATCTTCATTTCCGAGGCATTGTCGGGCCGGACCTTGGACACCAGAAAGACCTCGTCGCGGCGTCCGGCGATGACCTCGCCCACCAGGCGTTCGGAGCGGCCGTCGCCATAGAGCTCGGCCGTGTCGATTAGGGTCAGGCCCAGGTCAATGCCGCGCGCCAGGGCCTGCTGCTCCTCGTCGCGCCAGGCGGGGTCGTCGCCCATCTCCCAGGTGCCTTGGCCCAGGGCGGGAACGGTCGTACCGTCTGCAAAGGTGACGAGGCGGGTCATGTCCGTCCTGTTCGATGAGCGGCGGGAAACGCCGCCTTGGCAAGGGAGGGGGAGGTTGGAATGCGCACCCGGCTTATCAAGACCGACGGCCTTGTCCAACAGGTGCTGGAGGCGGGCTTCGAAGACCCCAACGCGCCATTGGTCCTGCTGATCCATGGTTTCCCCGAACTGGGGATCAGCTGGCGAGCCCAGGTCGAGGCCCTATCGGCGGCAGGATACCACGTCGCGGCCCCGGACATGCGCGGATACGGCGGTACGGACAAGCCCGAGGGCGTTGACGCCTGTTCGATCCTGCATCTGGTCGGGGACATGGTCGATCTGGTGCGGGCGCTGGGCAAGTCGAGCGTCGTCGTTGTGGGCCACGACTGGGGCGCGCCGGTCGCCTGGCACTGCGCCCTGCTGCGTCCCGATCTGTTCACGGCGGTGGCCGGCCTGTCCGTGCCCTTCCAGCCGCGTCGGCCCCAGGGCCCGCCGACGACCGTTATGGCCATCCTGTCCGAGCGTGCGGGGATGGGCGATCTCTATATCAGCCGGTTCCAGGCGGCGGACGCCCATCTGGCGCTGGAGGCCGATCCGGTCACGACGCTGAGGAAGCTGTTCTGGGCCTATGACGGCGCCACCCCGGCCTTGAAACGGGCCACCGGCTTCATGGCGCGGGGCGTCGGCCTGCTGGACAGCATCGATGACGGCGCGGACCTGCCGCCGTGGATGACCCCCGCCCATTTCGCCGAATATGTCGAAGCCTTCACGGCCGGCGGCTTCGACGCGCCGCTGAACTGGTACCGGGCCATCGACCTGAACTGGTCGCTGACGGCCTTCGTCCAGGATCAGCAGATCCTCCAGCCGGCCCTGTTCATCGTCGGCGAGGACGACCCGGTGCGGCATTACGCCGGCTCGGCCGAGGCGGGGCTGAAGGACTGGGTCCCGAACCTGACGCATTCGGTGGTCCTGCCCGGCGCCGGCCACTGGATCCAGCAGGAGCGGCCGGACGAGGTGAACGCGCTGTTGCTGGCGTTTCTGACCGGACGGGGCTGAATCGGCTCGTCAGGCCGCTTCCGCCGTCTCCATCCGTTCGCGAGCCTCCGCCACGATCTCCAGGCTGCGGATACGGGCGGCGTTGTCGAAGGCCATGCCGGTGACCATCAGTTCATCGACGCCGGTCAGGGCGATGAAGTCGGTCAGCTGTTTGCGCACCGTCTCCGGCCCGCCGACGGCGGAATAGAGCAGGCGGCCGCGCGCGCTTTCGATCTGTTGCGGGGTCAGGACCGAGGCGATGTCGTCGACGGGGGGCGGCAGCTTGCCGGGCTTGCCGGTCGACAGACGCGCGAAACTCTGTTGCATCGAGGTGGATAGTCGCACGCCCTCCGCGTCCGTCTCGGCGGCGAAGACGTTTATCGCGGCCATGGCGTAGGGTTGGGCCAGTCTGTCGGAGGGGGTGAAGCTGCGGCGATAAAGCGCCAGGGCCTCCAACAGCAGTTCGGGGGCGAAATGGCTGGCGAAGGCGTAGGGCAGGCCCAGCTGACCGGCCAACTGGGCGCTGAACAGGCTGGACCCCAGAAGCCAGATCGGCACGCGCAGGCCGGCGCCGGGGACGGCGCGGACGGGCTGGTTGTCCGAGGCGGGCTCGAACCACTGGATCAGTTCGACCACGTCGCGCGGGAATTGCTCGGCGCCCTCGAAATAGCGGCGCAGGGCGCGAACGGTGGCGCCGTCGCTGCCGGGCGCTCGGCCCAGGCCCAGGTCGATGCGGCCGGGGTGAAGGGTCTCCAGGGTGCCGAACTGTTCGGCCACCACCAGGGGGGCGTGGTTGGGCAGCATGACCCCGCCCGAGCCGACGCGGATCCGCTGCGTCCCCGCCGCCACATGGCCAATGACGAGGGCGGTCGCGGCGCTCGCGATGCCGGGCATGTTGTGGTGCTCGGCCAGCCAGAACCGCTCATAGCCAAGCCGGTCGGCGGCCTGGGCCAGGGCCAGGGTTTCATCCAGGGCGCGGCGGGCGTCGCCGCCTTCGACGATGGGGGAGAGGTCGAGAACTGAGAACGGGATCATGACGCCTAGATCGGGGCTGCGGCCCGGTGTTCAAGGGCAGGGGCCGGGAACCGCAACCGGGTCGGGCGCTTTACCTCCGGTGAAGCCGGAGACATGAGCCATGACGGACGTTGACGCCGAAAAGACCGAAGCCGAGTGCGAGGATGCGCGCGAAGCCGCCGATATGGGCGAAAAACCGGACCTGGGACACAAGGCCGACGCCTTGATCGAGGCGTTGGACGGCAGCGACTCGGGATCGGACACTCGCGCCGGCTCGCTGCGCGGCGGGTCGGCCAGCGGGTCGGACGATGACCCTGACTCGCTTGAAATCAACGAGACCTTGGCCGAAGAAGGACGGGCCTCGGCTGACGCCAAGAGCCGCACCGAACACGACGATTGACGCCGACGCCTTGCTGCGGCCGCATCCATGCGCCACGGTGGCGTCTTGACCATGGGTCCAAGGGACGATTCCCCGATGATACGCCGTCTGGCGGCCTCGGCCGCCTTAGTCTTGTTTTGCCTTGCGGGTTGCGACGACCGGTCCAAGATCGAAGACGCGCCGGCCCAGGCGGCCACCGCCGCGACTGAGGAAAAGACCGCCCCGGCTTCGCCGCCGGAGGGCGAGATTGCGCCTGCGCCCGAGGCGGTGACGGCCGCCGTTCCGGCCGCGCCCGGCGCGCCCGCCTATGCGGCCCTTTATCCCGGCGCCGCCCTGGATCAACCGGCGACCACCGCCGCCGGGCCGGACGGCGAGGGCGGTCTGGTGACCTTCACCACCGCCGCCACGCCCGACGAGGTGGTGGCCTTTTATCGCACCCGCGCCGAGGAGGCGGGTCTGACCTCGGTCATGGGCATGAACCAGGGCGACGCCCGCGCCTATGGCGCCGCAGGCGGCCAGGCTGGGGCGACCAATCTTCAGGTGGTGGCGGCGCCCGGCGACGGCGGCGAGACTTCGGTGCAACTGAGCTGGAGCGCGGGTCTGTGAGACCGGTCGCCGCCCTGATCGCGGCGACGGTGATCCTGCCTTCGCTGCCCCTGGCGGCCTGCGCCCCGGCCGAGCGGCCGTCGCCCCGTCCGATCTTCAGCACGACCGACGACGGCTATCTGTCGCCCGGCGTCGTCGCGCGCCTGGCCGAGGCCGTGCCGCCCGCGCCCGTGGCGGGGTCGGCCCAGGATGCGGCCGACCGGGCGGCGTCGGCGCGGTTTAAGGCCTTGGAGGATACGGATCGCTGGCTGATGGCGACCGCCCATGCCGAACTGCGGCCGCCGCTGGCGCTTCAACATTTCGACTGCGCCTTGGGGGTTCGGCTGGGCTCGGCCGAGACCCCGGCGCTGGACCGTATGATGGCCAAGGTCTTTCATGACGCCCAGGCGGCGGTTGTGATGGCCCAGGCGAAAGGCGTGCGCGCCCGGCCGGTCGCCGAGGATCCCGCGCGCCGGGCCTGCCAGACCCTGACGCCGGCGCTGCGGCGCAGCCCGTCCGCCCCATCGGCCGGCGCGGCGGTGGGAACCGCCTATGCCGAGGTCCTGGCCCTGATCGCGCCGGACCGGGCGGCGGAGGTGCGGCGCATCGGCCATGAGATCGCCCTCAGTCGCCAGATCTGCGCCATGGACTATCCCAGCGACGGAACGGCGGGCGAGGCCCTGGGGCGGGCCGTTACAGCCGAGATCGCCGCCACGCCGGACTTCCAAGTCCAGGTCGCAGCGGCGCGCGACGAACTGGCGGCGGCGCGGGCGACGGGGCGAACCAATCCCGGCTGTGCGGCCGAGCGTGCGGCCCTGGCCCTTCCCCTGCCCTGATATGTTGAGCGGCCTGATCCTGCTGGCGGTAGTTCAGGCGGGCGAGCCATCCGGCGCGCGCGCCTGCAATTCGGCCGAGGTGCGCGACCTGGCCACGCCGTCCGACCAGCCCTATCGCCTGCTGTGCCGCGCCGACCTGTCGGGCGTCGCCGTGCGGCGGCCGGTTCTGATCGAGGGGGCCGAAGCCTCCGGCGCCGGGATCGACTGCGGCGGCGGGGTGATCCGACCGGCGGCCGTGGCGACGTCTCAGGCGCCGACTGTGGCGATCTGGTCGCGGCGTCAGGGCGACGGCTGGAGCCGTCCGGTCCGGACCTATGTGCGCAACTGCACCGTCGTCGGCAATGTGCGGATCTGGGGCATGGGGGCGGGCGGATCGATGCGCGACCTGCTGGCCTCGTCACGGACGCCCGATCACACGACGGCGGCCCAGAGCGCGGCGCCCCTGGGCACAATGCTGGAGCGGGTGCGGTTCGAGGGCGTGGGGACCATCCCCCTGTATGTCGGGCCGGGGGTGACGCAGACCGTGGTGACGCGCTCGCGCTTTTCGGGCCGGTCGGTCTCGACCGCGGTCTATCTGGACGCCGAGAGCGCCGGGACGGTGATCCAGGACAATGACTTCGCCATCCGCACCGGGCGCGAACAGATCGCCGTGGACGGATCGGGCGCCAATCGCATCATCGGCAACCGTTTCGCCCTGGGCGGTCGGGGCGGCGTCTTCCTGTACCGCAACTGCGGCGAGGACGGGGTGATCCGGCACCAGACGCCGTCCTATAATCAGATCACGGACAATGTCTTTTCCGGCGCGGGCTGGCTGCGGCCCCGGAGGGTGGTGGTGGGCGCGCGCGAAGGGAACCGGTCCTATTGCGGCGAGGACGCCGGCTATCCGTTCGGGTCCAGCGCCGACGACGGCGACCGGGCGACCGGCAACCGGGTCGAGCGGAACCGCACGCGACCTTAAGACCCGCACTTGCGAAATGGCGCGCGCTCGGCCCTATTGGCGCGATGACGCCTCGGGGGATGCATCTAATGCGGCTGGTCTTGTTGTTGACGGCCCTGGCGGCGGCGCTGGGGTTGGCCGTGGTCACGACCCAGACTCCCCGGCCCGCGCCCGCCGGCGCCGCCGCGACCGTATTTTCGGCGGAACGCGCCATGGCGGACGTGCGGGTCATGGCGCGTTCGCCCCGTCCCGTCGGATCGACCGATCACGCCTTGGTTCAGGCCTATCTGTACGGCCGAATGGCGCAACTGGGCCTGTCGCCGACGCTTCAGGCCGGCGCCTTGTCGCCCGCCGCCGTGCGCCGGATCGAGGACCGGGGCGAGTCGATCGAAGGCCTGTCGGTGGTCAATCTGGTGGGCGTCCTGCCCGGCCGGAACCCCAGTCTGCCCCTCTTGGTGCTGATGGCCCATTACGACAGCGTGCCGGGTTCGCCGGGCGCCGCCGACGACGCCAGCGGCGTGGCGGCGGTGCTGGAGGCCGTGCGAGCGATCAAGGCGCGGGGACCGGCGGACCGGGGGCTGGTGGTGCTGCTGACCGACGGAGAGGAGCTGAACCTGGACGGGGCGCGGGCCTTCTTCAGCGAACATCCGCTGCGGGACCGGGTCGGGGCGGTGGTGAACCTGGAGGCGCGCGGCGGCGGCGGTCGGGCCATGATGTTCGAGACCGGCCCCGGCAACGCCCAGACCATCGACCTTTATGCGCGGGCGACCCGCCGCGCTCAGGGCGGGCCGTCCAGCAACGCCCTGGCCATCTTCGTCTATCGGCTGATGCCCAACGGCACCGACTTCACCCTGGCCGCCGACCGGGGTCTGGCGGGGATCAATCTGGCCTTCATAGGCCGCCCGGCCCAGTATCATTCTCCCAGTTCGACGCCGGACGCCCTGGACCAGGGCAGTCTGCAACATATCGGGTCCCAGGCGCTGGAAATGACCGACGCCCTGGTGCGGGCCCCGGTCCTGCCGAAGGCGACGCAGAACGCCGTCTATGCCGATATCTTCGGCCTGGGGGTGTTGCGGCACGGGCCGGGGACGGGATGGGGGCTGCTGGGGCTGGCCTTCCTGTTGACCGGGTTCGCCGCCTGGGGCGCGCGCCACGCCGCCGGCCTGACCCTGCGGCAGTTCGGCAAGGGGGTGAGCGGGAGCGTCTGGCTGCTGACCGCCGGGATCGTCGTGGCCCAGGCGGTGCGGGTTCTGGCCGGGCCGGTCGGCGGTCGGATCGATTCGGCCGAGACCTATTATGTCCTGCTGCGCCGCCTGCCGTGGATGGAGGCGGGCGTGGGTCTGGCCGTGCTGGGGGTGATGTTCGCCCTGCTGGCGGGGCGGGCCCTGGTCGGGCGTCGGCTGCTGGCGGGGGTGATCGCGGCGGCGGCGGTCCTGGCCATGGGTCTGGGCGGGTTCAATCCTGTGGTGCTGGGCGCGGCCGTGGTGGCCGTGGTCCTGAGCCTGTGGCCCGACGGCGAGGACGAGACGGTCTGGGGCGGCTGGCTGGGGGCCGTCGTCCTGGTTCTGATCCTGGGCGTCGGGGTTCAGGCCGCAGCGCCCGAGGCGGCCTTGCTGTTCGTCTGGACCGGACTGGCGGCGGCGGTCGCAGCGGCCCTGGCGGCGGGGATCGGGGCGCGGCTGGAGCCGTGGGCGGCCCTGGCGCCCGCGGCGGTCGCCACTGTGGTCGTCGGCGGCTGGCTGGCCGGGCTGGGCCATTTCGTCTTCCTGGGCGTGGGGATGGATCAGCCGGGGGCGCTGGGCCTGATCGCAGTGCTGATCGTCGCTCTGGCCCGGCCCTTGGCGCCGACCGGAAGCGCGGCGCGCCACACCCTGGCCGGGCTGGCGGCGGCCGCGCTGATCCTCGGATGCGGCCTGTCGCTGGCGGCACGCCATGCCGAGCCGGCGGCTGAGGCGCCGGTCGCCGTTCCGTGATGCGTCAAAAACGGACGTAGGGTTCGAATGTTCTCATCTGTTCTCGATGAGAACATCTTGTGAACTAGAACAAACCGTGCACATAGTCGGCCTCACAAAAACGGGGGCGGGTCCATGGCGGGTCTCTCCCAAGCTTCTGACGGGAATCATGGCAAGGGAGACGAAGGCAATGGCACAGGCGGCTTTGAAACTGGTGGGCAAGGAAGACGGCGACAAGCAACGGGCCCTGGAGGCGGCGATCGCTCAGATCGATCGCGCCTTCGGCAAGGGTTCGGTGATGAAACTGGGCAAGGGCGGGGTCGCCGACGTGATCCCTTCGGTGTCCACCGGATCCCTGGGCCTGGATATGGCCCTGGGCATCGGCGGCCTGCCGCGCGGGCGGGTGATCGAGGTGTTCGGCCCTGAATCCTCGGGCAAGACGACCCTGGCCCTGCATACGGTGGCCGAGGTTCAGAAGGCCGGCGGCACCGCCGCCTTCGTCGACGCCGAACACGCGCTGGACCCCGGCTATGCTCAGAAGCTGGGCGTCAATCTGGACGACCTGCTGGTGTCCCAGCCGGACACCGGCGAACAGGCGCTCGAGATCGTCGACACCCTGGTGCGCTCCGGCGCCGTGGACATCGTGGTGATCGACTCCGTCGCTGCGCTTACGCCGCGCGCCGAGATCGAGGGCGAGATGGGCGACAGCCTGCCGGGCCTTCAGGCGCGTCTGATGAGCCAGGCGCTGCGCAAGCTGACCGCCTCCATCTCCAAGTCGAACTGCATCGTCCTGTTCATCAACCAGATCCGCCACAAGATCGGCGTCATGTACGGCAGCCCCGAGACGACGACGGGCGGCAATGCGCTGAAGTTCTACGCCTCGGTGCGCCTGGACATCCGCCGCACCGGCGCGATCAAGAACCGCGACGAGGTGGTCGGCAACACCACCCGGGTCAAGGTGGTCAAGAACAAGGTCGCTCCGCCGTTCCGCGAGGTCATCTTCGACATCATGTACGGCGAGGGCATCTCCAAACTGGGCGAGATCATCGACCTGGGCGTCAAGGCCGGGGTGATCGAGAAGTCGGGCAGCTGGTTCAGCTATGACTCCACCCGGATCGGTCAGGGCCGCGAGAATGTGCGCGAATTCCTGAAACAGAACCCCGACATCGCCATCTCGATCGAGAAGGCGGTGCGCGCCTCGACCAGCAAGATCGCCGACGAACTACTGGGCACGCCCGAGCCGGACGAAGGCCAGGATCTCGAAGGCTGACGACCGTCTCGCCTTCCTAGACACTCCGTCGCCCCAAGCGACCCGCCACCGACCCCGCGAGGGGCGGCGGAGCGACCCGCCCGACCTCGTGTCGGGCGGGTCTTTTTTGCTTTCGTCATTCCGGGCGCAGCGCAGCGCAGACCCGGAACCCAGCGGCGCCGAAGGCGAAATCTATCCGCCCCATCCCTGTTGGACACTGGTCCGCGACAGGTTCGCGCTCTCGCGCGCCGCTGGGTTCCGGGTCTGCGGGCCAAGGGGCCCTTCGCCCGGAATGACGAAAGATGAGGCGGCCAAACCAAAACGGGCGACCCGAAGGCCGCCCGTTCCGTCGTTCAACCCTGTCCGCAACCGATCAGGCGGCAGCCTTCTCCGGGGCGAACTTGCCGTAGAAGGTCTCGTTCTTGGCGGCCATGTCGCGCAGCAACTGCGGGACCTTGAACCGGTCGCCGTAGGTCGCGGCCAGACGGTCGGCGGTTTCCACGAACTGGGCCAGGCCGATGCCGTCGATCATGCTGATCGGGCCGCCGGTCCAGGGCGCGAAGCCCCAGCCCAGGATGGCGCCCAGGTCGGCCTCGCGCGGGTCGTCGATGACGCCCTCTTCCCAGCAACGAGCGACCTCGACGGCCTGGCGATAAAGCAGGCGGGTCTTCAGTTCGTCGATCTGGGCGAAGGCGGTCGCCTCTTCGGGCTTGTCGATGCCCTTGGTGGTCGGCGCCAGGTCGCTCAGCCCCTTCCAGATCGTCTTGGGCTTCTGGTCATAGTCGTAGAAGCCCTTGCCGTTCTTGCGGCCGAAGCGTCCGTCCTCGACCATCTTGGCGACGATGTCGGCGCCTTCCGACGGGACGTATTTGTCGCCCAGGTCCAGCGCCGTCTGTTTGGCGATCTTGTAGGACAGGTCCAGGGCGACGTCGTCGTGCATCTCCAGCGGGCCGCGCGGCATGCCGGTCATACGCCCGACATTGTCGATCAGGGCCGGGCCGTAACCCTCCTCCAGCATCGCCATGCCTTCCATCAGGAAGGTGGAGAAGCAGCGCGAGGTGTAGAAGCCGCGGCTGTCGTTGACGACGATCGGCGTCTTCTTGATCTTCAGCACATAGTCCAGCGCCTTGGCGATGGCGGCCTGACCCGTCTTCTCGCCCAGGATGATCTCGACCAGCATCATCTTGTCGACGGGCGAGAAGAAGTGGATGCCGATGAAGTCCTCGGGACGAACCGAGGCCTCGGCCAGGCCGGTGATCGGCAGGGTCGAGGTGTTGGAGCCGAACACGGCGCCCTCGGCTAGTTGGGCTTCGGCGCGCTTGGTGACGTCGGCCTTGATCTCGCGGCTTTCGAACACGGCCTCGACCACCAGGTCCGAACCCTTGATGTGGTCATAGTCGGTCGTCGCCGTGACCAGGGCCAGGGTGGCGTCATACTTGTCTTGCGTCATCTGACCGCGCGACAGACGCTTCTTAAGCAGTTCCTCGACATGGGCCTTGCCCTTGTCGGCGGCTTCCTGGGTCTGGTCGATCAGCACCGTCTCGATGCCGGCCATGACCTGCACATAGGCGATGCCGGCGCCCATCATGCCGGCGCCCAGGACCGAGACCTTCTTCGGATCGGACTTGGGCACGCCGGCCGGACGCACGGCGCCCTTGTCCAGCTCCTGCTTGGACAGGAACAGGCTGCGGATCATGGCCTGGGCCTGAGGCGTCATCAGGGTCTTGATGAAATAGCGGGTCTCGATCCGCAGGGCCGCGTCCATCGGAACCTGGGTCCCTTCGTAGACGGCCTTCATCAGGTTCAGCACGGCCGGATAGTTGCCGTAGGACTGTTTGCGCAGCATGGCGTTGCCGACCATGAAGTTCTGGATGCCGGCCGGGTGGTAAGGACCGCCGCCGGGCAGTTTGAACGACTTGTCGTCCCACGGCTGGACAGCTTTTCCGCCGTTCTTGATCCAGGTCTTGGCGGCCTCGACCGACTGGCCCTTCTCGACCACCTCATGGACGATGCCGGCGCCCTTGGCGTCGTTGGGACGGAAGGACTTGCCCTCGCTCATGGCCATCATGGCGTTCTGCACGCCGACCAGGCGCGTCAGGCGCTGGGTGCCGCCGCCGCCGGGGAAGAGGCCGACCTTGATCTCGGGCAGGCCCAACTGGATCTTGTTGTCGTTCTCGACCACGCGATAGTGGCAGGCCAGGGTGAACTCCAGCCCGCCGCCCAGGGCCAGGCCGTTGATTGCCGCCGCCACCGGCTTGCCGCAGGTTTCCAGCGCGCGGAAGGCGCCGTTCAGCTTCCAGGCGGAGTCGAACGCCTTCTGCAGGTCGCCGCCGCCCGACAGGACGCCGCCGGCCATGTCGCCCAGGTCTGCGCCGGCGCAGAAGCCGGAAGGCTTGCCCGAGGTGATGACCGCGCCTTTGATGGCGTCGTCGGTCTTGATCCGTTCGACCAGTTCCGGGATCTCGGCCATGACCGCGCTGGTCAGGGTGTTCATCGAACGGCCGGGGACGTCGAAGGCGATGACGGCGATACCGTCGGCGTCGATGTCGATCTTGAAGTTTTCCATAGTCATTCGCTCCGGATCAGACGCGTTCGATGACGGTGGCGGTGCCCATGCCGCCGCCGATGCACAGGGTGATCAGGGCCGTCGACTTGTTCGAGCGTTCCAGCTCGTCCAGGGCGATGCCGGTGATCATGGCGCCGGTGGCGCCCAGGGGGTGGCCCATCGAGATGCCGCCGCCGTTCACATTCATCTTGGCGTGGTCGATGTTCAGGGCCTGCATGTAGCGCAGGACGACGGCGGCGAAGGCCTCGTTCAGCTCCCACACGTCGATGTCGTCGGGCGTCATGCCCAGCTTGCCCAGCAGTTTGCGGGTCACATATTCCGGGCCGGTCAGCATGATCGACGGCTCGGAGCCGATCGAGGCGCCGCCCAGGATCTTGGCGCGCGGCTTCAGGCCCAGGGCCTGGCCGGCTTCCAGCGAACCGATCAGCACGCCGGCCGAACCGTCGACGATGCCGGACGAGTTGCCGGGGGTGTGGACGTGGTTGACGCGCTCGACCTCGGGGTAGCGCTGGTTGATCACGCTGTCGAAGGCCATCTCGCCCATCATGGCGAAGGAGGGGTTCAGGCCGCCCAGGGTCTGCATGTCCGTGTTCGGACGAATGGTCTCGTCACGGTCCAGGATGGTCAGGCCCAGCTGGTCCTTGACCGCCAGAACCGAGTTCTTGAAGCGGCCCTCGGCCCAGGCCTGGGCGGCGCGCTTGTGGCTTTCGACCGAATAGGCGTCCACGTCGTCGCGGCTGAAGCCGTATTTGGTGGCGATCATGTCCGCCGACACGCCTTGCGGCACGAAATAGGTGGGGAAGGCCGACGACGGGTCGGTGGGCCAGGCGCCCATGTCCGAACCCATGGGCACGCGGCTCATGGCCTCGACTCCGCCGCCGACGGCGAAGTCGGCCTCGCCAGACTTCACCTTGGCGGAGGCCATGTTCACGGCTTCCAGGCCCGAGGCGCAGAAGCGGTTGACCTGAACGCCCGCCGTATATTGCGACCAGCCGGCCGAGAGCACCGCCGTACGAGCGATGTCGGCGCCGAGTTCGCCCACGGGGGTGACGCAGCCCAGGATGACGTCGTCGACCTTGGACGTGTCCAGGTCGTTGCGGTCGCGCAGGGCCTCCAGAACCTGGGTGGCCAGGCTGAGGCCGGTGATCTCGTGCAGCGAGCCGTCCTTCTTGCCCTTGCCGCGCGGGGTGCGGACGGCGTCGTAGATATAGGCGTCAGCCATGGGAGTGAGTCTCCATTTTTGGCCCCTGCGCTCGGCGCCCATGAGAAATGGGCGTCTCGCGACGGTCGGGGAAGGACGGGTCTAAGCTCGAACGCCAAGAACCCTACGTTTACGTCAACGTCAAGTAATAAGCCGCGTGAACGGCTGCAGCCACGGGGCCGCACAAATCCAGATGGGGACAGGTCGGGGATCGCGCCAGCCATAAAGGCGCGCAAGACGCCGGCCCGACCGTCACGGTCGGGCCGGCTCGGGTCGTGCGTCAGCGCGGCGGAATGCGGCTGGCGCCGCCCGCGATGCGGCAGGCGTATTCGGTCTCGGGCCGGCCGCTTTGTAGACCGGTCGGGGTCAGAATACCCTGACGCTCGGTGCATGTGGCCTCAAGCCGCTTGAGGTCTTCCTGATAGGTGTTCGTCTGGCCCGTCGAGGCGCAGGCGGTGAGCAGCGGTGCAGTCAGCAGGATGGCGACGAAGAGGGTGCGCATGGTGTCTCCTGTTTTCCGAAACGCGTCGGCGTTTCGGCCCTGCCCCCCGGCGCAGCCAGATTACTGCGCGACCGCCAGCCTGACCAGCTTGCCGTCGTCCTCGTCGGTGATGGCCCAAACTGCGCCGTCCGGCCCCACGGCCACGTCGCGGATCCGTTCGCCCAGGTCGGTCAGCAACCGCTCCTCGCCCACGACCCTGTCATTCTCGATCACCAGCCGGGCGATGTGCTTGTCCTTCAGTCCGGCCACCAGCAGGTCGCCGTCCCAGGCGGGGAACATGGCGCCTTGATAGAAGGTCGCCCCGCCCGGTGCGATGACCGGGTCCCAATAATAGACCGGCTGTTCTGTACCCGGCGCCTGGGTTGCGCCGCTGTTTATCTGACCGCCGGCGTATTCCACGCCGTAAGCCGCGTCGGGCCAGCCGTAGTTCAGGCCCGGCTTGTCCAGATTGACCTCGTCGCCGCCCCGCGTGCCGTGTTCGATGGTCCAGATCGCGCCCGTGCCGGGCTGGACAGCGATCCCCTGGGCGTTGCGGTGGCCCAGGCTCCAGATCTCGGGCAGGGCGCCGGCGCGGCCGACGAAGGGATTGTCCTGGGGCACGGTGCCGTCGGCGTTGATGCGGATGGTCTTGCCCATGTGCGAGCCGAGATCCTGAGCCTGAGGCCGCATCGGCCGGTCGGAGCGTTCGCCCAGGGTGATGAACAGGGTGCCGTCCGGCGCAAACGCTAGGGCCGAGCCGAAATGCTTGTCGCCGTCATAGACGGGCAGGGCCCGGAAGATGACCTGGACGTTCTCCACCCGTGCGCCGTCGTCGGACAGGCGGCCCCGCGCGACCGAGGTGGCGTTGCCGCCCTCACGGGGCTCCGAATAGCTCCAGTAGATCAGGCGGTCCTGGCCGAAGCCGGGGCTGACGACCACATCCAGCAGGCCGCCCTGACCGCGCGCGTCGACGGGCGGAAGGCCCTGGACCGGTTCGCTGATCTGACCCTGGGCGGTGATGGTGCGCAGCCGTCCGGGCTTTTCCGTCACCAGCCAGCGGCCGTCGGGCATCAGGGCCAGGCCCCACGGATGCGTCAGGCCCGAGGCGACGACGCTGTGGCTCAGGGCGACGTCGGTCTTCACGCCCGGCGCCCGGGTCTGACCGGGGAAGGCGGGCTGCTGATCCGGGTTGTTGGCCGGGCGGGTTTCCAGCGGGGCGCCCGCCTGGCCCGAGGCCGGAGCGCTTTCGCCATTGGCGCCGCAGGCGGCGGCGAGAACGAGCAGGGAGGTGGAGGCGGCGAGGACGATCAGGCGCATGGCGACGGATGCTCCGGTGAGGTCTTTAGGGGATCTGGGGCGGACTGGGGGACTGACATCGGCAACGACCCCTTCAGCGTTACCGTTCCCGCATCAGCCTGTCGTGCGCTCTATCGCCGCACGATCTACGTCGAGACGACTTGAACCGCGCGCCCGACGGCGATATAGGCACGCCTCTTTCGCGCTGGCCCTCGGCCTCGCGGACGCCCGGAGACGGGATGCGACTGGGTAGCTCAGATGGTTAGAGCGGTGGATTCATAACCCACAGGTCGGCGGTTCGATCCCGCCTCCAGTCACCACCTCCTCCTTAGTTTAGTCGCAAGCACAGGCCGCCTCCGCCCCGGCGACGAGTCGCGCCCGAACTCCGAAAGATGACGGTCTCTATAGCGCCCCTCAGTTAGGCGAAGGGATGCCGACGATTGCCCGGTCGTTCTGGATATTGTTGGCGCCAGCGATCTCTTCCGCCTCTCTTCGCTTTGCCGCAACGAGAGCGGCGTGCTGTTCCGGCGTGTAGCAGGTGCGTTGTTCCAGTCTGCGGCCGGTCGGGGCGCGCGTTTCGCAGATACGGCGCGCTCGGGCAGGTTCAGGTTGCTGGGCGGCTGCTGTGGGCGGGGCTGCCGCCGGACTGTTCGCGGGGGGTGGCGTCTGAGCTGACGCCTGAACGGCTAGAGCGGCGGCAACGATGAGTGGCGCTGAAAACATGATGATCCCTCTCTTTAAGCGATCAAGGTCTCACGAAGCCTCCGTCTTCGCAATCGAAACGCGAGCTGACACAGGCGCGAAGATATGGCGAAAAGCCAATTCCGTTAAATGAGGCGGGTTGAGAACAGGGCCGAGGCGGACGCTTAACGGCCCTGATTTTGCGGACGTGGGTGAACTGAAAGGCGTGAAGACCGCCCTTGCTCGACTCTGCATCTGCGGCTGCGCCGTCCGAACCTGTCCCACGCGGCGTCCCGACGCGGGCGGCCCTGGCAACCGGTTTGGCCTTGCCGCATTCTGCGGCCGACAACCTTGACCGGAGAAGACCATGGTGTGGATTCATAGCCCAAAGGTCGGCGGTTCGATCCCGCCTCCAGTAAGCATCTTCTTGAAATTAGAGCCTTCGTACCTCGACTGAACAGAGGGTTGCCCAACATCGCGGTGCGTCTGAGGTTGCGGAGGTTCGCGTATAGGGGGCATCATCAGTTTCGATGAGCCGCGCCATAGGGTTGTGCGCATCCTGCAGGGACGAAATGATGAAACCTGTAAAGCTGAGCGTCGCTGCCAATATCGTGGGCATGGCATGCCTCTGCGTGTCTCTGTTGTTGCGACACACTCTGGATTTGGATGGGGCGAGCGCGTTGATGTTGGCGGTTGCCATGCCGCTTCTGCTCGCCGGTGTCGTCTTGGCGACCAACGGCCGGTGACAGTTTCCGCAGGGAGGTATCAATGGTCGCGCAACCGGCCGCTGGCCGCCGCGTTCTTTGCCCAAATACCGAACTCGACCGGAGAGACCTCATGACCATTCGTACGAAGGCCCTGCTGGCCGCCGCCGCCGTTCTGTGCCTGGGCGCCGCCGCCTGCACCGAGGCCGAGCAGGAAAAGACCGAAGCCAACGCCGAGGCGGCTGCGGATCGCACCGGCGAAGTTGCCGCCCAGGCGGGCGAAGTCATCGAGTCCGGCGCCATGAAGGCCGCGCGCGCAGTTGAGACCGGCGCGGGCAATGTCGCCGATGAGCTGGAGGAAAATCAGGCCAAGGCCGCCGCGCAGGGCAAGCCGGGCGCGGTTGATCCGGCCACCAACCAGCGCGTGCCTGCCGAAAACTGACGGCCGATCAGGCGCCCGGCGTCGCCCCGGCGGCGGGCGCGCCTTCCGCCAGCAGGGCGTCGATCAGGGCGTGGGCCTCGGGGCTGTTCCAGTCGGCTTCGCCCGAGAAGGTGGCGCGGATGCGGCCTTCGCGATCCAGGAAGATGGTCTGGGGCATCTTGCCCTTGCCCGGGAATTCGAACGGCAGCTGGAACTTGATGTCGCTGTACAGCGGCAGGGGTTCGTGGACGTCGATGAAGCTCTTGGCGTCGGCCAGGGCGTCGGCCGAGGCGTCGACATTGATCGGCAGGACGATCAGGTCCTCGTTGGTCTGATAATGCCGGGCCAAGGCCGCCAGGGTCGGCATTTCCGTGCGGCACGGGGCGCACCACATGGCCCACAGATTGACCACCACCACCTTGCCCTCGAAGGTCGAGAACCGCACGGCCGTGCCGTTGCGGTCGCGGAACATGTATTCCGGCGCGGTCTTCAGATCGGTCGGCGTCTCCAGCGCCGCTAGCGGCCCGACCGCGAACCGAGCCAGATCGCTTTTCGCCACGGGCGTCGTCTGGGGTTGCGCCTTCTGCCTATGATTGGCGTATAGCGACATCGCCAAGCCGCCGGCGCCGGCGAGCGTGCTGAACAGCACGAGCGCGCCGACGACCGCCCAGATCGCCTTTCTCGAGCCACTCATGACAGACGCCGCCTCCGATACCGCCCAAGCCAATGTTTCTAAGGCCCCGGCAAAGCCCGCAGGTCAAGACATGTGGGGCGGCCGCTTTTCGTCGCGCCCCGCCGAGATCATGCAGGCGATCAACGTCTCCATCGGCGTGGACCAGCGTCTGTGGCGTCAGGATCTGGCCGGTTCGCGCGCCCATTGCCGGATGCTGGCCAAACAGGGCGTTATCCAGCCGGCCGACGCCGAAGCCATCCTGGGCGGGCTGGACGCCATCGAGGCCGAGATCGTCGGCGGGACCTTCCCCTTCCGCGACCAGTTCGAGGACATCCACATGAATGTGGAGGCCCGGCTGTCGGAACTGATCGGCGAACCCTCGGGCCGGCTGCACACCGCCCGCAGCCGTAACGACCAAGTCGCGGTCGATTTCCGCCTGTGGGTTCGCGACGCCGCCGACCGCACCATCGCCCAACTCAAGGCCTTGCAGGCCGCCCTGCTGGACCGGGCCGAACAGCACGCCGGCGACCTGATGCCGGGCTTCACCCATCTGCAGACGGCCCAGCCGGTGACCCTGGGGCACCATCTGATGGCCTATGTCGAGATGTTCGGCCGCGACGCCGGTCGGTTCGCCGACGCCCGGACGCGGATGAACGAGAGCCCGCTGGGCGCTGCCGCCCTGGCCGGTTCGCCCTTCCCGATCGACCGCCACATGACAGCGACGGAACTGGGCTTCGACCGGCCGATGGCCAACTCGCTGGACGCAGTGTCGGACCGTGACTTCGCCCTGGAAAGCCTGGCCGCCGCCTCGATCACGGCGGGACACCTGTCGCGCCTGGCTGAGGAGATCGTGGTCTGGATGACGCCGATGTTCGGTTTCGCCAGCCTGCCCGACGACCTGACCACCGGGTCCTCGATCATGCCGCAGAAGCGCAATCCCGACGCGGCCGAACTGGTTCGGGCCAAGACCGGCCGGATCCTGGGTTCGCTGGTCGCCCTGTCGACCGTGATGAAGGGGCTGCCGCTCGCCTATTCCAAGGACATGCAGGAGGACAAACCGCCGGTGTTCGAGGCCTTCGACGCCCTGGACCTGGCCCTGGTCGCCATGACCGCCATGGTCTCGGCTCTGCGTCCGAACACCGAACGGATGGCGGCGGCGGCCGGCGCCGGCTTTTCGACCGCGACCGACCTGGCCGACTGGCTGGTGCGCGAACTGAACCTGCCCTTCCGCAAGGCGCACCATGTGACGGGGGCGGCGGTGAAACAGGCCGAGGCGATGGGCGTGGACCTGTCGCAACTGCCGCTGACGGAAATGCAGAAACTCGAGCCGGGGATCACGGAAGCGGTTTACAAGGTGCTGACCGCCGAGGCTTCGTGCCAAAGCCGTCAGAGCTATGGCGGCACAGCGCCGGAACAGGTCCGTGCGCGCATCGCCGACTGGAGAGCCCGCCTATGAAGAAGACCTTGATCCTCGCGGGCCTGCTCGCCCTGTCGGCCGCCGGCTGCGGCCGTATGGCCGACCTGGAATCGCCGGCGCGCGAGACCGAGCGTGCGCCGCGCAGCAGCCGCGCCCCCGGCCTGCCCGAACCGGCCACCATCAACCGCCCGTCCAGCAGCGTGCCGATCGACGGCGGTCCCTCCAATCCCATCGGCGCTGGCGCCGCCCAGAACGACCCCCGCTAGGCCGCCTTGCATCATTTCGACCTGAAGGACGGCGCCCTGTATGCCGAGGGCGTGCCGCTGGAAATCATCGCCGACGAGGTGGGCACGCCCGTCTATGTCTATTCCACCGCGACGCTGAAGCGGCACTACGGCCTGTTGCGCGCGGCCGCAGATGCGCACCGTGAAGCCCTGGGCGAGGCCCTGATCGCCTTTGCGGTCAAGGCCAACTCCAACCTGTCGGTGCTGGCGACCTTGGCCAAACTGGGCTCGGGCGCCGACACGGTGTCCGAGGGCGAGATCCGCCGGGCCCTGGCGGCGGGCGTGCCGGCTGACCGGATCATCTTCTCCGGCGTCGGCAAGACCGATGTGGAGATGGTCTTCGCCATTAGCGTCGGCGTGCGCCAGATCAATATCGAATCCGGCGCCGAGCTGGATCGGCTGATCGCGGTCGCGGCCCTGATGCAGGCGTCGCCGGCCGTGGCCGTTCGGGTCAATCCCAATGTGGGGGCCGGCGGCCACGCCAAGATCACCACCGGCGGCAAGGGCGACAAGTTCGGCGTGCCGGTCGAGGAGGCCATGGCCCTCTACGCCCGCGCCTCGGCCTCACCCCATGTGACGCCGGTCGGTCTGGCCTGCCATATCGGCAGCCAGATCACCGACCTGGCCCCGCTGCAGGCCGCCTTCACCGTGTTGGCCCAGATGACGCGAGACCTGCGGGCCCAGGGGCATGCGGTGACGCGGCTGGACCTCGGCGGCGGACTGGGCGTGCCCTATTCGGGCGGGGTCGAGCCGCCGTCGCCGGCCGACTATGTGGCCATGGCCGCGCGGGTTCTGGCGGGACTGGACGTCGAGGCGGCGTTCGAGCCCGGCCGTCTGCTGGCCGCCAACGCCGGAGTGCTGCTCAGCCAGGTGATCCAGGTCAATGAACGCTCGGACGGGCGCCGGTTCCTGGTGCTGGATGCGGCGATGAACGATCTGATGCGCCCGGCCCTGTACGACGCCTTCCATGACATCAAGCCGGTCAATCCGCGCGACGGCGGCGCGCGCCCTTATGACGTCGTAGGGCCGGTCTGCGAGACGGGCGACACCTTCGCCCGCGACCGCAGCCTGCCGCCTCTGGAGGCCGAGGATCTGGTCGTCTTCACCGGCGCCGGCGCCTATGGGGCGGTGATGTCCAGCGAGTACAACAGCCGCCCCCTGGTGCCCGAGGTTCTGGTGGACGGCGATCAATGGGCCGTCATCCGGCCGCGCCCGACCTATGAAGACATGCTGGACCGGGAGCCCTTCGCCGATTGGCTTTAGGTCTGAATTGGTCTCGACTGTTATAAAGTAACGAGCTATAGGGCCGCCCATGTCGCCCGCCGCCGAACCCTCCGTGCTGCTGTCCCTGCTTGGGGGCGGCTTCGTCGCGGCCTTCCTGCACGCGGCCCTGCCGACCCACTGGCTGCCCTTCACCCTGGTGGGCCGGGCCCAGGGCTGGCGGGCGTCGCGGGTGCTGCTGGCGGTGACTGTGGCGGGGCTGGCCCATATCGCATCGACGGCGGTGGTCGGCGGCCTGATCGTGGCGGCGGGCCTGGCGCTGGACCAGTGGGTCGAGGGGCTTCTGCCCCATCTCGCGGCGGTGCTGCTGTTCCTGTTCGGCGCCTTCTACCTGGCGCGGGCGACCCTGTTGCGTCCGGCGACGGCCGGCGGTCCGCAGATGGACGCCGCCCCGCCCGCCGTCTCCGACAAGGCGGCCTTCCTGGGCCTGGTCGCCATGATGGCGGTGTCGCCGGGCGAGGTCCTGCTGCCCATCTATCTGTCCTCGGCCTCGGAAGGCTTCGCCGCCCTGGCCCTGCTGACCCTGGTCTTTGCGGTCGGCACCATCGCCGGCATGGCGGTGTTCACGGCCCTGGCCAGCGCGGGGGCCTCGATCCTGCGGCTGGAGCGCTGGGCGCGCTACGAGGGCGCCGTGCTGGGCGTGGCCCTGATCGCCCTCGGTCTGATGGTCGCCCTGCATCAGCATTGACGAGGCATTACATGATAACATTCAACGCGTTATCATGTAGCAGCTTGGCCGTTTGCGGAAATGGCGTATAGGCGGACACATGAGCGCCTCGCACGGACACGACCACGCCGATCATGACCATGACCACGGGCATGACCACGCGCATGGACACGGGCATCACCACGCGCATGGGCACGCCCACGGTCCGGTAGACACCGGCGACTGGCGCTACGCCGTCGGCCTGGTGGTCAATCTGGCCTTCGTCGTCTGCGAGTTCGGCGCGGGCCTGATCGCGGATTCCACCGCCCTGATGGCCGACGCCGGGCATAATCTGTCGGATGTGCTTGGCCTGGCCATGGCGGGCGGGGCGGCCTGGCTGGCGCGGCGCGGCGCGCATGGGGCGGCGGGCGGCCGACGCACCTACGGTTTCGGCAAGGCGACGGTTCTGGCGGCCCTGGCCAACGCCCTGCTGCTGATCTTCGCCTGCGGGGCCATCGCTTTCGAGGCGGTGCGCCGCTTCGCCGAGCCGGCGCCGGTCGGCTCGGGCGTGATCATGACGGTGGCGGCCATCGGCTTCGTCATCAATCTGGGCACGGCGCTTCTGTTCATGAAGTCGCAGCACGACCTGAACGCCCGGGGCGCCTATCTGCACATGATGGCCGACGCCGGGGTGTCGCTGGGCGTCGTGGCGGCCGGCGGGCTGATCATGCTGACCGGCTGGTCCCTGGTCGATCCGTTGGTCAGCCTGGTCATCGTCGCCGTGATCCTGTGGTCGACCTGGGGTCTGCTGAAGGATTCGGTCAATCTGGCCATGGACGGCGCGCCGGGCGACGTGGATGTGGCCAGGCTGGAAAAGGCGCTGATGGGGCTGGCGGGCGTGCGTGCGGTCCACGACCTGCACGTCTGGGGCCTGTCCACCACCGAGACCGCCTTGACGGCCCATCTGGTCCACGACCGCAAGGACGGCGACGCACTGCTGATGGAGGCCCAGGCGCTGGCGAAACGCCATTCGATCCGGCACACGACGCTTCAGCTGGAAAGCGAGGCCCTGCCGGATTGTCCGGGGTGCTGACGAGGTCGCTGAGCGCGTCGGCGGCGGACCGCCCCTACGCCTGAGCGAACGCCAGCGGCGCGCCCCAGAACTGCGACACCATCTCCGACTGCGGACCGGCCTGGCCCGTCGTCAGGAAGTCGCGGCGGCCGCTGTCGCCTAGTTCGAATTCGGGATGCCGCGCGAAATACCGCTCCAGCGCATCGGCCACGGCCGTCGGCTGATTGATCAGCACCGTCCCCGCGGGCAGGGCCGAGGCGAACAGTTCGGCGATGATCTCGTAATGGGTGCAGCCCAGTATGGCCTTGTCCGGATGGCGGCCGATGCGGCGACGCAGGGCGTCGACATGGTCGTCCACCACCACCTTCAGCTCCTCGGGCGGCGCGCCCAGTTCGATCAGGCCCGCCAGGCCGGGGCAGGGCTCGGAAAAGACGGCGATATCCTCGCGCCGCTTGTCGATCTCGATCTCGAACACGCGGCTGATGGCGGTGGCGGCGGTGCAGAAGACGCCGGTGATGTCGATGGCCTGGACCTTTTCGCCCTCTTGGGGCCGTTCGGCCTCGAAGCTCCAGGGCTTGCCGGTCGCGGCCTCGATGGTCGGCACGATGATGCCCAGCACATTGACCGGCCGGCCCAGCCGTTCGCGCAGGCCGGGGATCCAGGTCTGTTGCAGGCGGCGCAGGGCGATGGCGCTGGCGGTGTTGCAGGCCAGGACCACGACCGAGGCGCCGGCGTCGAACAGCCGCTCGCACCCTGCCTTGGTCAGTTCGACGATGTCTTCGCCGCCGCGCCCGCCATAGGGGGCGTGGGCCTGGTCGGCCAGATAGACGAAGTCCCGCTGGGGAAAGCGCCGGGTGAGTTCGCGATGGACGGTCAGGCCGCCCACGCCGGAGTCGAAAACGCCAATAGCCATGCCGGGGCTTTAGAACAGTGCGACGATCCATCCAACAAGATTACGGGCCTTTAACGGGTCGGGCAGGTGACGATCCGCCTTGGCGCGCCTAAGTGTAGCCCCGACATGATTTTCCCACGGAGCATTCCATGCACAGACGCCAGCTTCTCATCGCGGGCGGCAGCCTGATGGCCCTCTCGGCCTGCGCCTCGACCGGAGCCGGCTCTGCCTCCGGCGCAACTGCGCCGACCGCCATGGATCTGGCCGAAGAGGCCCGCATCGCCCGCGCCGTCCTGCCGGCCGCGACGCCCCGGGCCGAGCTGCTGCAGCCCTGGACCGGCTCATATGACGGTCTGCCGCCGTTCGACAAGGTGACCCCGGCCAAGCTGCGCGAGGCCATGCTGGAAGGCATCGAGCTGCAACGCGCCGACATCGCCGCCATCGCCAATAATCCCGAGGCGCCGACCTTCGCCAACACCATGACGGCGCTGGAACTGGCCGCCGAGCCGCTGGATCGGGCGTCCAACATCTATGGCGTCATGACCTCGAACATCGGCGGCGAGGCCTATGACGCCCTCGACACCGAACTGTCGCCCATCCTGTCGGCGGCCTCGGACGAGATCACCTTCAACGCCGCCCTGTTCCAGCGCGTCAAGACCATCGCCGACAACGCCGACGCCATGGGCCTGAGCGCCCAGCAGAAGCGTCTGGCCGAACGCCGCCGCGACGCCTTCATCCGTTCGGGCGCCAATCTGGACGCGGCCGGCAAGGCCGAGCTGGGTCGGATCAACACCGCCCTGTCCAACGCCTTCACCCGCTTCGGTCAAAAGGTCGTCGCCGACGAGAACGCCTGGACCCTGATCCCGAACGAAGCCGGCCTGGCGGGTCTGCCCGCCTCGAACAAGGCCGCCGCCGCTTCGGCCGCGCGCAGCCGCAATCTGCAGGGCTGGGCCATCCTGAACACCCGTTCGTCGGTGGACCCCTTCCTGACCTTCGCCGACGACCGGGCCCTGCGCGAGCAGGTCTGGAAGAAGTTCGTCAATCGCGGCGACAACGGCGACGCCAATGACACGAACGCGACCATCGCCGAGATCGTGAAGCTGCGCGATCAGCGGGCCAAGCTGCTGGGCTATCGCAACCATGCCGAACTGCGCATGCAGGACACCATGGCCAAGACCCCGGCCAATGCGCAGAACCTGATGGATCGCGTCTGGGCCCCGGCCAAGGCCCGCGTCGCCGAGGAGGTCGCCGACATGAAGGCGATCGCCGGTTTCGACATCGAGCCCTGGGACTATCTGTACTTTGCCGAGAAGGTCCGTAAGGCCAAGTACGACCTGGATCAGAACCAGCTGAAGCCGTATTTCGAGCTGAACGCGGTGCGCACCGGCTCCTTCGCCATGGCCGAACGCCTGTACGGCTTCAAGTTCACGCAACTGCCCAAGGGTTCGGTCCCGACCTTCGAGCCGGACGTCGAGGTCTATGAGCTGCACGACAAGGCCACCGGCAAGCTGATCGGCCTGTATTACACCGACGACTACGCCCGTCCGGGCAAGCGTTCGGGCGCCTGGATGACCACCTACCGGTCCTTCTCGACCCTGGACGGGTCGAAGGTGATCCTGGGCTCGAACAACAACAACTTCACCAAGCCCGAGCCCGGCGAGCCGGTGCTGATCTCGCTGGACGACGCCGAGACCCTGTTCCACGAGTTCGGCCACACCCTGCATTATTTCTCGTCGAACGTGACCTATCCGTCGTTCGGCAATACGCCGCGCGACTTCGTGGAATATCCGTCGCAGGTGCATGAGCACTGGGTGCTGAGCCGGCCGATCCTGGACGGTTATCTGAAACACTATCAGACGGGCGAACCCATGCCCCAGGCCCTGGTCGACAAGATCCAGGCCTCGTCGACCTTCAACCAGGGCTATGCGACCGTCAGCTATCTGTCCTCGGCCATCGTCGACATGGACCTGCACACGCAAGCCACGCCGCCGACCGACATCGACGCCTTCGAGAAGGCCAGCCTGGCGCGGATCGGCATGCCCAAGGAGATCGTGATGCGGCACCGCCTGCCGCAGTTCAATCACCTGTTCACGTCCGACGGCTATTCGGCCGGCTACTACAGCTACTTGTGGTCCGAGACGATGGACGCCGACACCTGGGCCTATTTCGAGGAGTCGGGCGACGTGTTCAATCCGGACATCGCCGGCCGGTTCAAGTCGATCATGCTGGCGCCGGGCAACACCACCGACCGCGCCGAGGCCTATCGCGCCTTCCGCGGTCGCGATCCGGACGTCGCAGCCCTGCTGAAGGTCCGGGGCTTCCCGGTTTCCTGATCGGGCAGGCTTGGGACGAAAGCCTATAACGGGGACGCCGTCGGACGATCGGTCCGGCGGCGTCCTGCGTTTCAGGCTTCAAAGGAGCGGCTGCCCCGGGCGTATTCGGTCCGGGCTTGCGGCGGCAGGTTCGACAGGGCTTCGTTGCGCACGCCTGCGCGGCAGGTGGTGCTTTCGAGGGGGGTGCGATTTGCGCACAGCTTGTTGGCCGCTTTACGAATGCGGGTGTCCAGCCGCGCCGCGCCTTCGCGGGTGGCGAGGTCCAGATCTCCATAGGAGATGCGAAGGTCGGAAGCGGAGGCGGCGCTTGCGACCATGACGGCGGCGGCCGTTAGAGAGACAATCCTGAACATGATCCTGTTTCCTTTTTCCCGCCCCTCTATCGGCTGGGGCAGGGAAGGGTGGCGCAGAACCGCATCCAAACGGCGAAGCTTCCGCGGCGGAAACACGGCTGATTCATAATTCGGCGTCATGACATTTCGGACAGGCGAACGTCCCCGCTGAAGCCGTCGATGCGAGGGGGCTCGCGCGTTGAGCGCATTTCGTCACGCGCCGTCCTGCACTAAGGCGTTAGCAGCGCATCCATTTTCGGGAGATTCCATGTCCGTCGTCGCCTCCTATGTGTATCGAGACGGACAGCGCGTGCGGGCGGCGCCCCTGACGGAAAAAGGGCTGACGCTGAAACCCGGCGAATTCGTCTGGATCGGTCTGCACGAGCCGACCGACGCCGAGTTCGATGTCCTGGTGAAGCGGTTCCACCTGCACCCCCTGGCGGTGGAGGACGCCCTGTCGGCCCACCAGATGCCCAAGGTCGAGGTCTATGGCCACGAACTGTTCGTCGTCGCCCGCACCGCCGAAAAGGTGGATGACGTCATCAGCTATGGCGAGACCCACGTCTTCGTCGGCACGGACCACGTCATCAGCATCCGTCACGGCTCGGCCCGGTCGCATACGGCCTTGCGCGCCCAGCTGGAGGCCTCGCCCGAGCAACTTCAGGCCGGGCCGGACTTCGTCCTGCACGGAGTGTTGGACTTCATCGCCGACGCCTATGTGCCCATCGTCGATGGGGCCGAGGACAGTGTGTTGGAGCTGGAACAGCGGGCGCTGGACGCCTTCCTGTCGCGGGGCGAGATCCGCCGCCTGTTCACCCTGCGTCGCGAACTGCTGAAGTTCCGGCGCATTTTGGGGCCGATGGAGGAGGTGGCGGGGCGGCTTCAGTCGCTGGACCTACCCTGTATCGACCCGGACATCCGCCCCTATTTCCGCGACATCGCCGACCATGTGCGTCGGGTGAACAGCCGGTTGAACGGGCTGACGGACATTCTGGCCTCGGTGTTCGAGGTCGCCAATCTGCTGGAACAGCAGCGGCAGGGCGTCATCACGCGCAAGCTGGCGTCATGGGCGGCGCTGCTGGCCGTGCCCACCGCCATCGCCGGCATCTACGGGATGAACTTCGAGTTCATGCCGGAACTGCACTGGCGTTACGGTTACGCCTTGGTGATGGGCCTGATCGTCGCGGTCTGCGTCGGCCTTTACATCACCTTCAAACGCACGAAGTGGCTGTAGGCCGGCCGATGCGGCGAAGGGCGACGGCGCCCTTCGCCGGTTTGGGTATCAGCTGTTGGCGAACAGGCCGACGACCTGGGCGACCTGACGGGCGTCGCGCGGGGCGCGGGCGTAGTCGACCTGGCGCGAACGCGGCAGTTGGCGCATCGCCTCGGCGCGAACGGCCGAGCGGCAGGCCTCGCTGCGAACGATCCGGCTGCCCGGAACCGTGAAGTTGCGGCACAGGTCGGCCGCGGCCCGGTCGATGCGGCCGTCGAAGGCGGCGGCGCCGGCGGCCGAGGACAGGTCCAGATCGCGGAAGGCGATCCGCGCGTCATCGCTTTGGGCCAGGGCGGGGGACACGGACAGGACGGCGACGGCGAAGAGAACGGGGGAGAGAACCTTCATCGCTTTGCTCCTAAAGAGAAAGATAATCGCTCGAAACGGCGACGAAGGCGCAATACGCGTGTTGTGTAACAGCTCAATGAGGGTTCAGCCGCCGATCCAAGACAGGCGGGTTAAATCGGCGTCATGGTTGCGGCCGTAATCAGCCGCTGTTGCGCAGCCCCGCCGCCACCCCGTTGATGGCCAGCAATATGCCCTCGCGAACACGGGGGTTCTCGTCGCCGGCGCGACGGCGGCGGATCAGTTCGATCTGCACATGGTTCAGCGGCTCGACATAGGGCATCCGCAGCCGGATCAGCCGATCCAGTTCGGGTTGGCCGCCCAACAGCTTGTCATGACCGGTGATGGCCAGGACGGCGTCATGGGTTCTCTGCCATTCGTCGCGGATCTCGCCATAGATGCGCGCCGCCAGCGACGGGTCGGGCACCAGGGTGGCGTAGCGGCGGGCCACGGTCATGTCCGACTTGGCCATGACCATTTCCATGTTCTGGACCAGGGTGCGGAAGAAGGGCCAGACCTCGGCCATGGCCTTCAGTTCCGCCATGTCCTGCCCCTGGACGGCCGAGCCGAAGCCGAACCAGCCGGGCAGCATGACCCGGCTCTGCGACCAGCTGAACACCCAGGGAATGGCGCGCAGATCCTCGATCCGGGTCGAGGCGGTGCGCGACGACGGGCGCGAGCCGATCTTCAGGTCGGCGATCTCGGCGATGGGGGTGGCGGCGCGGTAATAGTCGACGAAGCCGTCGGTCTCGTAGACCAGCTTGCGATAGGCGGCCATCGACCGGGCGGACAGGTCCGACAGGGTGGCCCCATGGTCGGCGGTGAAGACGTGATCCTTGCCCTGGCCCAGCGAGGCCAGGACCGCGCCGCAGGTCAGGGCGTCCAGATTGCGCAGGGCGATCTCGGGTTCGCCGTACTTGTTGGCGATGACCTCGCCCTGTTCGGTGGTGCGAATCCGGCCCTGGACCGTGCCTTCCGGCTGGGCCAGCACCCCGGCGAAGGACGAGCCCCCGCCGCGCCCGACCGTGCCGCCGCGTCCATGGAACAGCTGCAGCTTCAGGCCGGCGGCTTGCGTCACCTCGACCAGGGCGCGCGAGGCCTCGTGCAACTCCCAGCCTGAGGTCAGATAGGATCCGTCCTTGTTGGAGTCCGAATAGCCGATCATCACCTCCTGCACGCCGCGCGCCTTGGCCACGGCCAGGGCGGACGGTTCTTTCAGCAGGCGTTCCAGGGTCGGACGCGAGGCGCGCAGATCCTCGATGGTCTCGAACAGGGGGGCGGCCTGGATCGGGCAGGCGGCGGGATCTTCGGGTCGGTAGAGACCGACTTCCTTCAGCAGCAGATAGACCTCCAGCAGGTCCGAGGCCGCGTCGGTCTTGGACACGATATGGGTGCGAATGGCCTGGGGACCGAAGGCGGCCAGGGCCTCAGCGGCCGCCTGGAGAATGCCGCGCTCCTTCAGGGTTTCGTCGGCATACTCGGCATAGGGGCTGAACAACAGGCGCGGCGAGGCCAATTCTGCGGCCAGCACCGCCAGCCGCCCCTCTTCGTCCAGACCGCTATAGTCGGCGCAGACCCCCGCCACCTTCAGCAGGTCGGCGACGACCCGTTCGTGGACGTCCGAGTTCTGGCGCAGGTCCAGCGTCGCCATGTGGAAGCCGAAAATCTCGACCGCCGTGACCAGGTCGCTGAGCCGGTCGTCGGCGAAGACCGCGCCGTTGTGCGCCACCAGGCTGTCGCGCATGATCTTCAGATCGGCTTCGAAGGCGTCGGGGCCGGGATAGGGTTCGGCGACGACGACGGCGCGGCGCGGCGGCGGGGTTCCGCCCCGCGCCTCATAGGTGGCGGCCAACCGGCCATAGACGCCGGTCAGGGCGCGTCGATAGGGCTCGTCGGCGCGGTGGGGCGACGGGTCGTGGGCGGCGTCGGCCAGAACCGCCAGTTCCGGCGACACCTGGGCCAGTTCGGCCGCCAGGCTGAGTTCGGCGCCCAGGGCGTGAACCTCGTCCAGATAATAGCCCAGCACGGCGCGCGACTGGGTGCGGAAGGCGGCGGCCAGCACCGTCCCGTCAACGTTCGGATTGCCGTCCCTGTCCCCCCCGACCCAGGTGCCGACCCGCATGAAGGGCTGGAGACCCGGCGCGTCCAGCAGGCGCCGCCAGGCCGACAGCTGTTTCGGCGCGACCCGCAGGAAGATGCGGTCCAGGAAGGAGACGACGGTGTCGATCTCGTCCTGCACCACCAGTCCCTGGGTGCGGACCAGGCGGGTGGCCCACAGGATGACGATCTGGCGGCGCAGGGGCGCATTGATCTGGGCCGGCGAACAGGCGTCGCCCGCGCGGTCACAGTGGTCCAGGATTTCGGAAATGGCGGCGATCCGGTCGATCACGCTTTTGCGCCGCACCTCGGACGGGTGGGCGGTCAGGACCGGCGAGACCAGGGCCTCCTCCAGCAGGGCGCGCACCGCCGCCTTGTCCACATTCTGTTCGGCCAGGCGTTGCAGGGCGCCCTCGGGCGTGTCGGCGCGGGCGCCGGCCACGACCTGAGTCTGGGCGCGACGACGGGTGGCGCGGTCCTCGGCGATATTGGCCAGAAGCGAGAACAGGGCGAAACCGTGGGCCAGACCGGCGGCCTGATCCACGGTCATGGCGGTCAGCAGCTTCTCCAGCCGCTTGGCCGGATGCGAGGCCGGGTCGCGGTGATAGGCGACCGAGGCCTGACGCACCGCCTCGACATGGTCGAACAGATCCTGGCCGCCCTCCTGACGAATGACCTCGCCTAGGATGCCGCCCAGCAGTCGGACTTCTTCACGCAGGGCGTCGTCGGCGGCGGGCGTCATCATCGGCATATCCTAGGCGCTAGTAGGGAGATCGGCATGTGAAAGGGCCAAAACGCCGCCGTCAACGCACGATCCATGACAACGGCGGATAGGCGCGTTCATGGTGAACGGCCGTTAGGCTTTCTTAACCGGCGTGATGCGAGGATGGGTTTGAAGGATTCCGCCCCGTGTCCATGTTCGCCAAACGCCAGTCCGCTCTCGCCGCCGCCGCTGGGTCTCCGCCCGCAGCGCGTGGAAAGCCGAGCCTGAAGCCCGTCGTCGCCGCGCTGAAGAAGCCGCCGGTGATCGCCGGCCTGGCCGGCCTGTTCCTGCTGTCCACCGGCGCCCTGTTCCTGACCGTCCTGGGCGATCCCCATGCGGGCACGCCCTCGGCCCGGGTCGCCCTGCACCGCGAAGAGGCGGCGCCCGCCCCGGCCCCGACCGGGTTCGAGGCCTTCTCCATGGGGGCCATGGGCCTGTATCAGGATTTGACCGGAACCGGCGATCCCTCCGGCGCTGCAGGCGGCGAAGCCGTGATCACCCTGCCGGACGGCGCCACGGTTGCGGGCGGAGCCAGCTACACCGCCCCCGTCCAGGCGGCGTCTCCGCTGCCCAAGGCCCCGATCGCCGGCCTGTCGCAACCCGGCCCCAGCGGCCCCCTGCCGATGATCGCGCCCGACGGCCGCGTCCCGGCCCAGGCCTATGCTCGGCCCTTCCGCTCGAACGGCAAGCCGCGTGTGGCCCTGATCGTCGGCGGCCTGGGTCTGAACGCCGTGACCACCCGCGCGGCCATCGAACGCCTGCCGCCCGAGGTGACGCTCAGCTTCGTCCCCTATGCCGACAATCTTCAGTCCTGGATCGACCAGGCCCGCGCCCAGGGCCACGAGGTCATGCTGGAAATGCCGATGGAGCCGACCGGCTATCCCGACAACGACCCCGGCCCCTACACCCTGCTGGCCAGCGGAACCCCGGACGACGTCCAGGCCAAGATGGACTGGCTGCTGGGCCGCGCTGTCGGCTATTTCGGCGTGACCAACTATCTGGGCGACCGGTTCGCGACTTCGGACACGGGGATGAACGCCTTCCTCTCGACCCTGCGTCAGCGCGGCGTCGCCTTCCTGGACGACGGCTCGTTCCAGCGTCGTCCCGGCGCCTGGGCCCGCGCCAGCGCCGACAAGGTGATCGACCAGACCCAGTCGCCCGCCGCCATCATCGCCGCCCTGAACAGTCTGGAAGCCCAGGCCAAGCTGCGCGGCTCGGCCCTGGGGACCGGCTTCTCCTATCCGGTGACGGTCGAGGCCGCCGCCCGCTGGACCGCCGGTCTGGAACAGCGCGGCCTGCAACTGGCGCCCGCCTCGGCCATGACCCTGCGGCCCGGCCGGTAATGACCGACCTCAGTCTGTACCGCCCCAATGTCGGGGTCGTGCTGTTCAACGCTCAGGGTCAGGTCTGGTACGGCCGCCGCCACGCCACGCCCGGCCCGCATAACTGGCAGTTTCCGCAAGGCGGCGTGGACGACGGCGAGGATCTTATGGCCGCCGCCCTGCGCGAACTGCGCGAGGAGACCGGGGTCGTCTCGGTCGAGTTCCTGGCGCGGACCGACGACTGGATTCTGTACGACTTCCCGCCCGAGGCGATGAACAACCCCAAGGCCTGGCGCGGCTTCGTCGGCCAGCGCCAGCAGTGGTTCGCCTTCCGCTTTACGGGCGAGGAGACCGAGATCGACCTGGCGGCCGACGACGAGATCGAGTTCGACGCCTGGCGCTGGGGCCCCCTGTCCGAGGCCTGCGACCTGATCGTGCCGTTCAAACGCCCGGCCTATGAACAGGTGGTCGCCGCCTTCGCGCACTTGGCGGCATAAAAAAGGGCGGCGCGAACGCCGCCCTTTCCAGTTCAAAGAGACCGATCAGGCCGCCTTGTCGGTCTTACCTTCGATGAGGGGCTGGGCGCCGCCGATCTCGATGCGGCGGGGCTTCAGCGCCTCGGGCAGTTCGCGCTTCAGCGAAATCGACAGCAGGCCGTTGACCAGATTGGCCTCGCTCACGACCACATAGTCGGCCAGCTGGAAGCGGCGCTCGAAATCGCGCTCGGCGAGGCCGCGGTGCAGATAGGTCTTCTGCGCCTCGGCGTCGTCGTTGGCGGTCTTGCGCCCGGTGACGGTCAGCAGGTTTTCCTTCACTTCGATATTCAGCTCGTCGGGAGAAAATCCGGCGACGGCGATCTCGATGCGATAGGCGTTCTCGCCCGTGGTCTCGATATTATAGGGCGGATAGCCGCCGTCCTGGCTGGTCCGCGCGGCGGTTTCCAGCAGGTTGGCCAGACGGTCGAAACCGACGGCCGAACGGTACAGCGGGGTGAAATCATAGGTACGCATCAGCATCCTCCTGAGGATCAGCAAGGTTGAGCCGCCCGGCGGTTTGCCCGGACGGTTGGGGTTCAGCCCGGCGACCCGAAATCGGCGCCGTCGGTCTGGAGAGCCCGGAACCGGCGCTCTCGAGAGATGAAATGGGATGCAGCGAACCGGCGTCAAGGGGGCGGCCATGCGCGACCAATCCCCGCGTCTCATGATCGTCATTTGCGCCGGCCGCTGCGCCCCGTAATGAAGATCACCCCTGATGAAGGAACACCCCATGCGTCTCGCCGCCTTCGGCCTCGCCGCCCTGCTGTCGACCGTCGCCGTGACGACGGCGACCGCCCAATCCCAGCCGTCACCCCAAACGGACGGCGCCTGGACGCCGCCGCGCTCGGCCCTGTCCAGCGCAATGCCGACCTTCGAGGAGGACACGGCCCTGAAGGCCGCCGTCGCCGCCGAGACCCGTCCGGCCGCCGACCGCGCCCGCGACGCCGCCCGTCACCCCTATGAGGCCCTGACCTTCTGGGGCCTGACGCCGGGCATGACCGTGGTCGAGATCGAACCGGGCGGCGCCAGCTGGTGGCGGCATATTCTGGAGCCCTATGCCGCGGCGACCGGCGGCCGTTATGTCGGCGTCAACCGTCCGCTGGAGAGCATGGGGGTCGAGGCCGGCTCGGCTGACTTCATCCTGGTGGCCCGCGCCTTCCACAACTGGTCACGCGACGGCCGCACCCAGCCCTATCTGAAGGCCTTCTACGCCGCCCTGAAGCCTGGCGGGGTCCTGGCCGTGGAGCAGCACCGCAGCGCCGAGGGGCTGAACGTCGCCGACGTCGCCTCGACCGGCTATGTGCCTGAAAGCTATGTGATCCACGAGGCCCAGAACGCCGGCTTCGTGCTTGAGGCGCGCAGCGAACTGAACGCCAATTCCAAGGACGACCACGACCACCCGTTCGGCGTCTGGACCCTGCCCCCGGTGCGCCAGTCCCAGGCCCGCGACGGCTCGGGCGCCCTGACCCCGGACCAGCGCGCGGCCTTCGATGCAATCGGCGAGAGTGACCGCATGACCCTGCGGTTCCGCAAGCCCGAATAGTCCCTTTTGACCCGCGCCGCGAACGTGAGTAAGCCCGTTCGACCAAGGTTTGCCGGACGCGGGGCCCGGCGTTCCGAGGGGGTGTTTTGATGGCTGATCTTTCTGCGATTTCCGGCGCTCTGTCGCGACGGTGGCTGTTGTCCGGCGCCGCCGGGCTGGCCCTGACCGCCTTGGCCGCCTGTGGACGCAAGAAGGAAGCCGCCCCCGAGGCGCCGCCTGCGCCCGCCGGTCCGCCCGAAGGGTCGCTGGAATGGGCCGTCGCCGGCCCCTGGCGCGCCCAGGACCGTCCCCGCGACGCCTTCCGTCACCCGATGGAGACCCTGCGGTTCCTGGGGCTGCAGCCGCGCATGACCGTGGTGGAATTCTGGCCCGGCAGCGGCTGGTACACGGAAATCCTGGCCCCCTATCTGGCGCGGGGCGAGGGCGTCTATATCGCCGCCCTTTTCCCGCAGGGACCCACCGCCGACCCGGCTCAGGCCGCCCTGAACGCCGCCTTCCAGACCCGGTTCAGCGCCGACAAGAAACTGTATGGCGAACCCCAGTTCACCTTCTTCGGCGCGGGCTCCGGCCCGGTGGCCCCCGCGGGCACGGCCGACCTGTGCCTGTTCATGCGCACCCTGCACGGCTGGATGGCCGCCGGGATCGCCGAAAAGGCCTTCTCCGACGCCTTCGCCGCCCTGAAGCCCGGCGGCGTCCTGGGCGTGGAGCAACACCGTCTGGCGCCGGAAGAGGACCAGGATCCGGTGGCCGCCAACGGCTATGTCCAGGAGGCCTTCGTGCGTCAGCTGGCGGCAGAGGCCGGCTTCGTCTTCGTCGCCGCCTCCGAGGTCAACGCCAACGAGAAGGACACCAAGGACCATCCGTTCGGCGTCGACACCCTGCCGCCGACCCGCCTGACCGCCCCTCGCGGCGAACCCGCCGACCCCGCCTTTGATCGATCCAAGTACGAAGAGATCGGCGAGAGCGACCGCATGACCTTGAAATTCAGGAAGCCCGAGTGAACCGCGCCCAAGCCTTCGCCGCCAACGCCCCCCTGATGGGGGTTCCGGGCGCATCCTCGCCGCCGGGCGGCAAGGGCGACTGGTACCGTGGGGCCGGCGGCATGCGGCTGCGCGCCGCCCTGTGGACGCCGTCGCACCTGACGGCCGAAAAGCCGCGCGGCACGGTGGTGCTCAGCCCCGGCCGCACCGAACCCATCGAGAAATATTTCGAGGTCATCGGCAATTTCCTGGCGCGCGGCTGGTGCGTCCTGGCCCACGACTGGCGCGGCCAGGGCTTGTCGGCCCGCCTCCTGCCCGACCGTCTCAAGGGCCACGCCCGCGCGGTGGAAGAGTTTCTGGACGATTACGGCCGCCTGCTGGACGCCTTCGAGGACCAGTGCCCCAAGCCCTGGATCATGGTCGGCCATTCGATGGGCGCCTGCCTGAACCTGTTGTCGCTGGAAGCCGGCGAGAGCCGGTTCTCGGGCGCGGTCCTGTCCAGCCCCATGCTGCGCATCAAGACCGGCAAACGCTCGATGTGGTCGGTCAAGCTGGCGGTGCGCTGGAACATCCGTCACGGCCACGCGGGCGACTATATCCTGGGCGACCCGGACGATCCGTTCGACCACACCTTCGCCGAAGACGCCCTGACCTCGGACGAGACCCGTTACGAGATGTGGCGCCAGCAGCTGTACGCCTGCCCCCACCTGGCCATCGGCGGCCCCACCTACGGCTGGCTGGCCTTCGCCCTGGACGCCGGCGAGCGGGCGCTGAAGCCCAAGGCCCTGAAGATGGTCAAGATCCCGGTCGCCGTCGTCCAGGCCGACAATGACGACGTGGTGTGGAAACAGACCAACCGCTGGGCCGCCAAACGCCTAGGCCGCGGCCGCTATGTCGAGGTCCCCGGCGCCCTGCACGAAGTCATCATGGAAGCCGACGACAAGCGCGCCGTCTTCCTGGACGAATTCGACGCCATGGCCGACTACGTCTCGCCGATCCAGGACCTGTCGGCCGTCGATCCGTCGGCCAGGATCGAGGACGTGACGGAACAGACGCCGTCGGTGGCCTAGCGGTAGGAAGGGGCTTCGGGCAGATGTCGCGCTTCATCATTGAAGCATTTCGCGAACCCATCCATCGTGGATAGCTCGAACTTTGTCTCTCGGGTGGAGATATTACCACGTTGGAACCGGTGATGACTGACCAATACCGCGTCGTCCGGCACACCCTCAGTAGTCGCGCTAGATTGGAGATTACCGCACGCGAGTTTCACGAGGTCGTTCGTGCCGTAGATGGTCTTGGACGCGTGATCGACATTGAGGAGGCATATGACATCCTCATTAGCAACTACATGGAATACGAACGGGCCGTTGCGGGCATACTTATCGAGGAGGAAGTGAGGCGGCGTATCTCCTCAGAAGCCTTCAACCAAGACCGGCGACATATGAGCCGGGTCACGGCCAATCTACTAAGCAGCGCTCGCCTTTTCCGCGATATCGCAGACAATGTCGTCCCAAAGCTCTTAGGCAGGAAGGCGCTCAAGGAGTTTCGTGATGAAAAGGCTAAGGTCGCGGAGCAATCCTTCCCCTATCGCTTTATGGAGGAGTTGCGAAATCATAGCCAACATGAACATTTCCCAGTCACGGGGATCAGTTACGGAGCCAATTGGCTGGGGCACAATGACGAGGTCAAGGCCACGCGTGTGCACACCTTTAAGCCAAGTGTGAAGCCTCATTTGTTGAAGGCGTTTCCTCGCTTTCGTAACTTGGCTGCCGAGTACGAGGAGATGCGGGAGGTTGATCCTGCCCTACCCGAGGGCATCGATCTCACCCTTTTTGTGCGCCATTACGTCATGTGCATGGGAGACATCCTCGTTGTCCTACGGCAGATGCTCCAAAGGAGCGGCCTTATAGAAGCGCTGAACTTGACGGTCGAAAGCATGGTTCAGCCGTTCATTGACCTCGACGGCAACGCCACGCTCATGGGCATTGAAGCTGAACACCTTCGAAATGGTGAAGTGGTCGATCGGCGCCACTTAGGCTCGGAACTGGGCAGCGTTGTTGCCCATCTGCAGAAAGAGAACCGGAAACTGGTAAACCTGCACCGCATCCAGTTTAGGCTTTGACACGACGCTGGAAACGTCAGCAGTTCCGACTGCCGGGCTGGTAAATTAGCCTTTGGCGGGCCTAAATTATCCCGCCGCCCGCTTCAACGTCACCAGCGCCTGATCGATCAGCCGTTCGTCCCCCACCGCCAAGATCTGCCCGCTGCCGTCCGGCGCCTCCCCGCGCCAGTTGACCACCCGGCCGCCGGCGGCCTCGATCACCGGGACCAGGGCGGACCAGTCCCAGGATTTCAGGCTGGCCTCGGCCACCAGGTCCATCTGGCCCGCCGCCACCATGGCGTAGGCGTAGGCGTCGCAGCCCAGGCGGGCCAGGCGGGCGGCGGCGCGGACCTGGGTCCAGGCGCCACGTTCCGCGCCGTTGAAGATGTCGGGGTCGGTGGTCGAGATGACCGCGTCCGTCAGGTGTTCGCAGGCTCGCACGGCCAGGGGCCGCTCGGCCGCGCCGCGCAACAGGCGGGCGCCGGACGGGCCGCCGAGAAAGATTTCGTCCAGATAGGGCTGGGCGATGACGCCGACGGTCGGCTTGCCGCCCGTGCGCAAGGCGATCAGGGTGGTCCACAGCGGCAGGCCCGAGATGAAGGCCCGCGTGCCGTCGATGGGATCCAGCACCCAGACGTGTTCGGCCTCGGGCCGGTCCTCGCCGTACTCCTCGCCGATGACGCCGTGGTCGGGATAGCGGGCGGAAATCAGGCGGCGGATGGCGGCCTCGGCCTGTTTGTCGGCCTCGGTCACGGGGTCGAAACCCGCCGCCCCGCCCTTGTCCTCATGCCCGATGTCCGAGCGGAAGAAGGGCAGGGTGACACGCGCGGCTTCGTGCGCCAGCTCTACCGCGAAGGATTCGAATTCGGTCATGGGCGCTCTTAGCGCGGATCGCCCCGTTCCGAGAACCCCGGCCGCGACGCCTGCGCCGCGATAAGTTCAGGCGACCGCGTCGTTGACGTCGTGCAGGGACTTGGCCAGGTCCAGCAGGCGTCGGCGCGGACGTTCGCCGAGCTGATAATAGGCCTGGATCAGATCCAGGGTCTCCTTGCGGGAGAACATTTCGCCGGCCGGCGCCGCGGCGTCCTTACGCTCCAGCGCCTCGGTCACGCCATCGTAGAAATAGCTGACGGGCGTCTCCAGCGCTTCAGCCAGTTGCCATAGACGGGCGGCCGAGATGCGGTTGGCGCCGCATTCGTATTTCTGGATCTGCTGGAAGCGGATGCCGACCTGAACGGCCAATTGCTGCTGCGTCAGGCCCAGCAGGCGGCGACGGCGACGCAGGCGGCGGCCCAGGTGGAGATCGATGTCGGTGGCCATGACCCTCAATGCCTCATCTGAAGACCTGTCCCGACACGGGACGGTTCGCCCGCCACGCCGCAATCCGCGTGCCGCAGGTCGCGTCAGGGGCGAGTTTTGCGGTTCTTCGAACTCCGAACGTCCTGATCGCAACCCAATCCGGTCGGGTGCATTTACTCCCCAGCTTGGCTTCACAGGAAGGAACCTACACCATGGGCATTATCGCCTGGATCATCATCGGCATCGTCGCGGGCTGGCTCGCGGAACAGATCATGGGTCGTAACCACGGCCTGATCACCAATCTGATCGTCGGCGTCATCGGCGCCCTGATCGGCGGCTTCGTCGCCAATGCACTGGGCTTCGCCTGGGGCGGTTGGATCGGTTCGACCATCGTCGCCACCATCGGCGCCATCATCCTTCTGTTCCTTCTGGGTCTGGTCAAGCGTCGCGCTTGATCGGTCCTCTGGACTGAGAACGAACGAAAGGGCGGCTCGCGAGAGCCGCCCTTTTTGTATGTTTCAATCAGATCTGTGCGATGCGGAGGGCTGGCGCCAGTCGCCTTGCGCGGCGATCAGGACGCCGCCCGCTAATCAACGAAATCGACACGACAATCTCCCTACGCGCGGACCGCCGTAGCGACCCTTGCGGGAGGGGATTGCAGCCTATGTGCCGAAGTTCAGTCCTCGGGCGTCTCGGCCGGGGTTTCTTCCGCCTTCGGCTCGGAGCCCGGCTCCGTGACGACGATATTCTCGGGCGGGGCGGACAGTTTCGACAGGTCGCCGCCGGCGCGCAGGACGTCCAGGGCGCGTTGCAGCTGGTAGTCCTTTTCCTTGTCGAAGCCTTCGCCCGGGGCTTCGCGCGGCGTGTGCGGGCCCTTGCGTTCGGCGCCGATGGAGGAGTCCAGAGCGGTGGCGTAGGCGGCTTCGGAATAGATGAAGCTGGAACGCGAGACGATGCGGGCCTCGGCCTCGGATCGGGCGACCTCCAGATCCGGCTCGATGCCGATCTTCTGGATCGAGGCGCCGGACGGGGTGTAGTAGCGGGCCGTGGTGATCGACAGGGCGCCGTCCTGGCCCTGGCGCAGCGGGATCACGGTCTGGACCGACCCCTTGCCGAAGCTGGTCAGGCCGACGACGGTGGCGCGCTGGTGATCCTTCAGGGCGCCGGCGACGATCTCTGACGCCGAGGCCGAGCCGTAGTTTACCAGGACCACCACCGGCAGGCCGCCGGTCAGGTCGCCCGGCTTGGCCGAATAGCGCTGGATCTGCTCGGGTTGGCGGCCGCGCTGGCTGACGATCTCGCCGCGCTCCAGGAAGGCGTCGGCCCCGTCGATGGCGGCGTTCAGCAGGCCGCCGCCGTTGTTGCGCAGGTCCAGGACATAGCCCTTCACGCCGGGCTTCTCGGCCTTGATCTTGGCGATGGCCTCGGTCAGTTCGCGGCCGGTGTTTTCGTTGAAGGTCGAGACGCGCAGATAGCCGAAATCGCCCTCGACCCGGCCCGTGACCGACTGAACCTTGATGATCTCGCGGGTCAGGACGACCTCGAGCGGGTCCTCGCCGTCACGCAGGAAGGTGACGCGCACGCTGGTGCCGACCGATCCGCGCAGTTTCTCGGACACCTGGCTGACCGTCAGGCCGGAAGCGTTCTGGCCCTCGATCGAGCTGATCACGTCGCCGGCCTGGACGCCGGCCTTGGCGGCGGGGCTTTCGTCCATCGGCGAGATGACCTTCACCAGGCCGCCCTCGGAGGTGATGGTCAGGCCGACGCCCGAGTACTGGCCCTCGGTCCGTTCGCGCAGCTCGTCATAGTTGGACGGCGGCAGATAGTTGGAATGCGGATCCAGCGCCGTCATCATGCCGGCCAGGGCCGCCTCGATCAGCTTCTTGTTGTCGACGGGGACGACATAGGCCTGCTCGACGATGCCGACCACGTCGCCGAACAGCTCCAGCATGCGGAAGGTTTCGTTGCGGGGCGTCTGGCTGGTGGCGACGGCGGCCGAGCCGCCGAGAACCAGGGCGGCGCAGCCGACGAGGAGCAGTTTACGCATTCGGTCTCTTTCGGTCGGGCCGATCATCAAAGGCGCCCGTTGCAAGGGTAAGGCCCCGCAGACACGACGAAATCGTGGCGGCGCGGCGTCACGCCGATAAAATCAGCGTCAGGTTGGAAAGCAAGGCCTTATCGCATCTCAGCCATTTCACCGCCTCCCAACTCGCCGTCAGAGACAAGAGGTCGAAAATGACGCCTGTCGGGGTCTATTTCAGCCAGGGGCCGGGATCGATGGGCCGTTCCTCGCGCCGCAGTTCGAAATAGACGTCGCCGTCGGGGCCGCTGCGTCCCAGGGCCTGGCCGTCGGAAACGCGGGCGTCGGCCGCCACGTCCACGCTCTCCAGACCGGCGATGACGGCGCGCCAGCCGGGGCCGAGGTCCAGGATCACCACCTGGCCCCAGCCGGTCAGGGGACCGGCATAGGCCACCTTGGCGTCGGCGGGGGCGGTCACGTCCGCGCGGTCGGCTCGCCAGCGCCACCCCGAGGTCCCTGCCCCCCAGGTCTGGCTGGGCGCGCCCTGGACGGGCGAACTGAGGCGGTTGCGGCCGGCGGGCAGGCGCGCTGGGGCCGCCTCGGCCGTAGCGGCGGCGGGGACGTCGCCGCCCAGTTCGCGGATACGGTTCTCCAGCACGCGGGCCGCGCGCTCGGCGGTGCGGGCCTCGGCGTTCAGGACGGCGGTCAGGGCGGTCTTGCGCGCCGTCAGCCCCTCGATCTCGGCGCGGCGGTCGCCCTGGGCGCTTTCGGTGGTCAGCAGCCGCTCGGACGACAGGACCGCCAGACGGCGGATTCGCATGATCTCGGCCTGGCGGTCGCCCAGGGCCGCGGCGCGTTTTTCCAGGTCGGGCGTCATGGCCCGCAGCAGGATGGAGGCGCGCACCGTGTCCACCGCCTTGTCCGCCGGGATCAGCAGGGGCGGCGGCGGGCGGCGGCTCATCATCTGCAGGGCGCTGAGCAGCCGGCCCTGGGCCCCGCGCTCCCGGGCCAGGTCCGTGACCAGTTCAGCCTCGCGTTCGCTGAGCTGGCGCAGGCGGGCGCGCTGGTCGTCGATCTGGCGGTCGTCGGTCCGTTCGTCGACGCGCAAGGCCGCCAGACGACGCTCAAGCTGAGCCAGTTCGGACTTGGCCGCGTCGGCGTCGGCGCGGAGACGGCGCGCCCGCACGGCCTCGTCGCGGTATTCGGCCTGGGTGCGGGCCAGCTCGCTTTCCGGCGCCTGCCGGCCCACGGCGGGCGCGGCGAGCACGAGACCCGTCAGCAGAGCGAGAGAGAGTGTGGTGGCGCGACCCATGTCAGTCGCGATGATAGGGTGATCCGGCCAGGATGGTCACGGCCCGATACAGTTGTTCGGCCAGCATGGCGCGGGCCAGGGCGTGGGGCCAGGTCTGGGGCCCGAAGGCCAGGGTCGATGACGCGGCCGCGCGCACGCTCTCGTCCAGCCCGTCCGCCCCGCCGATGGCGAAGACCAGGCGGCGTTCGCCCTGGTCGCGCAGCTTGGCGATATGGTCGGCGAAGGCGCGCGAGGAATAGGTCCTTCCCCGTTCGTCGCAGGCGATCAGGTGCGACCCTTCCGCGGCGGCCAGGATCAGCTCGGCCTCCGGCGCCTTGCCCGGCTTGCGGGCTTCCAGATCGATCAGTTCGAGGGGGCCGAGGCCAAGCGCGCGTCCCGACAGGGTGGCGCGCTTGGCGTAATCGTCGGCGAGCGTCGCCTCAGGCCCCCGGCCCGGTCGGCCGATGGCGACGATACTCAGCTTCATGGTCTCAGTCGCGGACCATGCGGTGGGCGGAATCGACGGCCCAGATCTTCTCGATATTGTAGAAGGTGCGCACTTCCGGGCGGAACAGGTGGACGATCACGTCGCCGGCGTCGATCAGGACCCAGTCGCAATGCGGCAGGCCCTCGACCTTGGCCTTGCCCAGACCGTTTTCCTTCAGCGTGCGCAGCAGGTGGTCGGCGATGGCGCCGACGTGGCGGTGCGAACGGCCGGACGCCACGATCATGGTGTCGGCCATGGCGCTTTTGCCCTTGAGGTCGATCAGGACCATCTCCTGGGCCTTGTCCTCGTCGAGGCGGCTCAGAATGGCTTCTTCAAGCGGGGTCGAGCCGATCGGGCGCGGCGCAGAATCGCCGAAGGCGCTGGGCGCGCCGTCGGATTCAAAGCCGTCTTCGGAATGCAGAGGTTCTATGGCATCCATCTCGTGCGCCGTGTTCGAAACGGCGGCGTCTTGCGTATCATACGCGGGCGAGGGGGTCAGCGGAGGGCTCCAGGAGCATTGACTAAAGCAGCCCTCTAGCACGGATGGGCCCGTCCGTGAACCGGCGCCCCGATCACGAGGCCGCGCGTCGTCCGGTCCCGGTGCGGATCGCGGTCGAGGACAGGGGGTTCAGCGGCGCCGTCAGATAGGTCCAGGCGGGCGCCGACAGGGTCGGCAACAGGCCCGCCTGCTCGGCCGGAACGCGGAAGGTCGCGAACCGCGCGGCCGCCGGGGCGGTGCGGCTGTCCAGCAGGGATCCGGGCCGGGCGATCACCGCAACCGGCATCAGCCGCATGATGTCGGTCCAGCCCCGCCAGCGATGGAAGCTGGCCAGATTGTCCGACCCCATCAGCCAGACGAAATGTACGCCGGGATGCCGCGCGACCAGCAGGCGCAAGGTGTCGACGGTCCAGGCCACGCCGGTGCGGGTCTCGAAATCCGAAATGATCATCGACGGACCGCGGGCGTGTTCGCGCGCCGAGGCCATGCGTTCGGCCAGGGGCGCGCTGTGGCGGGCGTCCTTCAGCGGGTTCTGCGGCGAGACCAGCCAGACGACCCGATCCAGGCCCAGGCGGCGCATCGCCGTCTCGGCCACATGGGCGTGACCGTCATGGGCCGGATTGAAGGAGCCGCCGAACAGCCCGACCTTCATGCCCGGCGTCAGGATCAAACCGTCACGCAACCCCCCGGATCGGGGGCCGGCGCCTTTGGGCGCGGGACCGGCGTGAAAGAAGGACAAGCGGGGCGTCTCGGGGAGTTATGCTCAGCGGCGCCCTTATCATGGGGCTCGGCGCCTGTCCCCCGATTAATCGTCCGCCCTCAGACCGCCGCCTCGAACAGGGCGTCGCGGGCGACGTCGGCATGGGTCATGGGAAACAGGTGGCCGCCGCCGTGAACCACCTCGACCGTCACGTTGGGCAGGCCGCGCGGCGCGATCGGCACATGGGTCAGGGCGCCGTGTTCGGCCTTCAGAATATGGACCGGCCCCGGATAGCGGCGCAGGGCCCGCCAGGGATCATGCGCCTGGGCGGCGTAGTTGGCGGCCTCCCAGGCCGGGGTGGCGGTCAGCGTCAGGCCTTCTGCGGTCTCGATCAGGCCTTCGGACAGATAATCGGCCAGCACCCGGTCGGGCCACCCCTTGAAGGCGCCGCGTCCGCGATAGGCGGCCATGGCCTGTTCGCGGCTGTCGAACACCGGGCGCCGGCGGCGGGTGGCCTTGGCGATGGGGATGTCCTTCATCAGCCGATGGGCGAAGGGCAGGTTGAAGGCGAAGACCGCTGCGCGCCGCCAGATCACCGGATCGAACAGGACCAGGCTCGACACCCGATCCGGCCGTTCGGCCGCCGCCAGCAGCGAGGCGGTTCCCCCCATCGAATGGCCGGCCAGGACCACCGGCGGCCCGTCGATAGCCTCGACCAGGGCCAGGATATCGTCGCGGTGATCCAGCCAGCTGGCCTTGGGCCGGGCGAACACCGGCAGGTCCGACCCGCCGTGGCCGCGCAGGTCGGGCGCCCATATCCGCAGACTGGCCGACAGGGGCGACAACAGGCTGCGATAGGTGGCGGCGTTGAAGCCGTTGGCGTGGGAGAAGATCAGGTCCACGGGCCGCTTCGGATCGCCGAAGTCCATCACGGACATCTGGCCAGCGCCCCAATGGTTGTTGATCGGAACGCTGAGTCGGCGGGGCGGGGACATCAGCGCGGCGTCCATGATCATGCGGCCTGGCGGCAGGCGGCGCAGAGTCCGTGCGCCTCTATGGTGGTGCGGGCGATGACGTAGCCGGCGGCGGCGGCGGCGGCGTCCATGGCGCCCTTGTCCGGCCCGTTGATCTCGCGTGTCGCGCCGCAGCAGTCGCAGATCAGGAAGGCCGCCGCATGGGGGGCGGTGTCTCCTTCATGTCCGGCGCAGGCGACATAGGCGCTGATGGAGGCGATGCGGTGGGCCATGCCCTGGCGTTCCAGAAACTCCAGGGCGCGATAGACGGTCGGCGGCTTGGCGGCCTGGCCGTCCTCGCCGAAGCGGGCGATCAGGTCGTAGGCCTTCACCGGCTCGCCGGTCTCCAGCAGCAGGGACAGCACACGCCGACGCGGCGGGGTCATCCGCTCGCCCGCCGCCGTCATGCGCGATTCCGCCCCCTCCAGCGCCCGGATCAGGGCCGCGCCGTGCAGGCCCGCATGATCGTGATCGTGGTCGCAGGTGGAGGTCATGCGCCACAGCTAATGGCTGAGCGGCCTGGCCGCAACATGAGAGGCCGCCAAGCGTCGCCCCCGTTTGCCGCTGGGACGCGCTTGGGCTAGAAGGCCCGCCTCGTTTCCACTCCAGAGCGCCTGGCTTCTCATGACCGACACGACCAACTCGCCGCTCGAGGGCAATGTCCTCTTCTACAAGAACCCCGAGCCGCTGGATCCGGGCCTGCACGGCGCGCTGGGCGTCAATCCGGCGGACAAGCCCTACGCCTTCGTCGGCCAGACCAACGTCGTGCCGCTGACGGTGACCGAATTCGCCGCCGCCGCCCTGTCCTATCCGGTGATCTTCACCGGCGAGAACCGCCAGCCGGTCGTGGTCATGGGCCTGCGCCAGGGCGAGAACCTGTTCGTGGCGGCCGACGGCGAGTTCCGTCCCGACGCCTATATCCCGGCTTATGTGCGCCGCTATCCGTTCGTCTTCGCTGACGACAAGCAGAACCAGCGCCTGATCCTGTGCATCGACCGCGGCGCGGAGATCGTCACGGAAGGCGGCCAGAACCCGCTGTTCGTCAACGGCCAAGCCAGCGACTACACTAATATGGCGATGGAGTTCTGCAACAACTTCGAGCAGGAGCGTCAGCGCACCGAGGCCTTCGTCAAGCTGATCAACGACCTGGATCTGCTGGACGTGCGCGAAGCGGTCTTCACCCCGCGCAACCCGGACGGCACGCCGGGCGCGCCGCAGAAGCTGGCGGAATATTACGCCGTGTCGGAAGACAAGCTGAAGGCCCTGCCGGCCGAGAAGCTGGCCGAGCTGCGCGACAACGGCGCCCTGGGCCAGATCTACGCCCACCTGGTGTCGCTGCTGGGCTGGGACCGCCTGATCGCCCTGGCCTTCCTTCGCCAGGCCCCGGGCACGGTCAACTAAGACACGCCGTCTGATCGGAATGGAACGCCCCGCCGGTTCGCCGGCGGGGCGTTCTGCGTTTCAGCGGCGCGAAAAGACGGCGCGGGTCAGGCAGGAGAAGACCAGCCGTCCGCCCTCGTCCAGCAGATCGTGCGAGGCGATGACGATGCCCTTCTCGTCCCCGACCGGATCCTTGCCCATCACCGTCATGCGGCCGCGCAGCAGTTCGCCCGGCGGCGGATTACGCATATAGCGCAGGCCATCGACGGCCAGGACCTTGGTCTGGGCCCAGCCGCCCGCCTTCTCGGTCGCCAGCCGGCTCCACAGGGCGTAGACCATGGCGTCCGGCGCACCATAGGCGGCGTCCCAGCCGGGCGAGAACCGCTCGACGAAGACGTCCAGCGCGGCCGGATCGACCGCGCAGGCGCCCAGGGGCACGACCTGTCCCGTCTCAAGATCCTCGTAATGGACGAGCAGGGGGTCGCTCATGGATATCCTCAGGCCGGTTCTTCGGAGACGCGAACCAGCAGCTTGCCGTCGTGATCGCCGGTGAACAAGCGATTCAGCGATTCCACCGCCCCTTCCAGCCCGTCATCGACGTGGACCTTCCACTTCACCTTCCCTTCGGCCAGCCACGGCCCCATCTCGGCGACCATCTCGCGGGCGCGCGGGGCGTAGTCCAGCACCAGGAAGCCCTGGACGTTCAGACGATGGGTGATGATGCGGGCGAAGTTCGGCGACGGCGGCGCCTTGGTGGCGTTGTAGGACGACACCAGGCCGCACACCGCCATTCGGCCGTGCACCTTCAGCCGGTTGAAGACGGCGATCATGATATCGCCGCCCACATTCTCGAAGTTCAAATCGATCCCGTCCGGCGCCAGCCGATCCAGGGCCGCGCCGACATCCTCGTTCTTGTAATCGACGGCGGCGTCGAAGCCGAGTTCATCGGTCAGCCAGGCGCATTTCTCGGGTCCCCCGGCGATGCCGATGACCCGGCAGCCGCGCTGTTTGGCGATCTGGCCGGCGATGGAGCCCACGGCGCCGGCGGCAGCCGAGATCACGATCGTCTCGCCGGCCTTGGCCTTCAGCACGTCGGTGATCCCGAAATAGGCGGTCAGACCAGTCATGCCCAGGACCGACATGTTGGCCGTCAACGGCAGGCCCGCGGCGCGGTGGACCGGACGCAGACCGCCCTCGGGCACGACGGCGTAATCGGCCCAGCCGCCCGAGGCGGGCATGACCACGTCCCCGACCTTGAACCGGTCGGACCGGCTGTGTTCGACCACGCCCAGGGTCAGGCCGCGCATGACCTCGCCCAGACCCACGGGCGGCAGATAGCCCTCGGAATCGTTCATCCAGGTGCGATTGGTCGGGTCCAGCGACAGATAGACGGTGCGGACCAGCACCTCGCTCTCCTTCAGATCCGGGATCGGGCTTTCGACCAGTTCCAGGTCGCCCGCTTGAATCAGCCCCTTGGGCCGCTGGCGCAGCACCCACTGGCGGTTCGTCTTGCCGTTCATAGCCATGCGTCTCTCTCCAGGAATTGTCTTTTGCGCCCATCCTGACCCTGCCGCCCCCGGCGGTCGAGGCCCGAAAAGAAAAAGGCGGCCCCTGCGGGCCGCCTTCAAGTGGCATCATCGAGAATGAGGCGCGGAGGCGACAGATTGGCTTGCGCCAATCTCAAGTCGGGGGGGCGTCGCCGCCTCCGCAAGCCCATAACGGCAGGCGCCCAGACTGGTTCCCGTCGTTGCGCGCAATTTTTCATCCTCGCACGAACAAGGTTCGCTCGCCGCAGGCTTCCTCGGAACGTCGCCTCCGGCACGGCGTTGAGGCGCGACCAGAAAAACAAATAAGGGAGGCCGAGCATGAGCCACCAAGACCCGCAGACGAAGATCACAAACGCGGATCGACCCAGCCGACCGGTCGACGCCCAGTCCACCCGCCAGGGCCGGTCCGGCGTGCGCATCCTGTGGCTGCTGATCATCTCCGGCGGCGCAGCGGCCGTGCTGCTGCTGGCCATCTGGGCTTTCAGCCAGGGCGGCATGGCGAACACCAACGCCAACGACGGCGACCAAGCTGTGGACGCCGGCGCCTTCCAGGGCGACGCCCAGACCCCGCCGGCCGCCGACGCCTCCACCGGCCCCGCAGGCGAGGCCCAGCCCGCCCCGACAGGCGAGACGCCGAACGTCAACGCCCCGACCGCGCCGTCGAACTAGCGAACAGAAAAAGGCCCCGGCGCTTGAGCGACCGGGGCCTTGAAGGCGTTCAAGTCGAAAGAGCGGTTACGCCGCTTGCTTATGACGCGAGGGATGGAAGAACAGGGCCTGGCTGATCGCCGCCTTCACCGTTTCCGGCTGGAAGGGCTTGGTGATCAGGAAGGTCGGCTCGGG
>NZ_JAUSOE010000009.1 GCF_030656255.1 Brevundimonas sp. | reverse complement strand
TGCGGAAGCCGGCCTCGCAATAGGCGAGATAGAATCGCCACAGGCGACGGAAGCGCTCGTCGAAGCCGCCGTGGCGGCGGATTTCGTCCCACGCCGCCTGAAAGCGTTCGTCCCAGAGCCTGAGAGTCTCGGCATAGTCCTGGCCGAAGCGGTCGACCGCGCCCCAGTCGAGGCCGGCGGCGGCCACGATCGGCCGCAGCGCGGCTTCCGAGGGCAGCATGCCGCCGGGGAAGATGTATTTCTGGATGAAATCGGTCCGCCTGCGATAGGCGGCGAAGGCGTCGTCGTGGATGGTGATGATCTGCAGACCCGCGCGGCCGCCCGGCTCGAGCACCTCGTGGATCTTGCCGAAATAGGCGGGCCAGTATTCCTCGCCGACCGCCTCGAACATCTCGATCGAGGCGACGCGGTCGAAGCGGCCGCTGACGTCGCGATAGTCGATCAGCTGGAGGTCGACCCTGTCCGAGAGCCCGGCGTTGAAGATCCGCTGGCGGGCGTAGTCGTACTGCTCGCGGGAGATGGTGATGCCGGTGACGCGGGCGTCGACCTCCCGGGCCGCGAATTCGGCGAAACCGCCCCAGCCGCAGCCGATCTCGAGCACCGACTGGCCGGCCCGAAGGTCCATGGCGCGGGCGAGGGCGGCGTATTTCTCGCGCTGGGCCGCCTCCAGCGCCATGCCCGCCCGGGTGAAGCGGGCCGAGGAATAGGTCATCGTGCGGTCCAGCCAGGCGCCGTAGAAGCTGTTGCCGATGTGGTAGTGGGCGTGGATGTTCTTGCGCGAGCCGGCCCGGCTGTTGCGATGCATCCGGTGCGACAGCCAGTGGACGGTCTTCATGATCCGGTTGCCGACCATCAGGCGCCGGATGTGGTCGCCGTTGCGGGCCAGGGCCTCGAGCAGGGCGGCGAGGTGCGGCGTCTCCCACTCGCCGGCCATATAGCCCTCGGCGAAACCGATATCCCCGGAGGCGAGGACCCGGCGGGCGAAACGGACGTCGCGGATGTCGAGGACGCCGGAGGGGCCCGGCTGCCGGCCTTCCAGAAGATGGCTGGTTCCGCCGGGGAGCCGGACGGTCAGGCGGCCGACGGTCCAGTTCGCCGCCAGCAGACGCAACAGGAGGCCGAACCCGCGCGGCGCGCGGGCGGCGGCCTCATGCCGATCGGCGGTCACCGACGTCATGGCGTGAACGTGGGGTGGAAGGGGGTCGATCGTCAATCCCCCCCGGTCAAGCTGGCGTGGTGGCCTTGCCCCGGCCGGCCGTGTAGCTTGCGAAGACGAGGGCCCGACGCCACCTGATCGCCGCATAGATGCAGCAAGGGGCGGCCGTCGCGCCGTCAGTCAGCCGCCATTCCGGGAAGTTCGCCGTGTCCAGACCCAACGCCATCATCGACATCAAGGACGGTCTGAAGCGGCCGGTCAGCATCGGGGGCGGTCAGCGCATCGTCTTCATCGCCGGGCCGTGCCAGCTGGAAAGCCGCCAGCATGCGCTGGAGATGGCCCATGCGCTGAAGGAGATCGGCGAACGGCTGAACGTCGGCATCGTCTACAAGACCAGTTTCGACAAGGCGAACCGGACCAGCGCCAACGCCGCGCGCGGTCTTGGGCTGGAGGGTTCGCTGCCGATCTTCGCGGAAATTCGCGAGAGCGTCGGCCTGCCGGTGCTGACGGACGTGCACAACGAGGCGCACTGCGCCGAGGCCGCCCAGGCGGTGGACGTGCTGCAGATCCCGGCCTTCCTGAGCCGCCAGACCGACCTGCTGCTGGCCGCGGCCGCGACAGGCAAGGCGATCAACATCAAGAAGGGCCAGTTCCTCGCGCCCTGGGACATGAAGAACGTCATCGCCAAGGTGGTCGGGGCCGGCAATCCGAACGTCATGGCCTGCGAGCGGGGGGCCAGCTTTGGCTACAACACGCTGGTCAGCGATATGCGGTCGCTGCCGATCCTGCGCGAGATCGGCTGCCCGGTGGTGTTCGATGCGACGCACAGCGTGCAGCAGCCGGGCGGGCAGGGCACGTCGTCGGGCGGTCAGCGCGAATTCGTGCCGGTTCTGGCCCGCGCCGCCGTCTCGGTCGGCGTCGATGCAGTCTTCATGGAGACCCACCCGGATCCGGACAATGCGCCGTCGGACGGCCCCAACATGGTGCCGCTGGATCAGTTCGAGGCCCTGGCCGCGCAGTTGATCGCCTTCGACGACCTGGCCATCAAGATCGGGGCCAAGGCGCCGGTGGCGCAGGCCGCCTGAATCCTCTAGGTCGGGCGCATGTCTGACACCCTCGATCTGGGCGCCCTGCAACAGCTGCTGGAGCGCGTGCGCGACCTGAAGACGGCCTGCGTCGGCGACCTGATGCTGGACCGCTACGTCTATGGCGAGGTCAGCCGGATCTCGCCCGAGGCGCCGATCCCGGTGCTGCGCACCCGCCGGACCACCGCCATGCCCGGCGGAGTCGGCAATGTCGCGCGTAATGTCGCGGCCCTGGGCGGGGTGGCGCATCTGGGCGCCGTGACGGGCGAGGACGCGGCCGGCGCGGAACTGCGCGACCTGATCGCCGCCGAGGACCGGATCATCGACTTCATCGCGAAGCCTGCCGGCGCCACAACCATCGTCAAGACGCGGTTCGTGGCGGCGGGTCAGCAGCTGCTGCGTCTGGACGAGGAGGCGGCGGCTTCTCCCTTGACCGAATCGGACGCGTTTTCAAATGCCTCTGCCATTCTGCTGTCGGACTACGCCAAGGGTGTGGTCGGAGACGCCCTGATCGCCTCGGCCCTGAAGGCCGCCAGGGAGACCGGCGCGCCGGTCATCGTGGATCCCAAGGGGCGGGATTTCGCCCGCTATGGCGCGGTCGATGTCATCAAGCCGAACGCGTCGGAACTGGCCGGGGCCACGGGCCTGCCGGTCGAGACGGACGCCGAGGTCGAGGCGGCGCTGGCGGCCCTGCTGGGGGCGACGACGGCGAAGGCCATCATCGTCACCCGCGCCGGCAAGGGCATGAGCCTGGCGCGGCGTGACGGGCCGGTGCGGCATTTCCCGGGCCGGGCGCGCGAGGTGTTCGACGTGTCCGGCGCCGGGGATACGGTGCTGGCCGCCCTGGGTCTGGCCCTGGGGGCCGGAGCCTCGCTGGAGACGGCGGTGCAGTTCGCCATCCTGGCCTCGGGCGTCGTGGTCGGAAAGGCGGGGACGGCCGTGGTGACGCCCTCAGAACTGATCGAGGCCGAGCTGAGCCAGCACGCCGTCGCGGCCCAGGCCAAGGTGACGCCGCTGGATGAGCTGGCGGCCGAGGTCGAGGCCTGGCGCCGTCAGGGGCTGAAGGTCGGCTTCACCAACGGCTGTTTCGATATTCTGCACCGCGGGCACGTCGCCTATCTGGCCCAGGCGCGCGGTTGGTGCGACCGGCTGGTGGTGGCGTTGAACACCGACGCCTCGGTCAGGCGGCTGAAGGGCGTGGGGCGTCCGGTGAACGACCTGGACAGCCGCGCCGTGGTGATCGGCGGCTTGAGCAGCGTCGATCGGGTGACCAGTTTCGACGATCCCACCCCCATCGCCCTGATCGAACGGCTGCGGCCGGACGTGCTGATCAAGGGATCGGACTATAGCCGCGAGGGCGTGGTCGGCGGCGACCTGGTGGAGAGCTGGGGCGGGGTGGTCCGTCTGGCGGAATTCAAGGATGGGTATTCGACGACCCGGACGATCGAGAAGATGACGGGAAGCGCGCAATGACGCCCAGAATGATCGTGGTGACGGGCGGGGCCGGCTTCATCGGCTCCAATATCGTGGCGCGGCTGACGGCCGAGACGGCCTATGACGTGGTGGTGTGCGACCGGCTGGAGACGGCCGACCTGGCCAAGTGGAAGAACCTGGCCAAACATCCCATCGCCGACTTCTGGGCGCCGGAAGAGATGTTCGAACAGCTGGAGCGTCATGCGGAGCGGATCGAGGCCGTAGTGCATATGGGCGCAATTTCGTCCACGACCGAGCCGGACGCCGACCTGATCCTGCGCACCAACTTCACCCTGTCGCGCGACCTGTGGGACTGGTGCGCGATCCGCAATGTGCGGATGATCTACGCCTCGTCCGCGGCCACCTACGGCGACGGGGAGACGGGGTTCAATGACGATGACGATGCGGAGTCGCTGTCGAAGCTGAGGCCGCTAAACGCCTACGGCTATTCGAAAATGCTGTTCGACCAGTATGCGGTGCGTCAGGCGGATCGCGGCCAGGCGCCGCCCCAGTGGGCGGGGCTGAAATTCTTCAATGTCTATGGCCCCAACGAGGGGCACAAGGGCGGGATGAAGTCGGTCGTGGCCCAGATCTGGCCCAAGGTGGCGGCCGGCGAGACGGTCAGCCTGTTCCGGTCGCACAATCCCAACTATCCGGACGGGGGCCAGTTGCGCGACTTCGTCTATGTGGACGATGTGGTCGATATCGTTGAATTCCTGCTGCAGTCGCCGGAAGTCTCGGGCGTGTTCAACGCCGGATCGGGCCAGGCGCGCTCGTTCGACGATCTGGCCAAGGCCACCTTCGCCGCCGCCGGGAAGGACCCGTCGATCCAGTACATCGACATGCCCGAGGCGATCCGCGACCGGTACCAGTATTTCACCCAGGCCCGGATGGACCGGATCCGCGCCGCCGGGTTCGAAGGCCAGTCCACGCCGCTGGAAGAAGGCGTGCGCCGCTACGTCCAGGACTTCCTGGCCAAACCCGATCCATACAGATGACCCGTCTGACCACCCGGCAATGGATCGGCTACACCGGGTTCGTCCTGGTGTTTCTGCTGACTGCTGCGGTCGCCGTCTGGCGCGGAGACATCCTGCGCGCCGGTCTGGATCCCCAGGTGCCGTTCCAGACCTACAAGCCGCCGCCGGCGCCCGATTACGCCGATCCACACGCCTGGGCGCTACTGGACGCTCGTGTGCCCGGGGCGGGGACGGGGAACGTCTTCTTCGTTCATTCCACCACCTTCGACGGCGGACGCGAATGGAACGGCGCCATCGGAGATCCCAAGGCCGACGCCTATCTGTATCGGGTGGTGCTGCCGAACTATGCGGGGCCCTTCGCTCGGGCGGGGGCGGTCAGCGCGCCACGTTATCGCCAGGCCAGCCTCTATACCCGCCTGACCCTGCGCGACGACGCGCGCGAGGCCCGAGCCTTCGCCTATGAAGACGTGCTGGCGGCCTTCGACGTCTGGTTGGCTCGTCATCCGTCCGGCCCGATCGTCCTGGCGGGGGTGGAGCAGGGCGCTGACCTTCTGGACCGTCTGATCCGCGAGCGGATCGCGCCGGACAAGGGGGTGCGGGACCGGCTGGCCGCCGCCTATCTGATGGATGCGATCATTGCGGCGGAGAACCTGCCGGCCTCAATTCCCGCCTGCGCCGACCGTCACCAGATCCATTGCGTGGTCGCCTGGTCGCAGGTGGGCGACAAGGATGAAGGCGCCGCCCGGCGCCGTCTGCGTCGGGCTACGGTGTGGGATGGTCGCGGGCGTCTGGTCGATCTGGCGGATCGACCATCGGTCTGCGTGAACCCGGTGACCGGGGGTACGGGCGAAGAGCCGGTCCCCGCGCGCCTGCACCGGGGCGCCACCAATGCGACGGGGCTGGAATGGGACGCGCGGCCGGCTCTGATGGCGCGCGAGGTCGCGACCCAATGCCGCGATGGTCTGCTGCGCCACACCTGGCCCGATCTGGAATCCTTCCGGGAGACCGGCAATTGGGCTGACCGACGAAAAGCACGCCCTTACAACCTGTTCTACGGCGATCTGGAAGCGGATGTGGCGGAACGGCTTGCAACCTATGCTCGGCAGGCCGGCTGAAAAATCGGACGAACACCGTCCGGTTTCGGTGGCGCGGCTCGCGTCCCGCGCGTAACCTCCTCGCATACGGAGGATCACATGGACGTTCTGACCATCTTCGCCGGCGTTCTGCTGCTGCTTGCAATCGCGCTCCTGTTCAGCGTCATCAAGATCGTGCCGCAAGGCCGTGAATTCACAGTCGAACGCTTCGGCAAATACACCAAGACCCTGAGCCCCGGCATCGGTTTCCTGACCCCGTTCGTCGAGCGGGTGGGCAAGCGGATGAACATGATGGAGCAGGTTCTGGATGTGCCGACCCAGGAAGTGATCACCAAGGACAACGCCATGGTCCGGGTGGACGGCATCGTCTTCATCCAGGTGATGGACGCCGCCCGCGCCGCTTACCGCGTCGACGATCTGCCCTACGCCATTTCCCAGCTGTGCATGACCAATCTGCGCACCGTGGTCGGGTCGATGGAGCTGGACGAGGTGCTGAGCCAGCGCGACAGCATCAACACCCGGTTGCTGCACGTCATCGACGCCGCGACCGAGCCCTGGGGCGTCAAGGTCAACCGGATCGAGATCAAGGACCTGACGCCGCCGACCGACGTGACCAACGCCATGGCCCGCCAGATGAAGGCTGAGCGCGAGCGCCGCGCCGTGGTCACCGAAGCGGACGGCGAGAAACAGGCCGCCATCACCCGGGCCGAGGGCGCCAAACAGGCGGCCATCCTGGAATCCGAAGGCCGCAAGGAGGCCGCCTTCCGCGACGCCGAGGCGCGCGAGCGGGAAGCCGAGGCCGAGGCCCGCGCCACCGCCATGGTGTCCGAAGCCATCGCCCGCGGCGACGTCAACGCCATCAACTATTTCGTGGCGCAGAAATACGTCGAGGCCTTCGCCGAACTGGCTCGCAGCCCGCAGCAGCGGACCGTCATCGTGCCCGCCGAAATGGGCGCCCTGGTCGGCACCATCGCCGGCATCGGCGAGATGGTGAACCTGGCCAAGGGGCAGCAGCAGGAGCCGACCCCGCCGCGCCCCGCCGCCGCGCCGCGTCGTCCGTCCGTACCGCCCACCGCCTGATCAGGGAGACCCTGTCATGACCGTCGTCGCCGATCTGTACGCCGCCCAACCGTTCTGGATCTGGCTGGCCGTCGGGGTTCTGTTGCTGGCCGTCGAGTCGATGTTCTCGACCGAATGGCTATTGTGGCCGGCGGTCGCGGCCGGGCTGGTGGCCGTGATGACGGCGGTCGGGGTGCGGCTGGGCCTGCCGGGCGAGGTGGCGGTCTTCGCCGTGCTGACGGTCATCGCCACCCTGTTGTCGCGACGCCTGATTCAGAAGGCCAATCCGGACGGCGTGGACATCAACGACCGCGACAGTCGCCTGATCGACCAGCGCGCGCGGGTGGTCGAGGCCTTCGTCGGCGGGCGCGGCCGGGTCTTCGTCTCCGGCGCCGAATGGTCGGCCGTCATCGAGGGGGGCGCGCCCGAGGCGGGACCCGAGGTGGGGCAGGATGTCGTGGTGAATCGCGTCAGCGGTTCCCTGCTGACGGTGCGCCCCGCGACCTGAGCCGCTCCACGCAACCTTTGCCGTGGGACGACGTTCGACGCAGATGTCAGACAGCCGTATCGCCTCCGTCGCCCCGTCCCAGGATGGACTGCCGGTTCCGAGGCGCTACTGGGCCATAATCTCCATCGGCCTGGGGATCACTCTGGCGGTTCTGGACGGGGCCATCGCCAATGTGGCCCTGCCGTCTATCGCCAAGGATCTGCAGGCGTCCGAGGCGGCGTCGATCTGGATCGTCAACGCCTATCAGATCGCCATCGTCGTCGCGCTTCTGCCCTTGGCGTCTCTGGGCGAGATCGTCGGCTACCGCCGGGTGTCCCAGGTGGGGCTGGCGGTCTTCACCCTGGCCTCCCTGGCCTGCGCCCTGTCGGATTCGATCCTGACCCTCAGCCTGGCGCGGGTGCTGCAAGGATTCGGGGCCGCCGGGATCATGAGCGTCAACGGCGCCCTGGTGCGGTTCACCTATCCGCAGCGGATGCTGGGCCGGGCGGTCGGGATCAATGCGGTGATCGTCTCCATGGCCGCCGCGGCCGGCCCTACCATCGCCAGCGCCGTTCTGAGCTTGGGCGAATGGCGCTGGCTGTTCGCTTTGAACATACCGCTGGGCGTGCTGGCGGTGTCGATGGCGGGCTTCACCCTGCCTCACAATCCGTTGCAGAAGCGCAAGCTGAACCTGACCGGGGCGGCGCTCAGCGCGGCGGCCTTCGGTTTCGTCATCACCGGCATGCAGGCCCTGGCCCACGGCGAGGCCTCGATCCTGGGCTTCGGCCTGACGGGATTGGGGCTGGCGGCCGGCGTGCTTCTGGTACGGCATGAGAAGCCCAGCAAGACGCCGTTGATTCCACTGGATCTGCTGGCGCGCCCCATGTTCGCCCTGTCGGTCGCGACCTCGATCATCTCCTTCACCGCCCAGATGATGGCTTTCGTTTCGCTGCCGTTCTTCCTGCAGGGTTCGCTGGGGCTGAGCGCGGTGGAGACAGGGCTGCTGATGACGCCCTGGCCGCTGGCGACCATGTTCGCCGCCCCCTTGGCCGGTTGGCTGTCGGATCGGTATTCGGCGGGGATACTGGGCGCGGTCGGGCTGAGCCTGTTCGCCTGCGGCCTGATGGGCTTGAGCTTCCTGGACGGGGATTCGTCGAGGTTCGACATCATCTGGCGCATGGCCCTGTGCGGGGCGGGGTTCGGCTTCTTCCAGTCGCCCAACAACCGCGCCCTGCTGTCCGAGGCGCCGCGCGAACGGGCCGGGGCGGCGGGCGGCGCCCTGGGCACGGCGCGCGTGCTGGGCCAGTCGCTGGGGGCGGTCGTGGTGGCCTTCCTGCTGTCGGCGGCGCCGACGACCGGCGTGCGTCACGGCTTCGAACTGGCCGCCGTCGCGGCCCTGTTCGGGGCGGTGATGAGCGGATCGCGCATCCGCCGCCGCACCGCCGAGCCGGAAAAGGAGGTCGAGGCCGTCTAGACCCGCCTGAGATCGGCGACCCCGCGATTCGCCAACTGGTCGGCGCGTTCGTTCAGTTCGTGCCCGGCGTGGCCCTTGACCCAGCGCCATTTGACGTCGTGCTTCAGACGGGCGGCGTCCAGGCGCTGCCACAGGTCGGCGTTCTTGACCGGCTTCTTGTCGGCGGTCAGCCAACCGCGCGCCTTCCAGCCGCGCATCCATTCGGTGATGCCCTGCATGACGTATTTGCTGTCGGTGTGAAGCTCGACCTTGCACGGGCGTTTCAACGCCTCAAGCGCCATGCTGGCGGCCATCAGCTCCATGCGGTTGTTGGTCGTGTTGGGCTCGCCGCCCCACAATTCCTTTTCGTGGCCGCCCCCGGTCTGAAGCAGGGCGCCCCAGCCGCCAGGGCCGGGGTTGCCCTTGCAGGCGCCGTCGGTGTGGATGATGACGTGATCAGTGGGACTCATGG
>NZ_JAUSOE010000008.1 GCF_030656255.1 Brevundimonas sp. | reverse complement strand
GCTTCTGCAAGCGCGCGGCTACAAGGTGCGTCTGCGCAAGCTCGACCCCTATCTGAACGTCGATCCGGGCACGATGAGCCCCTATCAGCACGGCGAGGTCTTCGTGACCGACGACGGCGCCGAGACCGACCTGGACCTGGGCCACTATGAGAGGTTCACCGGGGTGTCGGCGGCCAAGTCCGACAATATCACCACCGGCCGGATCTATTCGACCATCCTGGAGAAGGAACGGCGCGGCGACTATCTGGGCGCGACCGTCCAGGTCATTCCCCACGTCACCGACCAGATCAAATCCTTCTGCCTGACCCCGGCCCTGACCGACGACGGCGAGGATGTGGACTTCGTCCTGGTCGAGATCGGCGGCACGGTCGGCGACATCGAGGGCCTGCCCTTCTTCGAGGCCATCCGCCAACTGGGCCAGGACTTGCCGCGCGGCCGCTCCTGCTTCGTCCATCTGACCCTGCTGCCCTTCATCAAGACGGCCGGCGAGATGAAGACCAAGCCGACCCAGCACTCGGTCAAGGAACTGCGCTCCATCGGCATCCAGCCCGACATCCTGCTGTGCCGTTGCGAATTCCCGATCCCGCCCGAGGAAAAGCGCAAGATCGGCCTGTTCTGCAATGTGCGCGAAAGCGGCGTGATTCAGGCCATGGACTCGGCCGACATCTACGCCGTGCCGCTGGATTATCACCGCGAAGGTCTGGACCGCGAAGTCCTGGCCCATTTCGGCATCGAGGACGCGCCCGAACCCGACCTGACGCGCTGGCAAGAGATCGCACGCCGTCGTCTGCACCCGGACGGCGAGGTCACCATCGCGGTGGTCGGAAAATATACCGTGCTGAAGGACGCCTATAAGTCCCTGATCGAGGCCCTGCACCACGGCGGCGTGGCCAATAACGTCAAGGTCAATATCGATTGGGTCGAGGCCGACACCTTCGAAGGCGATCCGGAAGCCTGCGAGGAGCGCCTGCAGGGCGCCCACGCCGTTCTGGTGCCCGGCGGCTTCGGCGAGCGCGGATCGGAAGGCAAGATCGAGGCGGCGCGGTTCGCCCGCGAGCGCAACATCCCCTATTTCGGCATCTGTTTCGGCATGCAGATGGCGGTGATCGAGGCGGCGCGAAACCTGGCCGGCTACGCCAAGGCCTCGTCGACCGAGTTCGGTCCGACCGCTGAGCCGGTTGTCGGCCTGATGACCGAATGGACCCAGGGCAATCAGCGGGTCCTGCGTCAGCAGGGCGGGGACCTGGGCGGCACCATGCGTCTGGGCGCCTATGACTCGACTCTGGCCGAAGGCTCCAAGATCGCCGAGATCTACGGGGCCACGGCCATCAGCGAACGGCATCGCCACCGCTACGAGGTCAATATCAACTATCGCGAGGCGATCGAGCAGAAGGCGGGCCTGGTGTTCGCCGGACTGTCGCCTGACGGGGTCCTGCCCGAGACGGTGGAGCGGCCCGATCATCCGTGGTTCATCGGCGTCCAGTATCACCCCGAGCTGAAGAGCCGGCCGTTCGCGCCCCACCCGTTGTTCGCCAGCTTCATCGGCGCCGCCATAGTGCAGAGCCGTCTGGTCTGATCAAACCCCGTTCACGGACCTGCGATTCCGTTGGATGTCAGTTTTGCAGTAAACTGCCTGGAACGGATCGAATCGGGATGATCCGACAGGATGGACCGTCGATGATCGGCGAGTTGCTCTATCATTTGCACCGACATTTTCGTCTGGTGCTGATCGTCGGCGGGCTGGGTCTCGTTTTCGGCGTGGCGGCGCTCGGCTATGAGGCCGTGCGACACATGGCCTCGCCGTCGGCCCGCCCGGCCGAAGCCGGACGGGCCTAAACCGTCAGTCGATCTTCAGGCGCATGAAGATCATTCCGCCGTCGGGATCGCCGCCGTAAACCGGCTCCAGCGCGCCCGGCACGCGGTTCACCGCATAGAGGGCGCCAAGGCCGAAGCGGACGCGGGGGGCGATCCGCCAGTCGCGCACGGCGCCCAGAGACGCTTTTCCGACGGTGTAGAGGTCGCCGTGGCCGCCGTGGTCGCCGGGGACCAGTTCGTCGGTCTCGATCCGTTCGGCGCGGGCGAAGACGGTCCAGCGGTCGTTCGGGTGGAGGGCGGATTCCAGCAGCCAGCCGTCCTTGGACTCGTCGTGACTATTGGTCTTGCGGCCCCAGGCCAGGGTCGAGGACCACCAGCCGGTTTCACCCAGCCGGCGGGTGTGGAGGGCGCTGGCGGACCATTTGGTCTCGTCCTCGTCCGGCTCCAGCTGTTCCGGGGCCGAGACGTCGGCGTAGGAGGCCTGGAAGGACCAGTCGGCCGTCGGATTCCACGAGCCCCGCACCGACCAGCTGTCCAGTTTCGGCGAGTCTACGCCCCAGCGTTCTTCGTCCGGTTCGCGCCCCTTGAAGGCCGAGGTCTCGATCTTGAACCGGTCGTGGGCCCAGCCCAGGGTGGTGACGCCGAAAACGATATGGGTCGAGTCCAGCCAGTGGTGGGTGATGGGCGCCTCGGGACTGTCCATGGCGCTCATCCGATGCATGAAGGCGGGCGGGCCGAAGGCGGGTTCGCCGGGCAGGCCGATGTAGCCGTAGAGGCTGTCCTTTTCTGACAGGCGTTTCGAATAGCTGGCCGACAGCTCCATGAAGAAGTCATGCGGGTGCTGGCGATCGACCAGGGGATCGACGCCGTTCGCCGTCTCGCCGGCCGCCAGCAGCAGGGGATAGCCGGACTTGCCCATCAGGGGGTCGGGGCTGAGCATGGCGCGCAGGTTCAGGGTCGAGCCGTCGTCGAAGTCGCGGCGGGCCGTGGTCATCAGCATGCCCGAGACGAAGGTCTTGTCGCCGCCGCGCGGCCCGGACTGGGTGTCATAGGTCAGGTTGAGCAGGGCGTGGGTCATCACCGTCCAGTCGCCCCGGACGGTGTGGATGCCGGCAAGTACGCCGGAGTCGGGCTGCCAGCTGGTGCCCGAGGCGTCCCGGCTGATGGGCCAGGCGCCGTAGGGGCTGGTCATGACGTGGGAGGCGGCCGGCATGTCGCCCATGTCGTGGCCAGCGTGAGGATCGGCGGCCGGTGCGGCCGAGTGGTGGGAATGGTCCTGCGCGCTTGCGGCCTGAGCGAGGGCGAGCAGGGAGACGCCGGCGAGGGCGCCGACGAGGATGCGGGGAGCCATGATGGCCTCCTGGAATGATCGTGACTGAAGGCGCCGCGAGCGGCGCAGGGGTTCAGGCGATCAGGAGGCGGGGCGGGCCGGGCTCGGGAGAGAGCAGGAGCCCGGCCGGGACGTTGAACAGCGGGGCGTTGAGGCGGGCCGGGGCGACGGTCGGGGCGGGATCTGAGGCGGGGTCGAGGTTCGGCGCCGCCACGCAGGCGACGCAGCAGGCCATCACCTTCATTGTTTTGCCTGGGGCTTTGACGGGTTGGTCAGGCGTCTGGTCCGGGGCGGCGTGGCCGGTCTCGTGGCAGGGCGCCGAGGCCGCAGCCGGCACTGCCGAGACGCCGACGGCGCCCAGAGTCAGCACCGCCAGGGCGCCGATCAGCAGCAGAAGGGACGAAACGATCTTCACGACGCCGAGGATAGGCGTTGCAACCCGGCGCCGCAATGTATCGCCCGTGTCATTCACCGCGAGGGTTTCTTGTCGACCAG
>NZ_JAUSOE010000001.1 GCF_030656255.1 Brevundimonas sp. | reverse complement strand
AGCGGAGACCCGGAACCCAGCGGCGCGCGAGAGCGCGAAACTGTCGCGGACTCGCTGCTCAACATCGTGCGGCGGGCCCATTTCGCCTTCGGCGCCGCTGGGTTCCGGGTCTTCGGGCCAAGCAGCCCTTCGCCCGGAATGACGAAAGCAAAAGAGCCCCTTGCAAAACGGACACCCGTGTCCATTTAAGCGCGTCATCATGTCGCGCCCTATCGAAAAACCTATCCGCAAAGACGTCATCCACAACCGCGCCGTCCTGCTGGAGGCCGCGCGGGCCGTCTTCGCCGACCAGGGGCTGGACGCGCCGCTGGACTTGATCGCGGAAAAGGCGGGCGTCGGACGCGGCACCCTGTATCGCCATTTCGCCGACCGCACCGAACTGGCCCTGGCTGTGCTCGAGGCCGACGTCGCCGACCTGGGCCGTCGCACCGCCGAACAGGGCGACGCCCCCGAGGTCTTCTTCTGGTTCCTGGATCGGCTGGCCGAGGACATGATCCGCAACGCCGGCCTGGCGGGGGTGGTGCGGAACGTGCGCTCGCCCGACGCGCTTACCTCCCTGCGGCAGAGCTTGATGGAGGCGGGCGCCGCGCCCCTGGCGCGGGCCCAGGCGGCCGGTCTGGTGCGTAAGGATCTGCGGCCGATGGACATTCGTCTGATCGCCACCCTGCTGGGCGCCGGTTTCCAGGGCGCCGACGAAGCCGAGCGTCAGGCCGTCTCGCAACGCACCCGCGTCCTCATCCTGGACGGACTGAAGCCCCGACCGGACGCGTCCTGATGGCCCGCGCCGACCGCAACTGGCATCTGCCGTGGGACCAGTATGTCGCCACCCTGAAGCCCCACGAACGCCCCACCCTGCCGGGCTCGCCCGCGACCCCGGACCATGCGGGCTGGCTCAGGCTGCAATACGCCCTGACCGGCGTCTTGGTGGCCCTGGTCGGCAGTTTGGGCAATGCGGCCGTCACCGCCAATCTGACCAATCTTCAGGGCTCGCTGGGGATCACCCAGACTGAGGCGGCCTGGCTGCCGGTCGTCTTCGTCATGACCAACGCCTGCATGAACCTGATCCTGTTCAAGTTCCGCCAGCAGTACGGCCTGCGCCTGTTCACCCAGATCTGCCTGACCGCCTTCGTCGTCACCTGCGCCGCCCACCTGGCGGTCGACAACTATGAGTCCACCCTGTTCGTCCGCGCCGTGGCCGGCATGGCGGGCGCGGGGCTCAGCAGCCTAGGCTTCCTCTACATGATCCAGGCCTTCCCCCCGAAGCACCGCCTGAAGGGGCTGGTGATCGGCATCGGCCTGTCCAGCTTCGCCGTCCCCATCGCCCGACTGATCATGCCCGGCCTGCTGGAGCTGAACGACTGGCGCGCCTTCTACACCTTTGAACTGGGCATGGCGCTTCTGGCCTGGGCTGCGGTCCAGGTGCTGCGCCTGCCCCCGTCCGAACGTCTGAAACTGTTCGAGCCCCTGGACTTCCTCACCTTCGCCCTATTCGCGCCGGGGGTGGCCCTGCTGGCCGCCGTCCTGGGCCTGGGTCGGATCGTCTGGTGGACCGAGGCCGCCTGGATCGGCTGGGCCCTGGCGGGATCG
>NZ_JAUSOE010000142.1 GCF_030656255.1 Brevundimonas sp. | reverse complement strand
CGCTCCAGCAGCCGGTGGATCCGGTCGCCGCGCCGGAACCGGCCCAGTGCGGCGCCGCCGGCTGCGCTGCGCGCCAGGGGCGAGGGGGCGGGGATGCGGATCGACCCTTCCATCCGCGACGGCGCGGCGAAGCGGGCGGCGGCGTCGGCGGGGGGCGGCGTGGCGGCCCAGGCGGGGAGGGCTGCGGTCGTGCGGTCTTGGGCGGTCGCGACGGGGCGGCGCTCGGGATCGACGCCGAAGCGGCGGACGCCATTCTCGACCTCGCGCATCTGGTCGCCGAGCCGGTCGAAGGTCTCCTCGATAACCGACCACCAGCTGCCGGGCTCGGCGCCCCGGCTGGAGGCGCGGCCCATGACGATGACGCGGTCGCGGGCGCGGGTCAGGGCGACATAGAGCAGGCGCAGGGTCTCGTCGTCGGTGCGGGCCTGGCGCGCCGCGCGGGCGTCCGCCGAGGCGGGGCAGTCGTCCTTGGCCGATCCGGGCGCCATCAGCCAGGCCTCGCCTTCACCTTCATCGGTGACGGCGGGCATCAGGGACGGCCCCTGGGCCTTCGCCTTCATGGTGGTGTCGGGCAGGATGACGATGGGCGCCTCCAGCCCCTTGGCGCCGTGGACGGTCATGACGCGAACCTCGCCGCGCGCCCCTTCCAGTTCGCGTTTCACCTCGACATCGGCGGCCTCCAACTGTGCCAGGCAGGTCTCCAGGTCGATCGCGCCGCGGTTCTCGGCCGCCAGGACCTGGTTCAGGGTTTCGTCGACGGCTTCTTCCGCCTCGCGGCCCAGGCGGGCCAGGATGCGGGCGCGGCCCGAACGGCCCGTGTCGTCCACTCGGTTCAGAGCCCGGGAGAAGAAGGCGAAGGGATCGCCGCCGCGTGCATCGACGGCGGCCTGCAGCGCGTCACGGGCGCGGGTCCATTCGGGGCGTTCGTGCGCCCGGTCGCGCAGGTCGCGCCACAGCTGGCCGGACTTGCGGTTCTCGCGGCCGGCGAGGGCGTAGAGGCCGTCCTCGTCCACGTCGCACAGGGGGCTGCGCAGCACCTCGGCCAGCGACAGGTCGTCGTCGGGGAAGAGGGCAAACCGGGCCAGGGCGATCAGGTCGTCGAAGACAATATGGCTGGACAGTTTCAGCCGGTCGGCGCCGGCGACGGGGACGCCCTCGGTCTTCAGGGCGCGAATGATCTCCTCGAAGGTGGCGTCGCGGCGGCGGACCAGGACGATGTAGTCGCCGTAGCCTGCGGGGCGCAGGTCGCGGGTGCTGCGGTCGAAGACGGCGACGCCGCTTTCGACCTGGCGGCGGATCTCGCGGGCCAGGTCGCGGGCCAGGCGTTTCCTGGCGCTGCCGACGCTTTCCTGATCCACCGGATCGTCCCAGGCGTCGGTCTCGGGCGCGGGCTCGTCGAGGAACAGGGGCCACAGGTCGATGGCGCCGTGCTGGCCGATGCGGGCCGGGATGTGACGGGCGATGTCGCCCTGGGGGCCGGTCAGGGCGCGGGTGCGGTCGGGGTCGGCGAAGACGGCGTCGACGAAGGTCAGAACCTCTTCGGTCGAACGGTAGGAGGTGTTCAGCTCGGGTCCGCGGTATTCCAGCCCCGCCCCTATCGCCAGCTGACTGTAGACATCTCGTTCCTGACGCAGCCGTTCCGGCCGGGCGCCCTGGAAGGAGTAGATTGACTGTTTCTCGTCGCCGACGGCGAAGACGGTACGGCCAGACGTCTGGCCGGAATAGAACTCGCCGGTCAGGGCGCGGACGATGGCCCATTGTTCGGGGGCGGTGTCCTGGGCCTCGTCGATCAGGACGTGGTCGACCCCGCCGTCCAGCTTGTACAGCACCCAGGCGGCGGCCCCGCTGCGGGTCAGAAGGGCGGCGGCGCGGGCGACCAGGTCGGGGAAGTCCAGGGCGCCGCGCTGGGCCTTTGCGGCCTCGTAGAAGGCGGCGTGGGCGCGGGCCAGGGTCAGGACCTTGACCGTGTCGTCGGCGATCCGCGCCTTGCGCAGGGCCTCGCGGGTGGCCAGGAATTGGGTTTGCAGATCGACTAGCCAGCCGACCGCCCCCTGGGGCGCCGACTTGGTGCCCATGCTCTTTCGCGGCTCGCCAGCCTGGGTGCAGAAGACCCCGGCCAGGGCCGCGAAGCCGGCGAAAGGGGGCGCGGCCACGCTCATGGCGTCGGCGATCTTGCGGTCGTTGGTCGAGCCGGTCTCCATGGCCTCGGCCATGCGGTTCCATTCGGCGGGATCGATCCAGGCGACGAAGTCGTGTTCAAGGTCTTCGGGACTGCGGCCCGCCTCGGCGCCGGTGAGGGCGTAGGGATCGGGCGCGGTTCCGGCCTCGGCCCGGTCGATATAGTCCAGCAGGTCGGCGCGCTTGGCCTCGATCATCGACAGCAGGGCTTGGAATCTCTGCCAGTCCAGTTCGACGGCGAAATGGCTGTAGGCCGAGCCGATGGGGCCGTCGGGAGCGGCGACGGCGGCGCGGGCCAGGTCCTCGCGCGCGGAATGGCTGAGGGCGGTCGCGGCCTGGTCTTCCAGCACGGTGAAGCGAGGCGAGACTCCGGCCTCGAGCGGGAAGCGGCGCAGCAGTTTTTCGCAGAAGGCGTGGATGGTCTGGATCTTCAACCCGCCCGGCGTTTCCAGCGCACGGGCGAACAGCTTGCGGGCGCGCGACAGGGCCTGGCCGTCGAGGGTCTTCGGATCGCGCCCGTCCAGTTCCGCGACCTTTTCGGACAGTTTCTCGTCGTCCAGCACGGCCCAGCCGCCCAGCTGGTCGAACAGCCGGGCCTGCATCTCGGCGGCGGCGGCCTTGGTGTAGGTGACGCACAGGATGGCGCCGGGATCGACCTGGTCCAGCAACAGCCGAGCCACCCGGTTGACCAGGGTGGTGGTCTTGCCCGAGCCGGCGTTGGCGGTGACAAAGACGGTCAGGCGCGGGTCGGCCGCAACGATCTGAGGGGAGGGTGAGGTCATTCGCCGTCGTCCCCGTCGCCGATCACCGACCATTCCCAGACGCGGGCCAGATGGTCGTAGTTGCCGCCCTGGTTGCCCATGAACTGGGGCGCGGCCCAGGAGACGTAGGGGGTGTTGGGGTCGTCGAAGCGGGCGACGCGGCGTTTCAGCCCGTCCAGCGCCGCCTGGGCCAGGTCGGCGGCCTCGGCGCCCGAGGCGCGGGTGATGACCTCGCCCGCCGTCTTGCGCCCGACCACGCGGACATAGGTCAGTTCGTCGGGCGTGACGGGGCCATTGGTGCGTTCGAACCCGCCGTCGGCCAGGATGGCGGCGGTCAGGGTCAGCTGCGGGGCGAAGCCGGACTTGACCTGTTTGGCGGAGGGGGCCGCGCCGGTCTTGAAGTCCATCACCGCCGCCCCGTCGGAGGCCAGCTCGATCCGGTCGGCGAAGGCCTTGACGGTGAAGGGGCCGGCGGGGGCGTCGAAGGTCATGGCCCCCTGTTGCTCGACCAGGATGTCGATGCCCCGCGCGCGGCGCCGGCGCTCGAAATCGGTCAGCCAGCGGGCGCAGTTGCGGGCCAGGGGCGCCTCGCGGGCCATGGCCGCATCCTCGAAGCCGCGCGCGCCCAGTTCGCGCAGCAGATGGTCGTGGAGGATGGCTTCGCAGTCGTCGGGCAGGTCGTCGGGCCAGTCCAGCGTCAGCCGTTCGATGGCCGCATGGACGGCGTTGCCGCGCGCCAGCGCCTCGGCCGAGGCGCCGGGGCGCTCCATCGCCTCGAGTCCCAGCACCCACAGGGCGTAGATGGCGTAGGGGTCGCGCACCCAGCGCTCGATCCGGGTGACATAGAGGCTACGGGGGCGGCGATGCACCGGCGGGCGCGGCTCGGGCCGTTTGGCGAAGCGCGGCGGGCCGGACGGAGGGGCGTCCAGGGCGCGGGCCCAGTCGAGGACGGTGGTCGGGCGGGCGATGGAAACGGGCGTTTCAGCCGCATCGGCGCCGCGGGTCAGCATCTCCAGCCGCCATAGCCAGCGCGAACGTACGGCCGGCTGGCCGCCGCGCCGTTCGCTGTGGACCAGGATGACCTCGTCGGCGCAGGCGGCCTGGACGAAGTCCTGGGCCGTCTGGCCCAGGCGGCGTTCGGGCGGGGGCAGGCCCAGGGCCTTGCGCATCGGGCGCGACAGGAAGGGGTCGGTCGGGGCGGCCTGGGGCCAGACGCCTTCTTCCAGCCCGGCCAGGATCATCCGGTCGGCGCGGACCAGCCGGGCCTCGATGGCCCCCAGGATCCGCAGCGACGGATGGGTGGCGCCGCCGGTTCGGACCACGGTCTCCTGCACCAGGGAAGACACCAGTTCCGCCAGTTCGGCGCGGCGGATGCGGCCGAGCGAGGCCCCGCCCTCGATCAAGCCGGACAGAAGGGCGGCGGCGGCCTCGCCGTCGGGACCGGCCCAGGCGTCCTGGCCGGCAACCGCTTCGATCAGCCGGGTCAGGCCCGAGGCCGCCGTGTTCAGGTCGGCGTCGGGCGTGAAGAGGGCGATCGCGGCCTCGACGGCGGTTTGCAGATGGTCGACCAGACGGGTCGCGGCCGACAGTCGGGCCTGTTTCCATTCGGGCGGCGCCTTGCCGCGCCGGTCGGGCTGGACCGCCTCCAGCAGGCGATGGCGGATGGCGCCGAAGTCACGCGGGCGGGGGCCGCGTAGCGCGTGTTCCTCAAGCGCGGCGACGGCGGCGGCTTGAGGCGAGTCGCCCAGGTCGAACCGGGCCAACGGGTGTTTGACGACGGCCAGCAGCAGATGGGGCTGGACCGGATCGGCGATCCAGCGGGCGCACAGATCGACCAGGGCGCCGGCCGGCAGGCGCGACAGGGGGGCGCCGGCAGACGAATCCGGGATGACGCCCCAGCGTTCCAGCCGGGCGGCGACGCGGCGGCCCAGGGCCTGGTCTGGCGTGACGAGCGCGCAGGTCCTTCCCGTTCCATCAGGATTGGGCGTTTCCAGCGTCTCGCGCATCATCAGGGCGATGGCGGCGGCGGCCTCTTCCTCGGCGCGGACGGTGAGCAGGGACAGGCCTTGCAGACCTTCGGCTATGGGGTCGCGCGCCTCGCCCCGCGCGGCGGCGGCCGAACGGATGTCGCGGATGGCGCGGCGCCAGTCGTCGGTGGCCTCGGCGGGGCGCAGAGCCTCGTTGACCAGCCGCTGGCGGGCCAGGCCTTGCGCCTCGACGGCGGGGGCGACCGGGGGGCGGAACCAGGGTCGGACGGCTTCGCGGGGGATGTCGCAGCGGTCCAGCAGACGTTTCATCGCGCTCTGCGGATGCTGTTCGTCCAGCCGGTCCCAGACCGCCGCATCCAGATCGAGGTCCAGTCCCGGCAGGACGACGCAGCCCAGCGGCGCCCGGGCCACGGCCTTCAGCACGTCGCCGGCGGCGGGGACGGTGCCGGTCGAACCGGCGGCGATGACGGCCTGGGTCGGGGGCGTGTGGTCCCACAGTTCGGCGAGGCGGCGCAGCAGGGTGGCGCGGCGCCAGGCGGGATCGACCAAACCCAGTTCGGCCAGGCGCTTCGGCCAGGCGGTGACGGCGAGCCCCAGGAACTCGGCCGAGCGTTCCCAGTGTTCGGCCATTTCGCCGTCGACCAGGGTGGCGATCCGTTCGGGGTTCGGAACCTCTTCCAGCTGGCAGGAATCGAGGAAACCGCCGAGCGCATCCGCCAGATCCAGGGCGCGCATCGGCGTCAGGCTGTCGTCGAACTGTTCGACGATCATCCGCGCCATCTCGAACCGGCGGGTCAGGGCGGGGATGGCGGGCGGCAGATCGAGGCCTAGGGCGCCGGGGGTGAAGGGGGGCTCGTCCTCCTCCAGATCGCCCAGCGGCCGGACCTGGGGCAGCAGGATGGGGCGGCCCTGCGACAGTTTCGACAGGGCGCCGGTGAAGGCGCGGGCGGCGCGCCGGTTCGGCAGCAGGATGGTGGCGTCGGACAGGGTCTCGGGCGGCAGATCGCCCAGCCAGGCCAGGACGCCGGCGGCCAGGTCTTCGAGGAAGGGCCGGTGGGCGGGGATGGCGTACCAGCGGGGGCTGGACGCCGTGAACGGATCGAACGCGCTCACGCGTCTCCCGCCAGTTTCGCCTCGGCCTGATCCCGCGCCTGGGGATCGCCGACGTGCATCCAGTCGCCGTCCAGGACGCAGCCGTAGAGGCGGCCTTCAGCGGCGGATTTACGCCACAGGGGGCTGAGGGAGAAGGGGCCGTCGGGGCCGTGGTCGGCATAGCCGGGGCGGGTGATGTGCACGCCCATATAGGCGAAGGGGGCGGACGGGGCGTCGCTGCGGAAGGTCAGCGCCCCATCCTCGGCCAGGAAGAAGTCGCCGTCGCCCTCGAAGCCGATGGAGCCCTCGCGGCGGGCCAGCAGCAGGGCGGCGTCCATCGTGTCCGGGTTCCACAGGCGGATCAGATCGGTTAGGGCGTCGCCTCTGTCGATCCAGACGCTATCGATGTTGGCGACGAAGACGGGATCCTCGCCCAGCAGTGGATGGGCCTTCTTCAAGCCGCCGCCAGTCTCCAGCAGTTCGGCGCGTTCGTCGGAGATGATGATCCGTGGACCGCGTCCACGTGCGGCCAGATGGGCCTCCAGCCGGTCGGCGAACCAGTGGACGTTGACGACCGCTTGCTCGACTCCCGCGTCCGCCAGTCTGTCCAGCACATGGTCGATCAGGGCGCGGCCGCCGACCTCGACCAGGGCCTTGGGCCGGTCGTCGGTCAGGGGACGCATGCGGGTGCCCAGGCCGGCGGCCAGCACCATTGCGGTCTTGGGAGCGGTCATGCGCGCACCTCGGCAGGGACATGGCGGTCGAACCAGCGGGCGACGGGCGCCAGGGTCGGCTGTTCCAGATTGGCGTTCAGATGCCGCCACATGCGCGGCAGGAACTGACGATAGCGGGGCTTGCCGTCGCGGGCGATCAGCCGGGCGAAGATGCCGATGATCCGCGCCTCGTTCAGGGCGGCCAGCCCGGCGTAGTCGGCCATGAAGGCGGCGCGGTCGACCTGGGGCCGCAGAGCGAAATAGCGGTCCAGGGCCTCGGCCTCCAGCGCCGGCGACACGTCGCGGCGGGCGTCCTGAAGCAGGGAGTGCAGGTCCCAGGAGGGGTGGGCGCGAACGGCGTCCTGGAAGTCGATCATGCCGACGCGGGCGGGGCCTTCACGCTCGGGCAGCCAGATCAGGTTTTCGGCGTGATAGTCGCGGTGGGCCATGACCGAGGCGCCGGCTGCGCCCGAGGCGACCAGGGGCGCCCAGGCCTTGCGCCACTCCGCCACGGCGACGGCGTCGAAGGCGACGCGTTCGTCGAACCGAGGCAGCCATTCGACGAACAGATCCGCCCCGCCCTGCAGCGCCGTCTCGTCATAGGTCAGCAACGGCCAGTCGCCGCCGGGGCCGTGCAGGGTGTGCGGCGGATTCCCGGCGTCGTGCAGGGTCGCGAGGGCGTCGATGGCGGCCAGATACAGCGGCGTCTCGTCGGCGCCGTCCTCGATCACGCGGGCGAACAGGGCGTCTCCGAAATCCTCCAGCACCGCCAGGCCGTTGGCGGCGTCCAGCGCCGGGATCTCCGGGGCGGACAGGCCCAGAGACTTCAGATGGGCGGCCACGGCGGCGAAGGCCTCGATCCGGCCGGCGGACAGGCGGGCGACGGCGTTCCAGCCGGCGGCCTGACGCTGGGCCGGGGTCCAGGCCGGATCGGCCGGCGGGCTCTCGGCGGCCGGGGCCTGGTCCATCAGCATCAGGGACGCCCCGTCGGCCGTGGTCAGCCGCTCATAACGCCGGGTCGAAGCGTCGCCGGGCAAGGGCGCGCGCGCCGCCTGGTCCAAGCCGGCGGCCTTCAGAAAATCGAGACGGAGGGTTTCGCGATCAGACATGCAATTCCTTCAGCTTGGCGTCCCATGCCCCTGCGCCGGAAACGGTCGCAACCCGGCCGTCACCGTCTTCCGCCAGTACGATGGTCAGCCGGTCCGGCCCCAGGAACCGCCCTGGATCCTCGCCCAGTCGTTCGGGCCATTCGATGAGGGCGAACCCGTCGTCCAGCGCCTCGTCCAGGCCGATCTCGAAGGCTTCTTCGGGCCGGGTCAGGCGATAGAGGTCGAAATGGGCGACGGGCGGGTCGGATTCATAGAACTGGACCAGGGTGAAGGTCGGGCTGGGCACGTCCTCGTCCGGCGTGGTCAGGGCGCGGATCAGGCCGCGCGCCAGGGTGGACTTGCCCATGCCCAGCGGCCCGTACAGCAGGACGGCCTCGCCGGCCTCCAGCAGGGGGGCCAGGGTCTGGCCCAGGGCGGTGGTGGCGTCGGCGTCGGGAAGTTCAATCTTCATTGGAACACCGCGTCGGGATCGGCCGCCAGGGTCTGTTCGGTGAAGGCTTTCAACGCCAGGGTCGCCTTGGCGGCGTCAACGTCCAGCCGGTCGGGCGGGATGGGCTGACCGACGGCGACGGTGAACGGCTTGCCGGCCTTGTTCAGCAACTCATGGAATAGGGTCACGTCGCGCAGCTCGGGCGAGATCTTGTCGAACAGGTGGAATAGCCGACTGTAGGGGCCGGTCACGTGCATGGGGATGACCGGCGCGTCGTATTTCCGCGCCAGGGAGGCGGCGGTCGGCGCCCATTCGGGATCGACGACTTTGCCGTTCTTCTCGCGGGCCAGGCGGCCGGCGGGGAACATGACGACGCAGCGTTCGGCCTCGAAGGCGTCCCTGGCCGCGTTCAGGGTGGCGCGGGTCTTTTCGCGGGTGCGTTTGTCGTGGACCCATTCCACCGGGATGATGGTCTCGGCCAGGCGGGGCGAGACGCGGATCGCATCGGCGTTGGCGAAGAAGACGGCGTCGGGGCGTCGCCGCCGGATCGCATCATAGACCGCGACCCCGTCCGCGATCCCGGTCGGATGGTTGCACACCACCAGACAGCGGCCGGTGGCGGGCAGGCGGTCCAGATGGACCGTCGTCACCTTCAGCCGCAGCAGGTCCGAGACATAGTCCAGGGTCTCGGCCCCCGACAGGTCCCGGATGGCGTCGGCCATCCGCACCGCCGCCTTGTAGTTCAGCACGGAATACAGGACCGGCCGCGCCGCCGGCCAGAACGGCGAGGCGGTCAGACGCGGCGCGCGCTCGGCGATCAGCACATCGACGATGTGCGGAGAGGCCTGGGCAGGACGTCGGAGGGAGAGCGAAGCGGAATCCATGAAGATCCGCTTGTCGCCGGTTCGGGGAAAGGGGGCAAGATGAAGCGCGCCGCGCAGACGGATCACCAGATCCGGGCGACCCCGAAACTGTCGAACAGCTTTTCGTTGGAGACCAGCGTCAGATCGTTGAGCAGACCTTGGGCGATGAGCAGGCGGTCGAAGGGATCGCGATGGTCGCCGTCCATCCGTCCGGCCAGTTCCGCCTCGGCGATGGAGATCGGCAGCCCCTGCAAGCCCAGGCGGGTGACCGCGCCGCCGAAGTCTCGCGCTATCGAACCGGCTTGCGGCAGTTTGCCGATCCGGTGCTTGATCGCGACCTCGATGGCGGAAACTGCGCTGACATAGATCGGGACCGACCGGTCTTCCAGGCGTGCACGAACACGCGGGGGCAGGCGCTCGTCGCCGAACGCCAGCCACAGCAGGGCGTGTGTGTCGAGCAGAAGGCTCAATCCTCACGCCCTTCCCAGAGACGCAACTCCTCCTCCGGCAGAGGGGCGAAGAAGCTGTCGTCGAACCGACCTTCTTCGCGCAGCGCCCCGAAACGGGGAGCGACGGGCGTGGTGAATTTGGGCTCGAACGGCACAATCCGCACCGCCGGCTTGTCGCCGCGCGCGATGACGACCTCTTCGCCGCGCTCGGCGGCGGCGATCAGTTTGGAGAGGTGGGTCTTGGCGTGATGGACGGTGACGACGGTCATCTCTCGCTCCTTGGTCTATCCATCTTAGCTAAGTCGCCTGCGCGCAGCAACTTTCGCCTGGCGAAGGGGGGTGCTACGCCTCGCGCCAGCAAGCTTTGCGAGGAATGCCCCATGCGTCACCGTTCTCTCCTGTCCGCCGCCGTCGCGGGGATCGCCTTGTCGGGCGCCCTGATGAGCGCCGCCCCGGCCCTGCCCCAGGTTCCGCCCGCGCCGGTTCCGGCCGCGCCCGCGACGCCGGACGCCTTCACCTATCGCGACATGATCACGGCCAATCGGCTGGGCGATCCGCAGGTGTCGCCGGACGGCCGCTATGTGGTCTATTCGGTCACGACCACGGACGTGGAGGCCAACCGCCGCGCCGGCAGCCTGTGGATCCTGGATCTGAATACGCCGGACGTCGCCCCGCGCCGCCTGGCCATTTCGGACCAGGGCGCCAACACCGCCCGCTGGGGCGGGGACGGCAATCTGTATTTCCTGTCGGGCAAGTCGGGCGCCAGCCAGGTCTGGCGTGTGGCCTCGCCCACGGCGACGCCGGTGCAGGTGACCAATCTGCCCCTGGACGTGAACGCCTATCGGATCAGCCCGACGGGCGACAAGGTGGCGGTGTCCTTGGCCGTCTATCCGAACGCGGCCGACCTGAACGCCTCGGTCGAACTGGCCAAGGCCGCCGCCGAGCGGAAAACGACCGGCCAGGTCTATGACCGCATGTTCGTGCGCCACTGGGATACGTGGAACGACCACACCCAGAACCATCTGTTTGTCCAATCCATCGGCCGCAACGGCCAGGCGACCGGTTCCCCCGTCTGGGTGACCAAGGGCTTTGACGGGGACACGCCCTCCAAGCCGTTCGGCGACGAGAGCGACTTCGTCTTCACCCCCGCAGGGGATTCCGTCGTCTTCTCGGCCCGTCTGGCCGGCAAGACCGAGCCGTGGAGCACCAATTTCGACCTGTGGCGGACCAACGGCCTGACGGGCGACGGGACCTTCACCAATCTGACGTCGGACAATCCGGCCTGGGACGCGGGTCCGGTGTTTTCGCCGGACGGCCGGACCCTGGCCTATCGCGCCATGGCGCGGCCCGGCTTTGAGGCCGATCGCTACCAGATCGTGCTGATGGATGTTCAGAGCGGTCAGAAGCGCGAGATCGCGTCGAACTGGGACCGTTCGGCCGACACCCTGCAATGGTCGCGCGACGGCCAGACCCTGTACACGACCGCCGGCGACGTCGGTTCGACCAAACTGTTCGCGGTGGATACGCGCAACGGCGTCGTCACCCCGGTCACCGGCCCCGGCCATGTCTCTGCCTTCCAGCAGACGCCGTCGGGCTTCGTCTTCGCCCAGGATAGTCTGAAGTCGCCCAGCGACCTGTATTTCAAGACCTATCTGGGTCGCGAAATGCCGCGCCGCCTGACCCAGGCCAACCCCGCCTTCGACGCCAAGGCCTTCGGCGAATACGAGCAGTTCAGCTTCCCCGGCTGGAACAACGAGACGGTCCACGGCTATGTCATCAAGCCGGTCGGCTATGAGGAAGGCAAGAAATACCCGGTCGCCTTCCTGATCCACGGCGGACCCCAGGGTTCGTTCGGCGACGGCTGGTCCTATCGCTGGAACCCGGAGACCTATGCGGGCGCCGGCTATGCGGTGGTGATGATCGATTTCCACGGCTCGACCGGCTACGGCCAGGCCTTCACCGACGCCATCAGCCAGCACTGGGGCGACCGCCCGCTGGAAGACCTGCAGAAGGGCTGGACCGCCGCGCAGCAGAAATACGCCTTCCTGGACGGCGACAACGCCTGCGCCCTCGGCGCGTCCTACGGCGGCTATATGATCAACTGGATCGCCGGCAACTGGTCCAATGAATTCAAGTGCCTGGTCAACCACGACGGCGTCTTCGACACCTTCGCCATGGGCTATTCGACCGAGGAGCTGTGGTTCACCGAGTGGGAATACGGCGGCACGCCGTGGGACAAGCCCGAGGGCTATCAGAAGTTCAACCCGGCCAACCACGTCGAAAACTGGAAGACGCCGATGCTGGTGGTGCAGGGCGACCTGGACTTCCGCATTCCCACCGCCCAGGGCCTGTCGACCTATACGGCGCTGCAGCGTCGGGGAATCGACAGCCGCCTGATCGTCTTCCCGAACGAGAACCACTGGGTGCTGAAGCCGGCCAACAGCCTGCAATGGCACGATGAGGTGTTCGGCTGGCTCAACAAATACCTGACCCCGGCCCAGTAAGCCGGCCGGTCAAGCGGGAGCGTAAGGGGCGCGGCCGAAAGGCCGCGCCCTTTTCCGTTAAAGACCCGCGCGGGTTTCGGCCAGTTGGTTCAGACGGGCGTATTCGCGCGCCGTCATGCAGCGCGGCGTGGACCAGGTTTCGCCGTTCGAACGGGCGTTCAAGGTTTCGCGTGCGCTGACGAAGACCGGCTGAACGCCGAACTCGCGCTGGTAGGCGCGACGGGTGGCCGCGTCGGTCGCGCAGATCATGACGATCTGTTGGGATTCGGCGCGCTGCGGCTTGGCCGTCTGGGCCAGGCTGGGCGTCGCGGTCGCCGCAATGGCGGCGAGAATCAGCGCGGGCGATACAAATCGGGTCATTGAGCGGGTCATCGGGCATCCTCCTGGGGCCTGAATTAAGATCAGGGCTCTGATGAAATATGCGCCGATTTTCTGCGTTGTAAAGTTTTTGCGACAACTGGGCGCATAACTGACGAAATTATTGGCCAAGCGAAGTCGGGAGGGACCGGACGGCTCCAAACCGCGACTTGCGCGTTGTGTCTGGCTCACGGAGCCGATTGTTTGGCCAAGATGCTGAAGTGGAACGAATTGTGGTCGGACCTGCGCCGCAAGGCCGTCGATCCGGCCGTTGTTCGCGCGCGAGCCTTTCATGATTGGGTGCGGCTCAATGACCCGGTCTACGCCGCCGTTCGACGCCCTGGTCGCGCCGAAGCCTGGGCGGGGGGCGTCGGCCTGTTGCTGATCGGCCTGGTCGTCCTGGCTTTGATCCTGTTCGACTGGAACATGCTGCGCGGCCCGATTGGGCGCTGGGCCTCGGCCGAGTATGATCGCGACATCGCGCTTCAGGGCGACCTGGACGTCAATCTGTTCAGTTGGACGCCGTCTGCGGTGGTGCGCGGTCTCAAGATCGGCGGGCCGCAGTGGGCGCGGGATCGCAACACGGCGGATGTGGACGAAATCCGCGCCTCGGTGCGGCTGCGCAAACTGCTCGCCGGCCAGTTCGAAATGCCGTTGCTCAGCTTCACCCGCCCCCAGGTGGTGCTGATCACCGATAAGGACGGTCGCAACAGCTGGGACCTGAATCCCGACAAGCCGGACACGGGCGAGGGGATGAAACTGCCTGTCATCCAGCAACTGGTCATCACCGACGGCCGCCTGGTGTTCGACGAGCAGCGGCGGGGGCTGAAACTGGAGGCTAAGGTCGATGCGCGCGAGGGGCAGGGCGGCGACGCCGGTTTCGTGCTGGACGGCGAAGGCGAGGTCAATGGTTCGCCCCTGACGCTGCGCGTCCAGGGCGGTCCCTTCATCGATATCCGGCGTGACCGACCCTATGACTTCGAGGCGAGCGTGAGCGGCGCGGGCTCCAGCCTGACCGCCAAGGGGGCCGTCACCCGGCCGTTCGACCTGGGTCGGTTCGACGCCACCCTGACCTTGCAGGGGCGCGACCTGTCGGACCTCTATCTGCTGACGGGCGTGGCCTTGCCGAACACCCCGCCCTATCGCCTGGCGGGCGCGTTGAAGCGGGACGAGAACGTCTGGACCTTCAATGATTTTGACGGCCGCGTTGGGGCTTCGGACCTGTCCGGCGACGTGCGGATCGATGCGGCCGAGCGGTTGCGCGTTGACGCGAAACTGACGTCGCGCCGCCTCGACATCGACGACCTCGCCGCCGTCCTGGGCGCCCGCACCGTGACCAACGCGGCGGGATCCAATACCGAAGCGCCTGTGGCCGTCGGCGGCAAATTGCTGCCCGACGCGCCGCTACAGACCGAACGTCTGCGGGCTATGGATGGAAGCCTGACCTATCGCGCCGTCGCTGTGAAGGCCAACGATCTGGATGTGCGGGCGGTGAACCTGGGGGCGGAGCTGAAGGACGGCATTCTCAATCTCGACCCCGTCAGCTTCAACTTCAATCGGGGCGAACTGAACGGTACGGCCCGGATCAATGCAACGCGCGACACCCCCTACAGCGTCGTCGATTTCCGCCTGGCCGGTTATCCGCTGGAATCCATCATACCCGCGCGTGACGGCACATCCCCCCTGACCGGACGCGCCCTGGGCCGTGCGCGGCTGGAGGGACCCGGCGCCTCGATTCATGATTTTGCGGCCGCGTCCAAAGGTTCGCTCAGCCTGGTGGTGCCGGACGGTCAGATGCGGGCGGCCTTCGCCGAGTTGTTGGGCATCAACGCCAGCGCAGGCCTGCTGAAGCTGTTGCGTGGCGACCAGTCGACGGCCCAGATCCGATGCGCCGTCGCCGATTTCGATGTGAGGGGCGGCACGGCCACCGCCAAGACCCTGGTCATAGACACCGATGTCGTCCTGGCCCAGGGCACGGGCACGATCGACCTGGGGGCCGAGACCCTGAACCTGCGCGTCGAAGGCGAATCCAAGAAGCCGCGCCTGCTGCGCGTCTGGGCGCCCATCACGGTCAAGGGCGCCTTGACCGCGCCCCAGATCGGGGTCGATGTTCGGGCCCTGGTCGGCCAAGGCGGGCTTGCCGGTCTTCTGGGCGCGGTTGTCGCGCCGGTCACCGCCCTGTTCGCCTTCGTCGATCCGGGCCTGGCCGAGGACGCGAACTGCGGCCGGTTGATCGCCGGCGCGCGATAAATCTGCGATGGGTTTGGGCCGAACGCCGGGCGACGACGTATTGGAAGTCATGGACTGTATCGCATGACCCGCCGTGGCCTGTTGGCGCCCATTGTGGGTCTGATGGCCGGCGCCTGTTCGCCTCTGGGCCTGCTTAACAGTCTGGGGCCGAGGGACGGAGGCGTGCGACGGGTGGCGCGCGATATCGCCTATGGCGACGATCCTCGGCAGAAGCTGGATTTTTACGCCCCGACCGCGCCGGGGACCTATCCGATCCTGGTCTTCTTCTATGGCGGCGGCTGGGACTCGGGGTCGCGCGACCTCTACGGCTGGGCGGCGCAGGCCCTGGCGGCCCAGGGCTTCGTCGTGGCCCTGCCCGACTACCGGGTCGTGCCCCTGGTGGTCTTTCCCGCCTTTATCGAAGACGCCGCCGCCGCCACGGCCAAGGCCGCCGATGTGGCTTCAGCCTATGGCGGCGATCCTGAGCGGCTGGGGGTGTCGGGCCATTCGGCCGGCGCCCATCTGGCCCTGATGATCGCCCTGGACCGCCGCTATATGCAGGCGGTCGGGCGTCCCGGCCTGATCAAGGCGGCGGCCGGTCTTGCGGGGCCCTATGATTTTCTACCGTTCGATGTGGGGGCGTCCCGGAACGCCTTCGGCCGCGCTCCGGATCCGACCCTGACCCAGCCCGTCACCTTCGTTCGGCCCGACGCCCCGCCGATCTGGCTGGGTCACGGCACGGCCGACGTCGTGGTCCATGCCGAGGACACGACCATTCTGGATCAGAGGATGAAGGCGGTCGGCGGCCGGTCCGAGGCCAAACTCTATCCCGGTCTGGACCACGCCGACCTGATCGCGACCTTCTCGCCCCTGTTCCGCAAGAAGGCGACGGTCCTGGCCGATGTGGCGGGCTTCTTCCATCGCGAACTGGGTTGATCGGCCGGCCTCTTCGTCTCGAACTGTCATACCCGTCTGGGGGACTTTTCAAGAATGCGACTTAATGCCAATATATCGGCTGGTCGGATTTTAGTATTCGTACCGATCATTCACGGCCCGTTCCGAACCTGTCTGGCTCCGGCGCGAACGCGTGCCGAACCTGCTGGCTCCGGGGCGGGCCGTCTTCGTTAGAGCGCCGTCTGGGTGCGGTGAGGCTCATCGACAAGAAGGGTGGTGCGGGCGGCCGGGGTCGAACCGGCACTCCTTTCGGAACTGGATTTTGAGTCCAGCGCGTCTACCAATTCCACCACGCCCGCAGCGGAGCCGGTCTCATGCCACAAGGGCATGAGCCGGGTCCAGAGGGTCTTCATCGCATCATGAAGTTTACGTGGAACGCGATCAGGCGCGGAGCTTCGCCTAGGCGGCTTTAGTTAGAGCGTTGCATCACGCCGCCACCTCGACATGGCTGTCGGTCCCGCCGGCCAGCACCCGTTTGGCCCGGATGTACATCTCGACCCGCTGCATGACGATCAGCCCCATGGCGAAGACCAGGAAGGCGTCTGTGACGGCCAGGGCGTTCAGATGCCAGGCGGCGGCGTGGGTTTCGATCAGGTCGCGCAGGGCGGCGCGGCCGGCGAACAGGCCCACCAGCAGAATCAGACCCAGAGGCGAGGCCTGGGCCATCAGGGAGCCGTCCGGCTCCTTCTCGATGGTGACAGTCTTGCCGCGATACCACCCGGCGACGCCACCCAGGACGGCGCCGAGGGCCAGCACGGCCCAGGCGTCGGGGCCGAACGGGGCATGGACGGCGCGGGGACTGTAGGTCGAACCCCAGATGCCCAGCCCGATCAGCGGCACGACGATGGCGGGCATGATCCACAGGAACTGCGGTTTCAACGGCCGTTTGCGCCGGTTCTTCAGCAGCACCAGAATCAGCACCACCGGGAAGACCAGCAGCGGAATCAGTTTCTCGGGCGGCATGTCGTTTCTCCAGAGCCTCCCCCCGGAGGCCGACGATGCAGCCTAACGCGGTCAGGCCTCGCGCGGAAGCGGCTGCACTGTCTGTTCGATGGCGCCGAAGATCGAGTGATGGTGGTCGTCCAGCATCTCGATCCGGACCGTGTCGCCATGGACCAGGAAGGGGGTCTCGGCGGCGCCGCGCAGGATCGTCTCGACCGTGCGGACCTCGGCGATGCAGGAATAGCCCAGGCCGCCGTCGGAGACCGGCTTGCCGGGGCCGCCGTCGGCGTCGCGGTTCGACACCGTGCCCGAACCGATTATCGTCCCGGCCGACAGGGAGCGGGTCTTGGCCAGGTGGGCGATCAGGGTTCCGAAGTCGAAGGTCATGTCCACCCCGGCGTCGGCCTTGCCGAAGTCGGCGCCGTTCAACTGGACCGTCAGTGCGCCATGCAGCTTGCCGTCCTTCCAGCGGTCGCCCAGGGCGTCGGGCGTGACGAAGACGGGCGACAGGGCGCTGGCGGGCTTGGACTGGACGAAGCCGAACCCCTTGGCCAGTTCGGCCGGGATCAGGTTGCGCAGCGACACGTCATTGACTAGGCCGACCAGGCGGATGGCGGCCAGGGCTTCGTCGCGCGTCGCGCCCTGGGCCACATCGCCGACGACCACGACGATCTCGGCCTCCAGGTCGCAGCCCCAGGCGGGGTCGGCCAGGGGGATGGGATCGCGCGGCGCCAGGAAGCCGTCGGAGCCGCCCTGGTACATCAGGGGATCGGTCCAGAAGCTGGCGGGCATTTCGGCGCCGCGCGCCCGGCGCACCAGTTCGACGTGGTTCACATAGGCCGAGCCGTCGACCCACTGATAGGCGCGGGGCAGGGGCGAGGCCGCCTCGTGCTCGCGGAACCGGCCGCGCGGCACGGCCTCGTGTTCCAGGCTCTCGGCCAAAGCCAGAAGCCGGGGACCGCAACGGTCCCAGTCGTCCAGGGCGGCCTGGAGGGTCGGGGCGATCAGGAAGGCGTCGGTGAACCAGTTCAGGTCCTGAGAGACGACCACGAGGCGGCCGTCGCGGCCGTGCTTGAGCGAGGCGAGTTTCATGCCCAAGGCCTAGACCGAATTCGCGGCGGGGGAAACAGACCGGTGGTCAGGGGCGCCGGATGGGCGGGGCGTCGCCCTTGTCCACCTTGGGCGGCAGGGTCGTCGCGAAGGCGTTCTGAAGGGCCGTGAGTTCTGAAATCCGGCTGTCTCGATCGCTCCAATAGATGTGGAAGGCCTCGATCGCTTGCCGGATCTGGATGCGATGGGCCGCCACAAGCTCTTGCGGAGACGGGCAGGGCGGGGGCGCGGGCGGTGGGGGGGGGCGCGGCCTCCGTCACGACATAGCCGTCCTCGACTCCCGTTCCGCAGAGGCCGGACGTGAGAACCTTCGCCTCTTCCAGCTTGTAACTGATCGGGACGGGTCGCACCGGGGGCGGGCTTGGTTCCGGGGGCTTTGGCTTGGGCTTGTCGGCCGCCTTGCCTTCCAGCGCATCGTCCAGCTTCTTGAGCGGAAGACCGGAACAGAGTGTCAGGACAGATCCCAGTTCGCGCCGGACGGCCGCCACAAGCTCCCGCGCCGCCGGCTCTCCGTCGCCGACGGCGCGAATCGAACGTTCTGACGCCTGCAGGATGATTTCGTACTTACGCGTGATGATCGCGACCAGGGTGACGTCCTGTCGCCGGCGCTCGCCGTTTACGCCCAGCCAGTTCGCAATGACGGCCGCCGCCACGGCGCTCAGGACCGAAAGGATGACGGCGGTCGCGCTATCCCAGACTACGGGCGTTGTCATAGCCTCTGCGGGAAAGTCGGTTTGTGCCGGCAACATTGTCATCCCCCCACTCGCCCCATCATGCCGCAGCGGCGAAGCTTGGCCAAGGAAAAGGTTAACGCTGTTCGGTGAGCAGGGCCTTGGCCTCGGCGCCGGCGCGGGCGGCGGGATCGCGCACCTCGACTTCGACCACCACTCCGCCTGCGGGTTCGACCGCCCACAGATAGCGGCGCTCGACCTCGACCTCGCGGCCCGACGGGGCGAAGCCGACATAGGAGTCGCCCCAGGGGGTGATCTTCTTCAGCTCGAAGAAGGGCATGGCGCAGGCGGCGTCCAGCTCTTCTTCGGCCATCACGGTCAGTTCGTCGTCGGTCATGGCTGAGGTGTTTCCAATGCGGCCCGGTCTCGCGCCATCAACTGTTTAAGTCCGTCGGCCAGCTTGGCCTCGGTGGCCGTTCGCTGGGCATCATCTTCTGAAGCGAACCAATCTGATAGTGAAAGCTCCGTAGCGCCGGACATCCCAGCTCTCATGGCCTGCATTCCATGTGAACAAAGCCACCACGCGCTTGCTCTGGATCCCTCGGCCTGGCCGCCTTCCTGTAGTACCCGTTCCAAGGCGGGCAAACGAAGTTCTGGCGCGTCAACGGCTTGAACGGCTGCTTGATCTCTCGCCACGATCATATAGGCGATTGTCACTCCGCCGCGCGCGGACCGGTCCTTGCATCGCCCCTCCGTGTAGAGGGACTGAACCCATCCCAACCGATACCAATAGGCCCCTTCTGAGGGATTTGTGCGCGCCAGCCGCTTACCCATTTCCATCAGGAATGGAGGAGGGGCGGCTCTCCCCATTGCGTGCACCTCATCGATGACGGCGCGATCTTCGGTCGCCGGGCGCGCCACCAGTTCCTCAAGCTGCTTCTGGAAGGCTGGCCAGTTGCTCGTCGGCTCGGCGTCGGGCTCAAATTCGGCGCGGACGGAAGAAACGACCACAGTGCGCGATCCAAATGCCTGCGCGGCGTAGGCGACATCGGAGGCGGCACACATTGACGTGAGGCTGGCGAGCACACCAACCAGGCCCTGGCGAAGAATGCTCACTCTTTCTCTCCCTCTTCGTTCGCATAGATCGCGACGCGCGCGGCGGCCGTCGAAGACACCGCTCCCCGATACATGCCCGAGGTGTTCATGGCGAAGGCCGGGGTTCCGGTCAGGCCCATGACGATGACACCGCCGTCGCCGCCGATCGAGCCGACGTCGGCGATCTCGGCGTCGGCCGCCGCCTGGACGGTGGCGCCGTCGGCGGTGCGGGTGCAGATATCGCGGGCCACGGTGGAGCGGATGAAATACTCGCCCGAGCCCGTCGCCGAGACCGCACAGCCGTCGGCGTTGGAGGCGTAGGTGCCGGCGCCGATGATCGGCACGTCGCCGACCCGGCCCCAGCGTTTGGCGGTCATGCCGCCGGTCGAGGTGGCGGCGGCGAGGCGACCCTGGCTATCCAGGGCCACGGCGCCGACGGTGCCGAACTTCTTCTCGTTCAGCGGCGGGGCGACGCTGGCGTGGGGGGCCGCTTGCGCTCCGGGCGCGGGGGCGCCGGCGGGACGTTCCGGGATCGGCAGGCCGGCCTCGGTCAGGGCCTTGATCAGTCCCTGCCAGCGGCGTTCGGTGAAGAAGAAGGCCGGATCGACCTGTTCCAGACCGGCCTGGGCGGCGAAGGCGTCGGCGCCGGGGCCGATCAGCATGACGTGCGGCGACTGTTCCATCACGGCGCGGGCGGCGGCGATGGGGTGGCGGGTGGTGGTCAGGCCGGCGACGGCGCCGGCGGTCAGGTCCGCGCCGTTCATGACGGCGGCGTCCAGCTCGTTGCGGCCGGCGGCGGTGAAGACGGCGCCGCGCCCGGCGTTGAACAGGGGATCGTCCTCCATGAGCTGGACGGCGGCCTGGACCGCGTCCAGCGCCGAGCCGCCCTGTGTCAGGACGGCGGAACCGGCGTCCAGCGCGCGTTGCAGCGACGCGCGATAGGCGGCGTCCTGTTCAGGCGTCAGACTGGACCGCTCGATGACGCCCGCGCCGCCGTGGATGGCCAGGGACCAGCGGGGGGCGTCCTGGGCTTGGGCCTGGACGCCGGCCATCAGGCCGAAGAAACACAGTGCAGTTAGTGCAGTCCGCATCATGGCCGGCTCCCCGATTGAGATCGCCATTCTAACCGGGCGTCGGGGCGTGTCAGGTCGATTGCGACAAAAATCTGAAAAGGTGTGATTTATCAGTGTCGTAATGGGCGGAATTGGGAGGGAATGCCTTATTCCCCGTCATCCTCGGGCTTGACCTGAGGATCAGGTGTTGGGCGGGCTGTGCGTCGCCTTGGTCGCAATGCGGCGGCACGCCCGGTCCTCGGGTCAAGCCCGAGGATGACGAGAGTGGGGGAGTGGGGCGGAGAACCTCACCCCCGATGATGCAACCGTTTCCATAGGCGATAGCCGAGGATGGGGGCGAAGCCGCAGATCAGGGCGGCGAGCAGCACCGTCCAGAATCCGCCGCCCAGCCAGAACTCCCCGGCCAGGGCCCCGGCGCCGGCCGCGAGGACCGGGCCGAGCCAGGGCAGCCAAGTCGGCGGCCGCATCCGCATTCAGGCGTCGACCTTGATGACGCCGCGACGGATCTGGTCCAGTTCGATGGAGTCGAACAGGGCCTGGAAATTGCCGTTGCCGAAGCCCTCGTTGCCCTTGCGCTGGATGATCTCGAAGAAGATCGGACCGAAGGTGTCCTGGGTGAAGATCTGCAGCAGCAGGCCCTCCTCGTCCGAACCGTCGATCAGGATGCGGTTCTTGCGCATCCGCTCCACGTCCTCGCCATGGTTGGGCAGGCGTTTGTCGATCAGTTCGAAATAGGTCTCGATGGTGTCCTGGAAGTCGACGCCGCGGGCGCGCATGGCCTCGACCGTCTCGAAGATGTTCTCGGTGGTCAGGGCGATGTGCTGGATGCCTTCGCCGTTGTAGCGGCGCAGGAATTCCTCGATCTGGCTGTTCTCGTCCTGGCTCTCGTTCAGGGGGATGCGGATGGCGCGGTCGGGCGCGATCATGGCCTGGGAGAACAGGCCGGTGGCCTTGCCCTTGATGTCGAAATACTTCTGCTCCTCGAAGGCGAAGACGTCGCCGTAGAAGCCCGACCAGGTCCGCATCTGGCCGCG
>NZ_JAUSOE010000140.1 GCF_030656255.1 Brevundimonas sp. | reverse complement strand
GGCGGCCCAGATCATGCGGTTCGGCGGCAATATCTCGCGCACCGCCGCCTTCATCGGCATGGAACGCTCGGCCCTGCACCGCAAACTCAAGTCGCTGGGCGTGTCGCCCGCTCGCGGCGGAGAAGAGGAAGACCTCGCCTGATGTCCCGCGTCGCCTATGTCAACGGAACCTACAGCCCGCATGGCCAGGCCGTGGTCCATATCGAGGATCGCGGCTTTCAGTTCGCCGACGGCGTCTATGAGGTCTGGTCCGTGTTCGACGGTCGGCTGGCTGATTTCGACGGTCATATGACGCGGCTGCACCGCAGCCTGGACGAACTGCGTATCGACATCCCCATGTCGGTGGCTTCTCTGACACGGGTTCTGCGCGAAACCATCCGCCGCAATCGGGTGAAGAACGGCATCGTCTATCTGCAGGTCACGCGCGGCACGGCCCGCCGCGACCACCCGTTCCCAGCACAGGGCACGCCGCCCAGCGTCATCGTCACCGCCAAGTCGATTTCGCCAGTGCGCGGAGAGGCGCAGGCGCAGAAGGGGGTCGCCGTCCTGACCCAGCCCGATATTCGTTGGGGTCGATGCGACATCAAGACGGTCGGGCTCTTGCCCAACATCCTGGCCAAACAGGCGGCGCGCGAGGCCGGCGCCTATGAGGCCTGGCTGGTGGACGACATGGGACTGGTGACAGAAGGCTCGTCGACCAACGCCTGGATCGTCGATGAGCACGGCAAGCTGCGAACCCGCGACACCCAGGCCAATATCCTGAAGGGCTGCACCCGCACCACCTTGATGTCATTGATCAAGGAACACGGTATCGAACTGGACGAACGCCCCTTCAGCGTCGAGGAGGCCAAGCGAGCGCGTGAAGCCTTCTTCACCGCCGCCGGCGCCTTCGTCACGCCGGCGATCTCGATAGATGGAACCAAGATCGGCGACGGCAAGCCGGGACCAATCACGCTCAAGCTGCGCCGGCTCTATCTTGAACAGGCGCGGCGAGACGCTGTCTGAGGAACAATAATGCTCAAGACCCTGTTCGGCCGACCCGCCGCAGACGCGACGCCGCGTGACACCGATGCCGATTGGGAAGAGATCGGGCGTACAAATCCGTATTACGGCGTCCTGACGGACCCGCGCTTCAAATCAGACAACTTGACCGAAGAGGTCTTGGCCGACTTCTTTCGGAGCGGCGCGCACGGGATTGCGCAAGAGGCCGACTGGCTGAAAGAACGCTATTCCGACTTCGCACCAAAATCCGCGCTTGATTTCGGCTGTGGCGTCGGCCGGTTGACGCGCGCCTTGGCCGCCATCACGGGCGATACGTTTGGCGTCGATATCTCGGATTCGATGCTGGCTGAAGCGCGTCGCAATGTGCCGGAGGGGGCGATGTTCGGCCGAGAACTGCCTGATCGTGCTTTCGACTGGATTGTCTCTCTGATCGTCTTCCAGCATATACCGCCGGAGCGCGGATACCCTTTGCTGAAAGACTTGATGGCGCGGTTGGCGTCCGGTGGATTCGTGACGCTTCAGTTCGCTCTCTATCGAGATCCGCGTCACGCGTCCGTTCCCGGCGGGCGCATCGTCATCGGCGAGGACTTCACCACGGTTTCAAACGTTGGAGCCCTGCGTAGTCTGGCCAAGGGCGAGATGGTGATGTTCGATTACGATCTGACAGTAATCTCTGCGATCTTGTTCGCTGCAGGGGTGACGGACATCGCACTGTCTCATACGGACCATGGGGGGTTCCATGGTGCGTGCATTCGCGGTCGTCGCGTGGCTTGACGGATTTTGAAGAACGACATCATCGCGACCAACTAGAAAAAGCGGTCATCCACCGTTGCGGGTGCGACTAGGCGGCGTTTAAGGTCGCCTTCGGCTGCCTTTCGGCCCCGACGCCGCTCCCACGGCGACGAACAACCAAGAACAGGAAAAACCTGCCATGTCGCAAGACAAACGTCAGAACCTTCAGGACACCTTTCTCAACTCGGTTCGCAAGACCAAGACGCCGCTGACCATCTTCCTGGTCAACGGGGTCAAGCTGCAAGGCATCGTGACCTGGTTCGACAACTTCTGTGTGCTGCTGCGCCGCGATGGCCAGTCCCAGTTGGTGTACAAGCACGCCATATCCACCATCATGCCGTCCGCGCCCGTGCAGCTGTACGAGCCCGACGCCGAAGAAGACTGATTGACCAGCAAACTGATCGACCACTCCGTCCCGCTGATCCGGGCGGTTGTTATCCATTCCGACCGACGCTCAGACAGCCCTCGGCTGGCAAGCGAGCGCCTTGAGGAAGCCGTGGGCCTTGCCCGCGCGCTGGATCTTGACGTGCGCGCTGAAGAGATCGTGCGACTGCGTGGGACCACGCCCGCCACCCTGTTCGGAAGCGGCAAGGTCGAGGAACTGGCCGCCCTGGTCCGCGCGGCCGATGCGGAGGCGGTCATCATCGATGACGCCCTGACCCCGGTGCAGCAACGCAATCTGGAAAAGGCGTGGGAGGTGAAGGTCATCGACCGCACCGGCCTGATCCTGGAAATCTTCGGCCGCCGCGCCCGGACCAAGGAAGGCCGGCTGCAGGTCGAACTGGCGCGGCTGGACTACGAGCGGTCGCGCCTAGTGCGGACCTGGACCCACCTTGAGCGACAGCGGGGCGGCACCGGCTCGACCGGCGGTCCCGGCGAAACCCAGATCGAGCTGGACCGGCGCTTGATCGCCGACCGGATCGTGCGGCTGAAGGCCGAGCTGGAAGAGGTGCGTCGCACGCGCGGCCTGCACCGCAAGCAGCGCCAGAAGGTCCCGTTCCCGACCATCGCCCTGGTCGGCTACACCAACGCCGGCAAGTCGACCCTGTTCAACCGGCTGACCGGATCCGAGGTCTTCGCCAAGGACCTGTTGTTCGCCACCCTGGACACGACCCAGCGCACCATCCGTCTGCCGCAGGGCCGGCCCGCCATCGTAGCGGACACCGTCGGCTTTATCTCCGACCTGCCGCACGAACTGGTCGAGAGTTTCCGCGCCACCCTAGAAGAGGTGGGCGAGGCCGACCTGATCCTGCACGTCCGCGACATCGCCTCGGCTGACAGCGACGCCCAGGCCAAGGACGTCGAGATGGTGCTGAAACAGATCGAGACGCCCGAGGGCAAGACCCGTCGCGTGCTGGAGGTCTGGAACAAGATCGACCTGCTGGATGAGGAAGCACGTGAGGCCGTGTTGGGCCAGGCGGAACGTCTGGCGAAGACGGGCGAGGCCGCCGCAGTTTCGGCCTGGACGGGCGAGGGGATCGAACCCCTGCGCCAGACCATCGCCGGCCTGATCGACGACGATCCCGAAACCCGGCTGACACTGGAGCCCGACCAGGGCGAGGCCCTGGCCTGGCTGTACGAGCACGGCCGGGTGACCTTCCGCGACACGGACGACATCGGCCGCACTCACGTCACGGTCAGGCTTCACCCTGCGGCCTTGGGGCGATTCGAGCGTCTGTATCCCGACCTGGCCGACTGACCTATGCATCTGATCGAGACCGTCCTGCTGCTGCTTCTGGCCGTCGTGGTGTCGGGCTCGGTCGCGCGGATTACACGCATCGCCCTGCCTCTGGTGCAGATCGGCCTGGGCGCCGCCATCGTGCTGGCGACCGGCACGACGGTGGATATGGAGCCGGACATCTTCTTCCTGCTGTTCCTGCCGCCCCTGCTGTTTCTGGACGGATGGCGCATCCCCAAGGAGGCGCTGTTCCGGGATCGGGCGGTGATCCTGGAACTGGCCCTGGGCCTGGTCTTGTTCACCGTCATCGGCCTGGGTTTTTTGATCTGGTGGATGATCCCGGAAATGCCGCTGGCGGTGGCTTTCGCCCTGGCCGCCATCCTGTCGCCGACCGATCCCATCGCCGTTCAAGCCATCGCCGCGCGGGCGCCGATTCCAAAACGGCTGATGCATATCCTTGAAGGTGAGTCGCTGTTGAACGACGCGACTGGCCTGACCTGCATGCGGATCGCGGTGGTCGCGGCGACAACCGGCGCCTTCTCGATCGGCAGCGCCATCGGATCCTTCGCCTGGCTGGCCCTGGTCGGGGTGGCGGTCGGCGTTCTGGTCACCATGGCCATAAGCTACGCCAAGGGTTTCGTCAGCCGCCGCTGGGGCGAGGATGTCGGGGCGCAAATCCTGGTCAGCTTGCTGATCCCCTTCGCCGCCTATCTGGTCGCTGAAGAACTGCACGCCTCGGGCATTCTGGCGGCCGTGGCGGCGGGCGTGACCATGAGTTTCACTGAGCGGGGCGGCGGCGTGGGCGGTCAGTCCCTGGCCATGACCCGAATCCGGCGCGGCGTGGTGTGGGACACGGTGCAGTTCGTCGCCAATGGCATCATCTTCGTCATCCTCGGCGAGCAGATGCCGTCGATCCTGGCGCGGGCGGCCGAGGTGGTGCGGGGCACCAGCCGGCCGGAAGTCTGGTGGCTGGCGGTCTATGTGTTCGCCATCGTCGCCGCCTTGGCGGTCATGCGTTTCGTCTGGGTCTGGACCTCGCTGAAGCTGACCCTGTTCCGGCGGCGCCATCGCGGCCCGCCCGCCAAGGTTGGGTTGCGCCTGACCCTGGTCATGTCGCTGGCGGGCGTGCGCGGGGCCATCACCCTCGCGGGGATATTGACCCTGCCGTTCGTGCTGGGAGACGGATCGCCGATGCCCTCGCGCAACCTGGCCATCTTCCTGGCGGCGGGAGTGATCATTGTTTCGTTGCTGGTGGCGACCTTCGCCTTGCCGCGGTTGATGAAGGGGGTCGAACTCCCGCCTGAGCCGTCGCAGGAACGGGAGGAGGACCGGGGCCGCGTCGCCGCCGCCTCGGCCGCCCTGCGCGCCGTCGAGGACGCCTCGCACGCCATGGCCGAGGGCAAGACCAATCCCGACCTCTATTCCGATGTCGCCAGTCGGATCATGGAGGTCTATCGCCGCCGCATCGAGACCCATACCCGCACCGACGAGGACGATGCGGTCGTGGCGCGCAAGATCGACGCCGTGGAGCGCCGACTGTGGTTGGCCGGTCTGGCGGCCGAGCGAGAAGAACTGGGGCGGTTGGCGCGGGCGCGTCAACTGGACGAGGTGGCCGCGCGCAAGATGATTCGCGAAGTGGACCTCCAGGAATTGCGATACCTATAGGCCGCCCGTTGTCCGAGGGTGGCGGCGGGCGTTATCGATCCATGAACGCCGCGACAGCCGCGTAGCTGTCGGCGATGTGGTGTGCGCCGCGCGCCACCAGGCGTTCGGCGTGGCCGTCGCGAATATGGCCGCCGGCCGTCAGGCCGACCACCGTCATCCCGGCCGCGACGCCCGCTGTGACGCCCGCCTCGCTGTCTTCGATCACCAGGACGCGGGCCGGGTCTACGCCCATGTTTTCAGCGGCGTGCAGGAAGATGTCGGGATGGGGCTTGCCGCGCTCGACCACCAGGCCGGTGAAGACGGCGCCGTCGAAATGATCGGTCAGGCCGAACAGGTCCAGGCCGACGCCGATCCAGTCAGGGCCGCTGGACGAGGCGATGCAGCGGGCCTCGGACCGGGCGGCGACGAAATCGATCATGCCGGGGACGGGCTTGAGGTGGATCGGCGCGCGGGCGCGGCAGGTGGCGAACCAGGTGGTGTGGAAGTCCTCGGGACAAGGCCGGCCGAGGGCGGCCTCGACTACGGGCCGGTTGTCGCGCCAGCGCTTGCCCGTATAGGCGGCGAGAACATCGTCCAGGCTGGTGGGCAGGCCGATGGCGGTCAGCTGTTCGGCCATGACGGTGCTGTTCAGCACCTCGCTGTCGGCGACGACGCCGTCATAGTCGAAGATGATCAGGTCGTAGGGCATGCGGCGGCTCAGGATGGCGAGCCGGCCTTCTCGGCGACCTTTGCGGCGTCCCAGAGGCGGTCCATCTCCTTCAGCGTCGATTGGTCAGGGGTGCGGCCGGACTTGGCCAGTTCAGCCTCGATGAAGCCGAAGCGGCGTACGAACTTGGCGTTGGTGGCGCGGAGCGCATCCTCGGGCTCTACGTCAAGCTTGCGGGCCAGGTTGGCGACGACGAACAGCAGGTCGCCCAACTCCTCGCGCGCCTTGGCCATGTCGCCGGCGGCGATCTCGACGCGCAGTTCCGCGACCTCTTCGGCCAGCTTGTCGAACACCTCGTCGGTCGAGGGCCAGTCGAAGCCGACGCGGCCGGCGCGTTTGGTGAGCTTCGCGGCGCGGGTCAGGGCGGGCAGGCCAACGGGGACGTCGTCGAGGACGCCGGGCTTCTTGCGGTCCTTGCGTTCGGCGGCCTTGATGGCTTCCCAGGCGACGGTCTGTTCTTTTGAAGACCGTTGGGCTTCGTCGCCGAAGACGTGGGGGTGGCGGCGTTCCAGCTTGTCGGCGATGGCCGTGACCACGTCGTCGAAGGCGAACAGGCCCTGTTCCTCGGCCATGCGGGCGTGGAAGACGACCTGGAACAGCAGGTCGCCCAGTTCGCCCTTCAGCTCGTTCAGGTCGTTGCGCTCGATGGCGTCGGCGACCTCGTAGGCCTCCTCGATCGTATAGGGGGCGATGGTGGCGAAGGTCTGCTCCACGTCCCAGGGGCAGCCGCCGTCGGGGTCGCGCAGCCGCTCCATGACTCCCAGCAGGCGGTCTATCGGTCTCACAGGCGCACCGCGGTCGGTTCGGCATCGCGCGCATCAAGCTTCTCGCGGATGGCGTTGTGGCGGGCCTGGGTCAGCGGATAGTCCTTCAGCACCCAGCCGGCCAGGACGAGCAGGACGCCGGGCACGGCGATGAACAGGATCTGCAGCGTCAGCAGTGCGGTCTCGCTGTTGCCCGACGGGCCTGGAAGGGCGCGGAAGCCGACCGCCTGAAGGATGAAATAGGGGATCAGAGCGACGACGTGGCCGATCTTGGTCGTCGCCGACAGGATGGACAGCATCAGGCCGGTGCGATCAACGCCGGTCTTGAACCGCTCCTCGTCGCCGGCGTCGGCCATCATGGCGCGGGTCAGGAACAGGCCGGCGGCATAGGGCAGGCCCGCGATGAACATGACCACGGCCGTCAGGACGAAGTTGCCGCCGGGGACCAGGGTGGCGCCGACATAGAGGACCGCCGAGACGATGCTGGCCACGGCCAGGCCCCGGTCCTTGCCGACGCGGGTGGCGAACCAGGCCCAGAAGGGCGCGCCGCACAGGCCGGCGATGAAATAGACCAGCATGAACAGACCGGCCTGGGTGTGGTCGTAGCCCCGGACCTGGCCGAAGAAGAAGAACAGCAGCGAACCGGTGATGCCGGGCGCCACGCCGAGCAGCAGGTCCGAGATGAGCAGTTTTCGCACCGTCTTCTGGCCCAGCAGGGACAGATAGGCGCCGAGGCTTCCATGCGGCTGGTCCCCCTTGGTCACCGGTTCGGGCACGACGAACATGGCCAGGCCGATGGTGACGGGCAGGGCGATGACGATGGCCCAGCCCATGATCCGCACGCCGTCGGCGTAGTCGCCGACGCCCGTCTTCACCACGATGGTCGGCAAGACGAGGATCAGCACGACGCCGATGATGTTGAACACCTGCCACCAGCCATAGACGCGGCTGCGCTGATCGTACTGAGGCGCGAGGACCGCCGCCCAGCCCAGCTGGCCGAGCGTGCCGATGGAGAAGCCGAGGTAGAGGAACAGCAGCCAGCCGAACAGATAGACCGGCGGTGCGCCGGGTTCGACCACGACGAACATCATGAAGGCGGCCAGCATCAGCATCGGCGTCGAAACCGCCATCCAGGGTCGGTAGCGGCCGAAGCGGGTCTTGGTCTTGTCCATGCCCCAGCCGATGAAGGGGTCGAAGACGATGTCGATCAGACGCACGGCCATAAATACGGCGGCGACCATGCCCAGCTCAAGCCCGACATATGTGGCGTAGAATTCCGGCAGGGTGACGGGCAGGGCCACGCCGAAAGCCGCCAGCGGCAGGCAGGGGCCGGAGAAGGCGGCGAGCACGGCGTTGGAGCGTCGGGGCGCGGAGGCGGCGGTCATGCAGCGGAGTCCGATACAGCCCGGATGAGTCGAGCCGACGCAAGATTGCAGGTTTGGACGCGGGAGCGGAGTCGGATTGTGCGTCACCTCCCCGTCGGCCTTCGCCGACGGGGAGGTGAACTTCGGTGCTTGCTCCGTCGGCCGGCTTGGGGCTTGCTGGGAGGATGTGGCGAAGTCTTCTTGCGTTTCTGACGATCTGGTTGGTCCTGGCCTTTGCTGGCGAGGCGCGCGCTGCCGGGCCGTGCCATACCAACGCCGACGTCTGGGGTGACGAAGCCCTGGTCAACGCGGCCGGGGCCTATGGGATGGAGTGGGCGCCGTTCGGGGCGGTCGAGTACGGCTGGCGGACCTATGTCCCCCTGATCCAGCGCGAACTGCACACGGATTGCGGTCCGGGCACGCCGATCTTCGCCTCGCAACTGGCGGGCTTTCAGCAGACCCACGGCCTGACGCCGACCGGCCTGTTCGATGCGGCGACCTTTCAGGTGCTGCGGGGGCTGTGGCAGGAGCGGCGGCCGTTCGTGATGGCCCGCACCCGCCAGGAATGCCCCGTTCCGCCGCCGATCAATCAGTTGGGCTATCTGGTAGAGTCCGAAGAACATGCGGACCGTCTGACGCGCCTGTTGCGGCGCGACGTGCTGGACGCCTATCGCCGCCTGGTCGCCGCCGCCCGCGCCGAGGTTCCCGAGGTCGCGGCCGATCCCGAGCTGCTGCAGATCTTTTCCGGCTTCCGCGATCCAGAGGCGGACGCCGCCCGCTGCGCCCAGCAGGGCAATTGCGACGGCCTGCGTCGCGCCGTCTGTTCGCCGCATCGGACGGGGACGGCGGTCGATCTCTATGTCGGCCAGGCGCCGGGGCGGGGGGTCGATTCGACATCCCTGGCCAGTCGCGAACATATGGCGCGGTCGGCGACCTATCGCTGGCTGGTCGCCAACGCCGGGCGGTTCGGGTTCGTGCCCTATGTCTATGAGCCCTGGCATTGGGAGTATGTGCGGCCGTGGGATCCGTCATTCGCGCCCTGACTGAAGGGGAGGCGGCCCTGGCGCGGGAGGCGTTCGGGGCGGCCCTTCGTCTGGATCGGATCCGGCTGATCGCCTGGCCCTTCCGTCGCGCCTTCGTCGCCGGCGTTGGTTCGGGCGCGACTGGATCGTCTGGCCCAAGGGGGCTTTTCCGCCGGAATTCGGCGAGGCGTCGCGGCAGATTCAGGGCGTTCTGGTTCACGAACTGACCCATGTCTGGCAGGCGCAGCAGGGGGTGAATTTGCTGTTCGCCAAACTGAAGGCGGGCGACAGCGCCGCCGCCTACGCCTATTCCGCCGACCCGGACTGCCGCTGGGATGCGCTGAATATCGAGCAGCAGGCCATGGTGATGGAGCATCGCTTTCATTGCCTGCGCGGCGTGGAAACGCCCGGAACCCGCGCATTCTATGATGCGGTTTGTCCCTTCGTGCTGTGAAACCCGGCCGAGGGCTTGCAAGGGCTGGACGGACACGCCAAGTTAGCAACGGTCGTTGTTGCGAATGACGGCCTGTCATTCAATGGAGCCTCCCCCATGCCCAAGATTCTCGTCCTCTATCACTCCACTTACGGCCATATCGAAGCCATGGCCGAAGCCGTCGCTGAAGGCGCGCGCGAAGTCGAAGGCGCCGTCGTCGACATCAAGCGGGTGCCGGAACTGGTGCCGGACGAACTGGCCAAGGCCTCGGGCTACAAGCTGGATCAGGCGGCCCCCATCGCGAGTGTCGAGGATCTGGCCAAGTATGACGCCATCATCATCGGCGCCGGCACCCGCTTCGGCACCGTCGCCTCGCAGATGCGCAACTTCCTCGATCAGACCGGCGGCCTGTGGTTCAACGGCGCCCTGGTCGGCAAGGTCGGCGGCGCCTTCACCTCGACCGCGACCCAGCACGGCGGCCAGGAAACGACGCTGATCGGCCTGATTCAGACCCTGATGCACCACGGTTTGATCGTCGTCGGCCTGCCCTATGCCTTCCAGGGCCAGATGAATATGGACGAGATCGTCGGCGGCAGCCCCTATGGCGCCACCACCCTGACCAAGGGCGACGGCTCGCGCATGCCCAGCCAGATCGACCAGGACGGCGCCCGCTTCCAGGGCAAGCATATCGCCGAGATCGCCAAGAAGCAGGTCGGCTGATCCGATGCGCCAGCCCGCCGTCTTCTTCGGTCACGGTTCGCCCATGAACGCCCTGGGCGGTCCCTATGGGGCCGCCTGGCGCGCGCTGGGCGAGGCCGTCGGCAAACCCAAGGGGGTGGTGATGATCTCCGCCCACTGGGAGACGCGCGGGCTGGGCGTCACGGCGCAGGAACGGCCTGAAACCATCCATGATTTCGGGAACTTCTCGCGTGAACTGCATGAGTTTCAGTATCCCGCCCCCGGGTCGCCGGCACTGGCGGCCCGGGTGGCGGAGCTGACGAGCGCGGTCCAGACGCAACAATGGGGCCTGGATCACGGGACCTGGTCGGTGCTGTGCCATGTTTGGCCGGATGCCGACGTGCCGGTGGTGCAGCTGTCTTTGAATCGCGAGCTGACGGCGCGCCAGCATTATGAACTGGCCAAGGCCCTGCGGCCGTTGCGGGACGAGGGAATCGTCATCGCCGGCTCGGGCGACTTCGTCCACAATCTGAGGACCTGGAAGCGTGAGGCGGGCGCCGAGCCTTACGACTGGGCGACCGGATTCAATGAGGCGGTCAAACAGGCCTTTGTGGTCGGCGACCACGAGGCCCTGATCGACTGGGTAGGTTTGGCCGAGGACGCCCAGCTGAGCGTTCCGACCGACGAACATTATCTGCCGGTCCTATATGTCGCCGCCCAGCAGGCGCCAGGCGAGCCGGTCGCATTTTTCAACGACCAGATCGACGGCGGTTCTATCTCGATGACCGGCGTGCGGATCGGGTAGAGCCGGTCAGGCCGCCTTTTCCGCGTCGACCATTTTCTGGATCGTCACATAGTCGGTCTTGCCGCTGCCCAGGACCGGGACCTCGGCGACCTTGACGATCTTCTTGGGCACGATCAGTTCAGGGGCGCCGTTTGTGCGGGCCCATTCGGCCAGGGGCGCGACCTCGGCTTCGGCGTGGTCGGTGACGAGGACCAGTTTCTCGCCCTTGCGGCTGTCGGGAATGGAGACGACGGCGTGGCGCTGGTCCGGCCAGACCGCGCCGGCTATGCCCTCAACCGCCGTCAGGGAGACCATTTCGCCGCCGATCTTGGCGAAGCGTTTGGCCCGGCCCTTGATGGTGACATAGCCCTCGGCGTCCACATCGACGATATCGCCGGTGTCCAGCCAGGCGTCACCGACAGGCTCCCAGGCCAGAGGCTCGGCGGATGTCAGATAGCCGCTCATGACATTGGGGCCGCGCAGCATCAGGCGGCCGCCCGCGTCGATGCCTTCGACCGGCTCAAGCTCCCAGTCTATGCCGGGCAGGACCTGACCCACGGTTCCGGGCGCATTGCGGTGCGGGTGATTGACGGCGATGACCGGCGAAGCCTCGGTCGCGCCGTAGCCCTCAAGCAGGACGACGCCGCCGAACTTGGTGTTGAACAGATTGCGGGTCTCGTCGCGCACCCGTTCCGCGCCGGCGACCACGAACTTCAGGGTGGCGAAATCGTCCGCCTCGGCCACGCGGCCATACTGGTTCAGGAAGGTGTCGGTGGCGAACAGGATCGAGGCGTTCACCTTGGGCAGCAGGTCCGTAATCTGTTTGGCGTGGAGCGGCGACGGATACTGGAAGGCTTTCAAGCCTTGGAGCAGGGGCAGGATGACCCCGCCGGTCAGGCCGAAACAGTGGAAGGTGGGCAGGGGATTGAACATCACCCATTCCGGCAGCAGGTCGATATGGGCCGCGACCTGACGGGCGTTGGCGACCAGATTCTTCTGGCTCAGCACGACGCCCTTGGGCGTACCGAAACTGCCGGAGGTGAACAGGACCACGCCCGGCGCATCAGGGTCGGTCTTGACGCGGAAGCGCTTGGGCGCGGCGCCGGCGGTCAATCCGTACAGCTTGTCGGCCAGGCCGATGGTCTTGCGCACGTCGTCCAGCCAGACGACCTCGGCCACCGTCTTCAGGTCCGCGATCAGGTCGTCCAGCTTGGCCTGTTCGATGAAGCGCCGGGCGGTCAGCACCTTCTTGACGCCCGAGGCCTTGATCGCGGCCTTCAGATTGGCTTCGCCGGCGG
>NZ_JAUSOE010000139.1 GCF_030656255.1 Brevundimonas sp. | reverse complement strand
GCCTGCGCCTCCGAAGCCTTCTTCCCCTTCGCCGACGGCCTGCTGGAAGCCGTCGCGGCCGGCGCTACCGCGGTGATCCAGCCTGGCGGCTCCATGCGAGACGCCGAGGTCATCGCCGCCGCGGATGAAAAGGGCATCGCTATGGCCTTCACTGGCGTCCGGGTCTTCCGGCACTGAGAATCGAGCCCGGATGATCCTTATCGAGGACGCCGATCCGGACCATGCCGACGCCCGCGCCCTGATCGCCGCCCTGTCCCAGCGACTGGCGGCGATCACGGGCTCCAGCGGCCAGGCCTCGTTCGACGCGGACGATGTGCGGGGGCCGGGCGCGGCCTTCCTGCTGGCGCGGGACGAGCAGGGTCGGTCCCTCGGCTGCGGCGCCCTGCGTCCGCTCCAGCCGGGCGTCGCCGAGATCAAGCGCATGTATGCGGCCGTCGCCGGACGGGGCGTCGGTTCCGCCGTGCTCGCGGCCCTGGAGGCGAGGGCGGAAACCCTCCGCTACGACGAAATCCGTCTGGAGACGCGCCGCGTCAACACGGCGGCCGTGCGCTTCTATCTCCACGCCGGCTATCGCGAAATTCCGCCCTACGGCCCCTATGTCGATCGGCCGCAAGCCGTCTGTTTCGCCAAACAGATCGGATCCACTTCCGCCTAAGTTGACTGGACGCCCTGCGCGCCCCGTGATGGTCTGCCGGCTCCCCCCGTTCTGGAGCCGCCCCATGACCGTCCTGATCCGCCCCGAAGGCCAGACTGCCGATGATCTGAAGCTGAGCCGCAGGGCGGTGGGCGCTTTGGGGGGGCTGCTCTTCTCGGGCTATGCGGTCGCGGCCCTGGCCAAGGAGGCCCAACCGATCACCACCGACGCCGCCGGGCTCGAGACGGCCGAGGTCACCTATCCGGCGCCGGACGGGTTTGAACTGCCCGCCTATGTCGCCCGTCCCGCAGGCGACGGCCCCTTCCCGGTGGTCGTGGTGGTGTCCGAGATCTTCGGCGTTCACGAATATATCCGCGACGTCTGCCGTCGGCTGGCGAAACAGGGCTATGCCGCCATTGCGCCCGCCTTCTTCAACCGGGTCGAGGATCCGGCGCCCCTGTCGGATATGGGGCGGATCATGCAGATCGTCGGGGCCGCGAACTATGAGCAGGTGATGGGCGATCTGTCGGCGACCCTGGACTGGGCCAGCCAGCAGCTGTGGGCGCGGGACGGCAAGGTCGGGATCACCGGCTTCTGCTGGGGCGGCAAGGTGGTTTGGCAGGCGGCGGCGCGGTTCGCCGTCATCGGCGCCGGCGTGGCCTGGTACGGCCGTCTGGCCCCCGCGCCGGACGCGACGCCAGTGCAGGTTTCGTCCGGCCAGCCGTGGCCGGTCGATCTGGCCGACGACCTGAAGGCGCCGGTCCTGGGCCTGTACGGCGGCCAGGACCAGGGCATCCCCCTGGCCAGCGTCGAACGGATGCGCGAGGCCCTGGCGCGTGCGGGCCAGACGGACAGTCGCATCATCGTCTATCCGGACGCGCCGCACGGCTTCCACGCCGACTATCGCGCCAGTTACGCCGAGGCGGACGCCAAGGACGGATGGGTGAAACTTCTGGCCCACCTCGACAAAGCGTTAAGGAGTTGAATTGTTACTGATGTGACGCATTGCGGAGGGCTCTGCGTCCTGGAGGGGTGAACATGGGCGGTTCGCGGTTTCGCAGAGCGGTCCTGCTGGGTGCAGGCCTGTTGTTTCTCCCCCTGGCCGCCTGTGGCGGCGGGGGAGGTGGAGGTGGCGGCGGAGGAGCCGTAACGCCCGTCGTACCGCCCCCGCCACCACCGCCTCCGCCACCCCCTCCACCCCCTCCGCCGCCACCCCCGTCAGTGTCTTCGTCCGAGTATCTGCGGAACTACGGACTGGCCAATATGAAGGCCGAGGTCGGCTGGCAGGCCGGCGCCACCGGAAACGGCGTCACGGTCGCCGTGGTCGATTCCGGCGTCAGCAACAGCCAGGCCGATCTGGTCGGGCGGATTTCCACCGCCTCGACCGACGTGGTCCTGGGCCGCAACACCCCCTATGTCGCGAACGACAGCCACGGAACCCTGGTGTCGGGGGTGATCGCCTCGAACTTCAACGGCTTGGGGACGGTCGGCGTGGCCTATGAATCGACCATATTGTCGATCCGCACCGATATCTCGGACTGCGACGAGGAAAACACCGACGTCTGTTTCAGCAGTTCGGATCTGGTGCGGGCTCTGGATTTCGCCGTCGCCAACGGGGTCAAGATCATCAACATGTCCCTGGGCGGCGACGGCCGGCTGGGTTCGGCCTTCGAGGCGGCCCTGTTGCGCGCGGTCAATTCCGGGGCGGTCATCGTCGCCTCGTCGGGCAATGACGGCGAAGCCAATCCCGGCTGGCCCGCCCAGTATGCGGTGGACCCCCGGTTCTCGGGCGCCGTGATCGCCGTGGGATCGCACGGCGCGACCAATCTCATGTCCGATTTCTCGAACCGCGCGGGCGTCACGGCCGCCGCCTATATTTCCGCGCCGGGCGAGGACGTCATCACCGGCTGCGACGGAACCAGTTGCTGGCGGATCAACGGCACATCCTTCTCGGCGCCCCATGTCTCGGGCGCCCTGGCCCTGCTGATGGACGCCTTCCCCAATCTGTCGGCGCGCGAGGCCCTGGCCATTCTGATCCAGTCGGCGCGCGATGCCGGGGACGCCGGGACCGACATCGTCTACGGCCGCGGCCTGCTGGATCTGGCCAGCGCCTTCCGGCCGGTGGGAACCAGCTCGACCCCGATGGCCGACGGCGGCTCCATCGTGGCCGAGAGCGAGCCTGGCAGTTTCGTCGGCGCGGCCTTCGGCGACGCCTTCGCGCGCCAGACGGCCCTGGGGACCGTGCTGTTCGACAGTTATGACCGGATGTTCGCCGTCCAACTGGGCGGGGCCTATCCGACGGCGCCCAGCCGCTCGTATCAGGCCGCGCCGTTCGAACCCAGCCGGACGGCGACGACCCGTCTGGCCCTGCCGAACGGCGGCCGACTGAACCTGACGGCCTCTCAACCGGCCGAGACGCCGGAGCCCATCGCGCCGCGCTACGACCTGACCGCCGCGCCGTGGCTGGGCGACGAACCCCGCCAGGAGGCCATGCTGGATCTGGAGATGGGCCGACTGAGCTTCGCCACCTGGCAGGGTCGGGGCGGGGCGCGGTCGCCCTTCGACGGCGCGGCGGGCGACGTTTTCGCCGCCCTGGCGCAAGCGGATCATGCAGCGCGGGGCGCCGTGCGGTTCGGGTCTCTGACCCTGGCGGCCGAGACCGGTGGCGGGGACAGGCGCATGCCGCTGAGGCGGGTCGAGGAAGAGGCTTCAAGCTACAGCCGCGCCACCCTGGCCTGGCGCGGCGCCGACGGCGGCCTGTCGGTCAGCATCGGCGGTCTGGACGAGCGTCTGGGGCCCCTGGGGGCCTTTCTGCCCGGCGGATCGGACTTCGCCCTGCCGTCGCGCACAAGCTTCTATGCGGTGGGGGGCGACTGGACCTTGAGGCCCGGCCTGGCCCTGATCGGCGAGGCCGGCATGGGCTCGACCGAAAGCGAGGGCCGGTTCCTGTCGATGGACCAGGCCGCCATCAGTTCGAACTGGCGTCTGGGCCTGCTGACCGGCTGTTCGGCGCTCTGCGACCGGATCAGCTTCACCCTGTCCCAGCCGCTGCGGATCGAGAGCGGGACCTTCTCGGCCTGGCTGGCGGACGTGCCAGTCGAGTATTTCGACCCTCTGACCTATTCGCGCCGCAGCTTCTCGGCGACCCCCAGCGGTCGTCAGATCGACTTCATCCTGGGCGGCGAGCGGCGGCTGTGGGACGGCTCCAGCCTGACGGTTCAGGCCGTGGCCAGCCGTCAGCCGCGCCATGTCGCCGACGCGGCGCCGGAATTCGCCCTGATCGGCGGATGGCGGCGGAGGTTCTGAGGAGGGTGAGTGAATAGTGCGAGTGAGCAAGGGGCGAGGGCCGCGCAGAAACGCCGCCGCTCACTTCTCGCTCACTTTTCACTTCTCGCTCACGCGCACTCGAGGGCGCACCCGCCTGAGAGGCGGCCTTTGACGATCAGGCCTTGCCGTCGAAAGACTGACCTTCGGGCGCGGGGGCGGCGCCATAGGGGTTGGCGCCTTGCGCGCCAGAGCCCTTGGCCGCGACCACGACCATGGCCGGGCGGATGGTGCGGCCGAACAGTTCGAAGCCGGACTGCATGGTCTGCAGCACCGCGCCGCCCGGAACCGTATCCGACGGCTGTTCGATCATGGCCTGGTGCAGATGGGGGTTGAAGGCCTCGCCGGTCTCGGGGGCGACGCGCTTCAGCCCGTTGGTCTCAAACGCCTGCAACAGGGCCTTCTGGGTCATTTCCAGACCCGTCACCAGGGCGACGGTCGGGCCGTCCGTGTCCTTGGGCGCGGCCATCAGGGCGCGTTCCAGATTGTCGGCCACGCCCAGCAGGTCCTTGGCGAAGCGCTGAATGGCGAAGGCGCGGGCGTCGTTCTGCTGCGTCTCGGCGCGGCGCTTCAGATTCTCCATCTCGGCGGCGACGCGCAGGGCGCGGTCCTTCCACTCGTCGCGCTCGGCGATCACGGCGTCCAGCGGCGCCAGATCGTCAGAGGGATGGGCGTCCAGGCCGTGTTCGGCGTTGGTCTCCGCCATGTCGGCGTCCATTGCGTTGAAATCGTCGTTAAGGGGCTTGTCGCTCACTTGTCGTTCCCGTCCAGCATCCGGCCCAGCACCCGGGCGGTATAGTCCACCAACGGGATGACACGGGCGTAGTTCAATCTTGCGGGGCCTATGACGCCTATGGCGCCCAGAACCCGCTGTCGGCCGCTCATATAGGGTGCCGCGATCACGGCGGAACCCGAAAGTGAAAACAACCGCGTTTCGGCGCCGATGAAAATTCGCACGCCCTGGGCCGCGTCGACCCCGTCCAGCAGGCCGATCAGCTGTTCCTTCTGTTCCAGGTCGTCGAACAGGACGCGGACCCGTTCCAGATCCGCCAGGCCTTCGCCCTCCTGCAACAGATTGGCGCGGCCGCGCACGATCAGGGCCCGCTCCCGGTCCGGGCCGCCGGACCAGGCGGCGAACCCGTCCTCGACCAGGCGGGCGGCGGTCTGGTCCAGCTCGCGCCGCGCGATCTCCAGCTCCTGGGTCATTTCGCGCTTGGCGTCGGCGAAGGGTCGGCCGCGAAGCCGGGCGTTGAGGAAGTTGGAGGCCTCGACCAGGGTCGAGGGCGTGACCCCGGCCGCCAGGGTCATGATCCGGTTCTCGACCGTGCCGTCGTCGGCGACGATGACCGCCAGGGCCTGATCCCCGCCCAGGGCGACGAATTCGACATGTTTGACGCCGGAATCCCGCACCGGGCTGGACACCACGCCGGCGCCCCCCGCCAGGCCGGACAACAGGTTCGACGCCTCGTCGAGGGCGGATTCGAAGTTCCGCGCCCGCCCGGCCAGCCGCCCGTCGATCTCGCGCCGCTCCTCCTTGGTCAGGTCGCCGACCTCCAGCAGGCCGTCGACGAACAGGCGCAGGCCCGCATGGGTCGGGATCCGTCCCGCCGAGGTGTGGGGCGCCGCCAGCAGGCCCGCCAGGGTCAGGTCCTGCATCGTATTGCGGATCGAGGCCGGCGACAGGGCGATCCCGCCCAGCGACAGGGTGCGCGACCCGACCGGCTCGCCCGTCTCCAGATAACTCTCGACGATGCGGCGGAAGATGTCGCGCGCGCGCGCATCCAGCCCCGCCAGCCCCGCCAGGGACTGGCCCGTAATCTGGGCGCCGTCGAAGGGCGGGGTTTTGGGGGCATACAGGCTCACGGTTTCAGGATAAGCACCGCAGCCCCCGCTTCCAAGGATTCATCTCAATGCGCCATTCGAAACGCACCGACGATCAACTGCGTCCCGTGACCATAGAGACCGGGGTCAACCGCTACGCCGAGGGTTCGTGCCTGATCACCTTCGGCCACACCAAGGTTCTGGTGACGGCCTCGGTCGAGGAGACCATCCCCGGCTGGATGCGCGGCAAGGGCCAGGGCTGGGTCACGGCCGAATACGGCATGCTGCCCCGCGCCACCCA
>NZ_JAUSOE010000170.1 GCF_030656255.1 Brevundimonas sp. | reverse complement strand
CAGAGAAACGGCCGGCGCGGTGGCCAGGGTCTGGGCGTCGATCACATCTGTGGCGATCGTTGTGGCGCGCTGGCTTATGCCATAGGGCGCGCCGGTGACGATGATGTCGTCAAGGGCGACCGGCTGTGTCGGGCTGGTCTGTGTCGGTGTGGTCTGGGCCGAAGCGGCGCCCGCGAGCAAGGCGGAGGCGGCGGCTCCAAGCAGCAAGAAACGGGGGGAGGAAGTCAGACGCATGAGAAATCTTTCACCGGAGGGTGCGTCAGTTATGAGATAACATCACACTTGGTCAAGATCGTCGCACCCCTGCGAGTCTCATCCTCATGGCCTGTGGCGGATGGGAGACTGTGATCCGTGACCTGCAACGGTCAGATTCTGTGAACCGTCAGCCCCGCTCGGCCCACTTCAGCAGGGGAATGAGCGGCAGACCCCAGGCCGTGCCGCCGACGCCGAAGAACAGGAAGTCGATCCACGGGGAGGGGGGCAGGAGCCCGCGCAGGGCGATCAGGCCCCAGACCCAGAAGATCAAAAAAACCAGCACGCCCACGGCCGCGACGAATCGGCGCGCACGGGGCGGCATCAGCGCTTGTTCCGGAACAGGAAGAAGGCCACCAGGCAGACGCCTGACCCGATCAGGGCCCAAGGAACCCAAACCCAGCCGTCCATGGTGCTGACGGCGAAAACCCGCACCGCCAGGAACCAACCGCAGGCCAGGCCGACGCCGGACACCAGGCTGGTTCCACCAAAGCCGCGACGCCCGGTGAGCAGATCGGCGATCCAGGCCAGCAGAAGTCCGCCCAGAACGGCGGCGGCGATGTCGGCGTATTCCAACCCTGATCTCCTGCGGCGTCAGCGCCGTTAACTCAATCCGACTCGATCTTGTCGCGTCGGGCGGGCATACCGCCACGGTCGCGATTTGGTCACGGTCGAGCGCGACACCATATCCGGGTCAGTGTCGGGCGTCGAATGAACCGTTTCGGAAATCCAGATCGCAATCGCGCCGTCGCTGTGTGGCTGTTCGCCACGGCGGCCGTCGTCTTCCTGATGGTGGTGGTCGGGGGCATTACTCGCCTGACCGGATCGGGTCTGTCGATCACGGAATGGCAGCCCATCATGGGCGCGATCCCGCCGTTGAACGACGCCCAGTGGGCCGAGGCCTTCGACAAATACAAACAGATCCCCCAGTACGCCCAGATTAACACCGGCATGAGCCTGGGCGAATTCCAGGGCATCTTCTGGTGGGAATGGCTGCACCGCCTGATCGGGCGTGTGATCGGCCTGGTGTTCGCCCTGCCGCTGATCTTCTTCCTGGCGTGCAGGGTGTCACCGCAACGTTCGTTCCTGCGGCAATGGGCCATGCCCGACCGGCTGATCTGGCGCTGCGTGCTGCTGCTCGCCCTGGGCGGTCTGCAAGGCTTGATCGGCTGGTGGATGGTGTCCAGCGGTCTATCGGAACGGGTCAGCGTCGCGCCCGAGCGCCTGGCGACCCACCTGGGCCTGGCCTTCATCCTGTTCGCCGCCCTGATCTGGACCGGGCTTGAAGCCTGGAACGGCGAGGATCACGGGCGTTCGCCGGGCGGTTGGGCGCGCGGGGCCGGGATGCTGCTGGGCGTGGTCTTCTTACAGTGTCTGCTGGGCGCCCTGGTCGCGGGCGGTCATGCCGGGCTGGTCTATACCGACTGGCCGCTGATGGACGGGGCGGTCCTGCCGCCGGCCGACTGGAGCCTGGGCGCTTCAGCCTTCCTGCATGACAAGGCCCTGATCCAGTTCAATCACAGGCTTGTGGCCTATGGGCTGTTGATCGCTGTCAGCATCTACGCCTTCCAGGCCTGGCGCTGGCGCGTGGCCGAGGGAATGGGGCTGGCGGCCTTTGTTCTGGCCGCCGTGGTCTGGTTCCAGGCCGTGCTGGGGATTGTCACCCTGATGCACGCCGTGCCGGTGTGGCTGGGCGTGCTGCACCAGGCCGGGGCCGCCGTCGTCCTGGCTGTGGCGACGGCGAACCTTTGGCTGGTGTTGCGGGCTCAGCCCCGGATCTTCATGTCCGGACCGAGGACCATGGGCCTCTGATCGCCAGGGTCATGCCCGGGTACATGATGTTGACGAACAGCACCTCGCCGTCGGGCGAGAAACAGGCGCCCGCGAACTCGGAGTTGCCGGTGAAGACGTTGCGGCCGATCGTATAGACCTTGCCGTCCGGGGTGACGCCCTTCAGGTGGTTGCGGACGTCGGTGGAATAGTTGTCCTCGCACAGGATCAGGTGGCCCCACGGCGCGATGGTGATGTTGTCGGCCATGTTCATGGTCTTCAGGTCCGTGCTTTCCACGAACAACTGGAGCCGATCGGCTGCGCCGTTCAGGCCGGGAACCAGCCGCATGACCTGGCCGCGATGGATCGGCCCGCCCGAGGTGGCGGTGAAGTACATTTCATCGTCGCCCCACCAGACGCCTTCCCCGCGCGCCACCAGGGCCGCGCCCGCCGCATGGCCGCGCTTGGCCAGGTCGCCGTTCGGGGATTCGACGTCGTCCAGGTCGATCCATTCGATCTCGCGCCAGTCGCCGACCTCCCACGTGCGGGCGTCATGGTTGCGGGTGTCCGCCGACGGGACGCCCTTCCACGCCAGGGCTTGCAGTTTGCCGCCTTCCGCCAGCTTGGCCGGCGTTTTCGGAATGAAGCGATAGAACAGACCGGTGTGATCGTCCTCGGTCAGATAGACCATGCCGGTGCGCGGATCGATGCAGACGGCCTCGTGATCGAACCGGCCCATGGCCTTCAGCGGCACGGGATCGACCAGGCCGGTCGCGGTCGCCGGCACCTCGAACACCCAGCCGTGGCTCTTGGCCACGTCCGCGTCGGCCGGCGTCTCAAGGGTTTCCTCACAGCTCAGCCAAGTGCCCCAGGGTGTCGGGCCGCCGCAGCAGTTGGTCGAGGTGCCGGCCAGGGTCAGGTGCTGGCTGACCTTCTGGCGGGTTTGGAGATCATAGATGATGGTGGAGCATCCGCCGGGCAGGGGGCGACCGTCCTTGTAGGTGTCATAGACCTTGCCAGAGTTCAGCAGGCCGAGCCGTTCTTCGTTCAGACCGCCTGGCCCCAGGTTGCGGTGCAGGCCGTTGGAGCCCTTGAGTTCGTGGTTGACCACCAGAGCGACCTTGGAGCCTTCCAGCGGGAAGCAGGCCATGCCGTCGGGTTGACCCGGAACGAACAGGCCGTCGTCCATGGTGTCGCCGCCTTGGACCACGACCTGGTAGGAGAAGCCCTCGGGCAGATCCAGCAGCAGGTTCGGATCGCGGATCAGCGGGCCATAGCCGTGGACCTCGTTGACATAGGTTTCTTCGCCGGCGGTCTGGGCGGAGGCGTGGCGGGCCAGCCCTGCAAAGGCGAGGGCGGCGCTCGAGGCGAACAGGCCGCGACGGTGAAGATTCATAAGGAGGCTCCGAAGGGTTTGGTCCCCGATGACGCCGAATGGCTATGGTTTGATGACGAACGCCGTTAATTTGTAACGGAGAAACAGTTCGTTTCGGCGGGTATTTTAATACCGTATATAGAATACCATTTTAAAACAGTATCTTGCATCACATGTCGCACTTTCAGGTGCGTTGACGCGGCGTATCGTCTCCTGTATCAGCGCGCCTTCATTCGGTTCCCTCGGGGGCCGGACCCGATTTTCGTCTCCAGGAACCCCCTCAATGCTGAAGAGCACCACGGCTTCGTTGAAGCCGGCCGAGGTCGAGAAGAAATGGATCCATATCGACGCCGAAGGCGTCGTTGTGGGCCGTCTCGCGACCTTCATCGCCAACCGTCTGCGCGGCAAGCACCGCGGCGACTACACCCCGCACGTTGATTGCGGCGACTATGTCGTCGTCACCAACGTCGACAAGGTCGTGTTCACCGGCAAGAAATCGACCGACAAGGTCTATTATCGCCACACCGGCCACCCGGGCGGCGTCAAGTCGACGACCCCGGAGAAGGTTCTGGGCGGCCGCTTCCCCGAGCGCGTGCTCGAGAAGGCCGTCGAGCGCATGCTGCCGAAGGAAAGCCCGCTGGCCCGCAAACAGATGACGCACCTGCGCCTGTTCGCCGGCGGCGCACACGAACATGAAGCCCAGCAACCGGAAACGATCGACTTCAAGTCGGCGTCGCCCAAGAACACCCGGAGCGTCTGAGCATGACCGACGTGACCAATACCGAAGCCGCCACCGGCTTTGACGCCCTGAAGGGCCTGAGCTCTTCGGTCGAGAACGACGCCCCCGTCTATGTCCAAAAGCTGGACGCCCAGGGCCGCGCCTATTCGACCGGCAAGCGCAAGAACGCCATCGCTCGCGTCTGGGTTAAGCCCGGCACCGGCAAGATCACCGTCAACGGCAAGGATCAGGAGCAATATTTCGCTCGTCCCGTGCTGCGCATGATGATCGCCCAGCCCCTGACCGTTTCGGACCGCGCCACCCAATATGACGTGATCTGCACCGTCGAAGGTTCGGGTCTGTCCGGCCAGGCCGGCGCCATCCGCCACGGCCTGTCGCACGCCCTGACGCATTTCGAACCGGAACTGCGCAAGGTCCTGAAGCCGCACGGCTTCCTGACCCGCGACAGCCGCGTCGTCGAGCGTAAGAAGTACGGCCGCGCCAAGGCTCGCCGTTCGTTCCAGTTCTCGAAGCGCTAATCGCGTTCACGCGGTTTGGATTTGGGGCGCTTCGGGGAGACCCGGAGCGCCCTTTTTCTATAAGTCTCAGAGATCGCGAATTCGTGATCCCCTCTCTCCGACCCTTTGTGACTTCAGCTTTCCTGTCGTGGCGACCCCATGTTGCCCCATATGATCTCGTATAGTCCGACGTGAAATCAGCGGCTGGTCGAGGGCTGTTTTAGAGTTCTGTGGTTCCGCCCTTGACGGATAATCCCAATCTGACCCCTAATACCCGAAGGGATTGCACATCTTATTCGCTAATGCGGAGATGTGCCTGGTGTCCAAAAATACAAAATCTCCAGAGAAACCGCTCCACTCGGTTTCCATTCGAGTGCTCGGGTTAAGCATAGATGGCACAGGCTGGGCAGGGGTCGCCGCCGTTCCTGTAATTCTGGCTGTCGTATGCTTTGCTGGTGCGGCCCTCGGGGATGGAGCAAGTCGGCTTGCCCGATTGTCCTCACAATCCAACGCCATTACTGAAAGTGCCCCGGCGACGAGCGGGGCGAAGGATTGAGTAGTTGACCCACACCATCTTCATCGACGGCGAGGCCGGCACCACGGGGCTAGAGATCCGCGAGCGGCTGGAGGCGCGCTCGGATCTGGAGCTGATCCTGCTGGGCGACCGTCGGCGCGACGTCGAGGCGCGGCGCGAGGCCCTGAACAGCGCCGACGCCGTGATCTTGTGCCTGCCGGACGATGCGGCGCGCGAAGCGGTGGCCATGGTGGAGAACCCGTCGGTCAAGGTGATCGACGCCTCGACCGCCTATCGGGTCGCGCCCGGCTGGGCCTATGGCTTTCCTGAGATGGACGAAGGCCAGCGCGCGCTGATCGCGCGGTCGCAATTCGTGTCCAACCCCGGCTGCTATCCGACCGGCTTCATCGGCCTGATGCGGCCGCTGGTGAAGGCGGGCCTGGTCCCGGCCGGCCATCCGGTCACGGTCAATGCGGTCTCGGGCTATTCCGGCGGCGGCAAGGCCATGATCGCCGAGTTCGAAGCTGAAGGCGCTGCAACCGCCTATCGCGCCTATGGTCTGGCGCTGAAGCACAAGCACGTGCCGGAAATGACGAAACACTCGGGGCTGGGCCGCGAGGTGCTGTTCGCCCCCGCGGTGGGGAATTACCGCCAAGGCATGCTGGTCGAGATTCCGCTGCACCTCGCCGCCCTGCCGGAGACGCCTTCGGTCGAGCGGATCCACGGCGCCCTGGTCGAGGCCTATGAAGGCCAGAGGTTCGTCGAGGTGGTCGATCTGGACGAGACCGAGGCCATGGTTGGTCTGGAGCCCGAGGCGTTGAACGGCACGAACCGCTTGCGTCTGCACGTCTTCGGCGACCGGTCGGGCGAACAGGTGCGTCTGGTCGCTCTGCTGGACAATCTGGGCAAGGGCGCGTCGGGCGCGGCGGTGCAGAACCTGAACATCATGCTTGGACTGCATGAGGCGACAGGGCTGAACTGAGCCCCTGATCTGAAGCCCTGATCTGAAGAAGGGACGAGGCGAGAAACCTTTCTCTTCGTCCCATCGTACTGGGTGGCATGACCCAGTCCCCGATCCTCCATCGACGCGGCCTTCTGGCAGGCGCCGGCGCGCTGGCCTTGGCCGCCTGTTCGCCCGAGCCGTCCCAGGCGGGGCAGGGGCCCTACGCCGCCTCGCCCTATCGTCGCGTGACGGACGCCGAATGGCGACGGCGGCTGGGCGACGCCGCCTGGCGCGTGATGCGGCACGAGGGCACCGAACGCCCCTACACCAGCCCGCTGAACGACGAACATCGACGCGGGACCTTCGTCTGCAAGGGCTGCGACCTGCCGCTGTTCCGCTCGAACTGGAAGTTCGATTCCCGCACCGGCTGGCCCAGTTTCTATGAGGTCATCGCCGCCAACATCGGCCGCAAGCGCGACCTGGCCATCGGCATTCCCCGCACTGAATACCACTGCGCCCGGTGCCTGGGACATCAGGGCCATGTATTCAACGACGGGCCGCGTCCTACGGGTCTGCGCTACTGCAACAACGGCGTCGCGCTGAAGTTCGTGTCGGCCTAGCGCCGGTTGGCGCGCACAGCCGAATCGACCGTCACCCCGAACCAGACGGCGGCGATGATGATCAGCAGGCCGTAGTCGTGGCCCGGCAGGAAGACCGGAGCGACGGCGGCGGCGATGACCAGCAGGGGAAACAGGCCGGCCCAGGCGGCGGTTGCGGGCGAGGCCGCATGTATGACCGGCTGCGGCGTCGGGCGGTTCATCCGGCGGGCCATCCAGCCGTTCAGGGCGACGAACAGGCCCGCACAGACCACGGCGCTGATCACATATTTGGCCGTATTGCCCGGCTCGCCGAAGGTCGCCGCCGTCACGATCAGCAGGACCAGGGCGACGCCCGTGCTGACGGACAGCAGGATATTGGGTTCGATACGGTTCAAGACTTCACTTTCACATACAGACCCGGCGCCGGGGCCAGGGGTGGAAGCGGACCCTTAGCAGGGTCTCGGGCCGGAATCCTGGCGCCCGAGCGATCATGCAGCCAGCCGGCCCAGTGCTCCCACCAACTGCCCGGATGCTCAGCCGCCCCGGACTGCCACTCGGCCAGGGTCTCGGGCAGGGCGGCGTTGGTCCAGTGCTGGTATTTCCGCGCCGCCGGGGCGTTGATCACCCCGGCGATATGGCCCGACCCGGCCAGGGTGAAGGTCACGTCCGGGCTGCCGAACAGACGGGCCGAACGATAGACCGAGTTCATCGGCGCGATGTGATCCTCGCGGCTGGCCTGGAAATACAGGGGGATGGCGACCTTCGACAGGTCCGCCGTCAGGCCGCCGATCTCGAACACGCCGCGCGCCAGGGCGTTGGCGCCGTACATCTGGCGCAGATAGGCCAGGTGCAGGGTCTTTGGCATCCGGGTCTGGTCCGCGTTCCAGAACAACAGGTCGAAGGCCGGCGGATCCTTGCCCAGCAGATAGTTGCTGATGAAGAAGGACCAGATCAGGTCGTTGGAGCGCAGGGCGTTGAAGGTGTCGGCCATGGCCGCACCGGGCAGGACCCCGCCGGCGGCGTCCATCTGGCGCTCGATCTCGGCGATCCAGTGTTCGTCGGTGAACAGCAGCAGGTCGCCGGCTTCGGCGAAGTCGTGCTGGGCCGCGAAGAAGGTGGCGGCGGCGATCCGCGTGTCGCTCCGCGCCGCCATGTGGGCCAAGCCTGCGCCCAGCAGGGTGCCGCCGATGCAATAGCCGACGGCGTTCAACTGGTCTGCGCCCGTCTGTTCCAGCGTCTTGTCGATGGCGCGATAGACGCCCTTTTCCAGATACTCGTCGAAGCCGAATCCCGCCTTGTCGAGGTCCGGATTGACCCAGGAACAGACGAAGACGGTGAAGCCCTGGGCCGACAGCCAGCGGATCATCGAATTGGTTGGCTGAAGGTCCAGGATATAGAATTTGTTGATCCAGGGCGGAAAGATCAGCAGGGGAATCTGATGCTGGGTCTCGGTCGCCGCATCATACTGGATCAGCTCGAACAGGTCGTCGCGCCACACCACTTGGCCCGGCGCGGTGGCGACGTTCTCGCCGACGACGAACTTGCCGTAGTCGGCCTGGCTGATGCGCAGCGAACCGCCGCCGCGTTCCAGATCGGCGACGAAATTCTGCATCCCCTTGACCAGGGATTCGCCGCTGGTTTCGGCCAGGGCCTTCAGGGCCACCGGGTTGGAGGCCAGGAAGTTGGACGGTGAGAAGGCGTCGGTCAGCAGGCGAGTGAAGAACTGGGCGCGCTGCTTGACCGCCGGATCGACGTCCTCGACCCCTGCGATCAGCCCGTTCATCCAGTCCGAGGTCAGAAGGTATGAGCGCCGCATCATGTCGAACATCGGATTGTCCGACCAGGCGGGATCCTTGAACCGCTTGTCGGCGGGGGCGGGCGGCATCGGTTCGCCGGCCGCCTGACGTGCTGTGCCGGTCCACAGGTCCATATAGCGGCTGAACAGGTCGGCCTGGGCCTGGAACAGTTTTTCGGGGCGCGAGGCCAGGCTGCTCATGACCGAGGTCATGGCGGGGCCGACATGGAACGGGTCGGCCGACAGGGCGGCGGGGCGGTCGGCTTGAGACAGGGCGGCCTCGGCGAGCGCGCTCTGGGCCATCATGGCCGCCTTGGCCAGGTTCATGGACAGGGTTTCGAGCAATTGGGCCTGGTCGGCGCCAGGGAAGGGGGCGGAGGCGGGCTCGGCGGGCGTCTCGGCGGAGGGGGCGGCGTCCGGCGATTCGATCTTGGGCTCGGGCGCCGGCGTCTTGGCGCGCGGCGGGCGGGGTTTGGCCGAGGTGGGGCGCCCGGGTTTGCGCGGGGTCTTCGCGATTGGGGCGTCATCAAGCGGCGTAGGCTTAGGCGTCTTAGCCGCCGCAGGTTTGGACGGTCCTGGCTTGGAAGCGGCAGGCTTGGCCTTCCGGGCGGCGCCTTTTGGGGCGGGCTGGGAAGTCGGGGTCTTGTCTTTCGGAGCTTGGGCCATGGATTTCCTTCGCCTTCCTGGGTGCAGAGGGCCGGTTCGACGCCTCGCCCTTCCGCACGACGCGATGATGGCATAAGACCGACCCCGACATGAACGCGCACTTTCGAAAAAGAACGAGGCTGACGGCTTCTTTGCTCTGCCTGGCGTCGCTGTCGGCGTCTCTGGGGGCCTGTGCGCGCTCGTTTGCGCCGAGCACCGATCCGACCTCGCCCATCGCGCCGCGGGTTCAGGCCCTGGTCGACGCCAATCGCCATTATCCCAGCTGGGAGAACTTCCCCGCCGCGCCGGCCGACCTGCCGCAGGCGACCCAGGTCGCGGCCCAGGTCCAGGCGCTGGAAGGTCAGGGCGGGGCCTTGGGCGGCGAGGTGGCGCGGATCGACTGGACGCTGGGCGACGCCGAAACCCTGGCCGCCGAGACCCGCGCCCAGGTCGGAGCCGTTCCCGTGTCGCCGGATTCGGCCCGCACCGAGGCCGAGATCGACGCCTTCGCCCAGAGCCTGCGCGATCGCGCCAAGGCGCCGCCGCCGATTGATCGGCGTCCGGTTGAATGAGCCGGTCGCCGGGGATCGAGAATCCCCGGATGATGCGACGATGGCGGACGACGGCGGCTTCAAGATCGATAGTGCATTTCTGGGGGTGACCCAGTCCCTGTCCGGCCGGGCCTGGCGTCAACGCCCGGCCGAGGCTGCGACCATTCGCGCCCACATGCAGGGGCTGGGCCTGGAAGAGCCGTTGGCGCGGGCCCTGGCCTCGCGCGGCGTGCGGGCGGATCAGGGGGCGGACTTCCTGACCCCGACCCTACGCGCCCTGTTCCCCGATCCCTCCAGCTTCATGGACATGGACGCCGCCGCCGAGGCCCTGCTGGATGCGTTCCAGGCCAAGTCTCAGGTTCACATCTTCGCCGACTATGATGTGGACGGCGCCTCCAGCGCGGCCCTGCTGGTGCGCTGGTTTCGCGCCATGGGGGCGGACCTGCCCATCTATGTCCCGGACCGGCTGACCGAGGGCTATGGCCCCAGCGCCAAGGCCTTCGACACCTTGAAGGCGGCCGGCGCCGACCTGGTGGTGACGGTGGATTGCGGCGCGGCGGCGAACGAGGCCCTGGCCCATGCGGCGGCCATCGACCTGAAGATCGTCGTCATCGACCACCATCTGATGCGCAGCGAACCGCCCAAGGCGCTGGCGGTCGTCAATCCGAACCGGCCCGGCTGTAACTCGGGCCAGGGCAATCTGGCGGCGGCCGGGGTGGTCTTTGTTCTCTTGGCCGCCCTGAACCGCGAGGCGCGGCGGCGCGGCCTGTTCACGGACCGGCCCGAGCCTGATATTCGCCAATGGCTGGATCTGGCCGCCCTCGGCGCCATCTGCGACGTCACGGCCCTGACCGGGTTCAACCGCGCCCTGACGGGGCTGGGGCTGAAGGTCATGAGCGACTGGAAGAACCCCGGCCTGCGCGCCCTGCTGGCGGCCGCCGGCGCCGAACAGGGGCCGGCCAAGAGCAATCACGCCGGCTTTATACTGGGGCCGCGCATCAACGCCGGCGGGCGGATCGGCCGGTCGGACCTGGGGGCGCGCCTGTTGTCGACCGACGACCCGGCCGAGGCCGAGGCCCTGGCGCTGGAGCTGGACGCCTTGAACCTGTCACGCCGCGAGGTCGAGCGGACCGTGACGGAGGCCGCCGTCCGCCGCGTCGAGGCGACCGGCGCCCATGCCGACGAATCCGCCCTGGTCGTGGTGGCGGGCGAGGACTGGCACCCCGGCGTGGTCGGGATCGTCGCCGGACGGCTGCGTGAACGCTGGCGCAAGCCAGTGATCGTCATCGGGCTGGATCCGGTCACGGGACTGGGCAAGGGATCGGGCCGGTCGCAGCCGGGCATGAACCTGGGTCGCGCCATCCAGGCGGCGTGGGAAGCGGGTATTCTTTTGGCCGGCGGCGGGCATGCCATGGCGGCCGGTCTGACGATGGACGGCGCACGACTGGCCGAACTGACCGACTTCCTGAACGACCGGCTGGCCGGCGAACGGATCGAGGCGGTGGCGATGGATGCGCTGGAGATCGACGCCTTGATCGATCCGGGCGCAGCGACCCGGGCCCTGTTCGAATCGTTCGAGCAACTGGCCCCCTTCGGTCCCGCCAATCCCGAGCCGGTCTTCGCCCTGAACGGGGTGCAGGCCCGTGGGCCGGTTCAGATGAACGGCGGCCATGTCCGCTGTCGCCTGGTCGGGCCGGACGGCGCTTCCGTGCGCGCCGTGGCCTGGCGTTGCGCCGATCTGCCGACCGGACAAGCGCTGCTGAGCGGGCAGGGGGGGCTGAATGTCGTCGGCCGTCTGAAGGCGGATGACTGGAACGGCCGTCGCGGCGTGCAGTTCGAGATCGAGGACGTCGCCGATCCCCGCAGGGTTTGAGCCGCGCGAACGCGCCCGCGACCGTCGCAAAAAACTCGAAATCCGCGCTTGCACCCGTCCGAGGGCGCGGCTATATCGCCGGCTCTCCCGCGCAGCGGTCCCTTCGTCTATCGGTTAGGACGTCAGGTTTTCAACCTGAAAAGAGGGGTTCGACTCCCCTAGGGACTGCCACGCGGGATGAATACGGGCCGTGCCGATAGGCCGACCGAGCGGCTTTTCCCTCTTCATCTGAATCCTGCCCCACGCAGATTGTCCTTTGGGGCAAAACCATTCCGAGTGGTGTCTTTCGCGTGACACAACTGGAAGGTTTCCGCCAGAAGGTGCAAGTTTCGGGCGCCTTTCCCCCATTTTGACCTTTCCAAAGATTCGCGGAACAGTGTTAAACGTAATCGTTGTCCGTAAGAGGAGCGGACGGGGGTTTAAAAATTTGTCTGACTACGATGAGATGGAAACGGCGGAGACCGTTCGTGTCGTCGGGCGCGTGAAGTGGTTCGATCCGGCGAAGGGCTATGGCTTCATCGTTCCGGATGACCCGACGTTGACCGAGTTACGGGATGTTCTTCTGCACATCAGCAGTCTGCGCGACACCGGCCGCGAAACGGCTGATGAAGGCGCGCCTATTGTCTGCGATTGTGTTCGCCGATCGAAAGGCTGGCAGGCGGTCGAAATCCACGATCTGGGGGCCGGCGAAGCGAGCGTCGTCGTGCGCCGTCCCGCACCCATGGCCGAGGCTGTCCCGACGTCGCCCCAAGGCGATGCGGACCTGGAGCCGGCCATGGTCAAATGGTTCAATCGCACAAAGGGTTATGGATTCGTGGTGCGTGAACGCGAACCCGGCGATATCTTCGTCCACATCGAAACCCTGCGACGCTGCGGCCTGGACGATCTCGTGCCGGGCGATACGGTGCAGGTGCGATTCGCCAGCGGTCCCAAGGGGCTGGTGGTGGCTGAAATCAGACCGGGCGGCTGATCGAGCGGCCCCAGGAAGGGCGCATGATCAACGCGACAAGACGTTTAGTTATGGCCGGCCTGATGGCGCTCGCCGTCGCCGGATGCGCCGCGAAAGCGCCGGACGGGCCGAACGGCGAACCCCTGCAGAAACTGGCCGTGGTGACGGCGTCGGGCGAACACCCGTTCTGGGTCGAGATCGCCGACGAAGAGCCTGAGCGTCAGCGAGGCCTCATGTTCCGCCCCCCGCTGGACGATGATCGGGGCATGCTGTTCCAGTGGCCCGGAGAAGCGCCGCGGGAACAGAGCTTCTGGATGCGCAACACGCCCAGTTCTCTGGACATTCTCTATATCGATCCGAAAGGCCGGATCGTGTCGATCGCCTCTCACGCCACGCCCTTTTCCGAGGCTCCGATACCGTCGAACGGGGCGGCGAACGGCGTGCTGGAACTGCGCGCGGGTCGGGCGGCCGAGATCGGCGCCAAGCCCGGCGACAGGATTTTGCATCCTTATTTCAAGCCTTGATTGCGGATCGCGCGGCGAAGTGCCAATAGAGCGCTCCGTTCGGTCCGGGGTGTAGCGCAGCCTGGTAGCGCATCTGGTTTGGGACCAGAGGGTCGGAGGTTCGAATCCTCTCGCCCCGACCAATGGACGGCCGCTGGATTCCGTGTCCCGCGCGCGTTATGGCAGGTCCTATGGACCTGCCGATCACTAGGGATACCGCCATGCTCGCCCGCATCTACCGCCCAGCCAAGACCGCTATGCAGTCCGGCAAGGCCAAGAGCCGCGACTGGCGCCTGGAGTTCGAACCGGCCTCGGCCCGCACCCTGGATCCGCTGATGGGCTGGACCAGTTCGTCGGACATGAACGGTCAGGTGCGCCTGGCCTTTGATTCGAAGGAAGAGGCCGTGGCCTACGCCGAGCGTCACGGCATTCCGTTCCGCCTGCACGAGCCGAACGAAGCCCCGACGATCCTAAAGGCCTACGCCGACAATTTCGCCACCAATCGCAAACAGCCCTGGACGCACTGACGCCCTGCTCGCTGCCGAGCGCCCTTAGCTCAACCGGATAGAGCACCCGCCTTCTAAGCGGACGGTTGCAGGTTCGAGTCCTGCAGGGCGCGCCATGTTCCGACGGCGCCGCTGAAAGTCAGTCCATGACCGATCCCAAGATCTCGTACGCCGGCCAGATCCGCGTCGCGGCCCTGTATCGATTCGCCGGGATCGACGATGTCGAGGCGGTTCGGGCGCGGCTGCAGGCCGTCTGTGAAGACAGCGCCGTCAAGGGCACGCTGCTGGTCGCGACCGAAGGGCTGAACGGCACCATCGCGGGACCGGAATCCGGCATCGAGGCGGTGCTGGCCGATATATGCGCCATTCCCGGTTTCCCCGACCTGGAGGTCAAATACGCCTGGACCGGCGACATGCCGTTTCTGCGGATGAAGGTCCGCATCAAGCGCGAGATCGTCACCATGGGCCAGCCGGACCTGGATCCGGCGCGACAGGCGGGGGTCTATGTCGCGCCTGCGGACTGGAACGCCCTGATCGCCGATCCGACCACCCTGGTGATCGACACTCGCAATGACTACGAGGGCGAGATCGGCGCCTTCGAGCGGGCCGTGCAGCCGAACACCCGCAGCTTCCGCGACTTTCCCCACTGGTTCCGCACCGAGGGCCGCGCCCTGCTGGACCAGATGAAGCCGCAGCGGGTGGCCATGTACTGCACCGGAGGCATCCGCTGCGAGAAATCGACCGCCTTCCTGAAGGCCGAGGGGGTCGAGAACGTCCACCATCTTGAAGGTGGAATCCTGCGCTATCTGGAAGAGGTCGAACCGACCGACAGCCTGTGGCGCGGCGACTGTTTCGTCTTCGACGAGCGGGTCTCGGTCGGTCATGGCCTGGTTCAGGGCGATCACACCCTTTGCCGCGGCTGCCGCATGCCCCTGGACGCCGAAGGCCGGGCCTCGCCCCATTTCATCGAGGGCGTCTGCTGTGAACGCTGCCGCGACACCCGCGACGACGCGCAGAGGCTGCGCTACGCCGAGCGTCAAAGACAGATCGAGATCGCCCGTGTGCGTGGAATCGATCACCTGGGCCGCCACAAAGACGGGTGATCTTCAGGCTCTGGCGGGACGAGGATGAAGTGAAGGGACCGGCCGGTGCGCAGAAGACAAATGCGCTGTGTCTGCCGACAATCTTAGCCCCGAGTGGCTCCGCGGGTAGGATTCGAACCTACGACCAGCCGATTAACAGTCGGCTGCTCTACCACTGAGCTACCGCGGAACTGCTCGGGAGGCGGGCCTATAGCAGCGGCCATTCGATTCGTGCAATGGGAAAAACGACGAATGCGCACGATCTCCATCAATGACCCCGAAGACGCCCGGATCTCCGGCTTTCGCGATATCCGCGAACGCGACCTGACGGGCCGCGAGGGCCTGTTTGTGGCTGAGGGCGAGGTGGTGGTGCGGGTGCTGGCCTCGACCGCGTCGCGATGCCGGCCGCGCGCCCTGCTGCTGGCGGAGAAACGGGTGACCGGCCTGAACGACGTCATCGCAGCGCTTTCGCCATCGATCCCCGTCTATGTCGCCGGTCAGGCCGTGCTGGACCGGATCGCCGGATTTCCGCTTCACCGGGGCATTCTTGCCCTGGGCGAGAAGCCTAGCGCGCCGCCGGTCGAGGCCATGCTGGAGGCGGTCACGGACGGGGATGTGTTCGTGATCGCCAGCGGCATCGGCAATCACGACAATATGGGCGGGGTGTTCCGCAATGCGGCGGCCTTTGGCGCGCGGGCGGTCTTGCTGGACGAGACCTGCTGCGATCCCTTTTACCGCAAGGCTATTCGGGTCTCGGTAGGCGCTGTGCTGCGGACCCCGTTCACGGTCGGCGGATCGGCCGAGGGGCTGGTGGCCGCGATGCAGGCGGCGGGTGTGGAGGTGCTGGCCCTGACCCCCTCGGCGACGCTGAGGCTGGCGGACTATCGGCCCAGGGGCCCCGTCGCCCTGATGGTGGGGTCAGAGGGGCCGGGCCTGCCCCGCGCGGTGATTGATCGGTGCCGCGCCGTCGGCGTGCCTATGGCGGGGGGCTTTGATTCGCTGAATGTCGCCGTGACCAGCGCCCTGGCGCTTCATCATGTGACCAGCGGGCGGCCCTCGGACTGACGCCGACGTTCACCAGGATGTTAGGGCGTTAAGGTTTTGTGCACCTTGCGCGGCGGCCGAAACTATGGCGAACCTTGTTCTCGTTGGTGTGGGGGCGCACGATGAACATTCTGTATTTTCTGAACCGAAACGTCCGGGCTGCGATCTTCATCGCCGTCGGGGTCGCCGGTCTGGGCGCGGCGGGCCTGATCGGATGGGTGACTGCGCCGATCAGCTGAGCGTTTAAGCTCGGTAGAGACGAAAAAGGCGCGGATCCCAGGATCCGCGCCTTTTGTTCGTTTGCCGCGATGGAGGCCTGACCGGGAATCGAACCCGGGTGCAAGGATTTGCAGTCCTCTGCGTCACCACTCCGCCATCAGGCCGCTTGTGTCCCCGATTTCTCGGGGGCGGTCATCGCGAGGGGCGTTCGCTATCAGATCGGATTGTCCGCTGCAACGCGCGGAACTATAAGCGCGCAAGATTTCCTCCCTGACTATCGATTGAAGGCTGCCCAAAGATGGATTTCACCGCCGAGCGCAAGGCCCTGGTCGATTCGCAGGTCCGCGTGAACGATGTGACCAATCACGAGATCCACATGGCCATGATGGAGGTTCCGCGTGAACGCTACTGTGCGCCGGACCGCGTCTTCGCCGCCTATTCGGATGCTTCGGTCGAGATCGCGGGCGACCGCAAGCTGATGCCGGCGCGCGACGTCTCCAAGCTGTTGCAGGCCGCCGATGCGCGGGAAGGGGAGAAGGCCCTGGCCATCGCCGCCCCCTACGCCGCTGCGGTGCTGGCGCGCATGGGCCTGACGGTCACGGCCCAGGAGGCGGATCAAGCCGTGTTCGACGTGGTGGGCGAGGCCCTGGCCGAAGACGGGGTGGCCACGGCCGTGGCGCCCCTGGCGTCGCCGGTCGGCGAGAACTGGGACCTGATCGTCTGCGAGGGCGGTGTGGCGGCCCTGCCGGACGCCTGGGGCGATGCCCTGCGCACCGGCGGCCGCCTGGTGGTGGTCGAGCGCCGCAGCGCCATCGGCAAGGCGGCTCTTTATGTGAAGGGGCGCGAAGGCCTGTCGCGACGCGAACTGTTCGATTCGTCGCCGGCCCTTCTGGCCGAACTGACGCCGGCGCCTACATTTGCGCTTTGAAAAGACAGACACGCCTGCGCTCGCCGTCTGCGTGAAAAAAACTTAACTGGCGTCAGATCGACTGAGGCCGCAGTTACGCTTGATGACATTCGGGCGCTCCCGGGGGCGTCAGGCAAGGACGGACAATGTTGAAACGCTCGCGTGTGCTGGCTTCGGCCGCTGTGGTGGCTCTCGTGACGGGACTGGGCGCGCCCGCCTGGGCCGAGACGCTGCAGGAAGCCATCGCCCTGGCCTATCAGACCAACCCCAGCCTGCTGGCCCAGCGGGCCAACCAACGCGCGCTGGACGAGACTGTGGTCCAGGCGCGGTCGGGGCTGCGCCCCACGCTCAGCGCCTCGGCCGGAGTCGATTACACCCGTAGCGATTTCCCGACCCTCACCCAGTTCGTGGACACGAACGGCGACGGCGTGCCTGACACCCAGGTGTCCAGCTCCTCGTCCGAGAGCGACCAAGCCACTGTGGGCCTCAGCCTGTCCCAGAACATCTGGACCGCCGGCCGCACGTCCCTGGCCATTGATCAGGCCCGGGCCGGCGTGATGGCGGGTCGTGAGAACCTGCGCGAGATCGAACAGTCGGTCATGCTGTCGGTGATCCAAGCCTATGTGAACGTCACCCGCGACATGGAAATCCTGCGCATCCGCCAGGAAAACCTCGCCGTGCTGCAACGCCAGTTGGAAGAGACCAGCGCCCGATTCGAAGTCGGCGAGATCACCCGCACCGACGTGGCCCAGGCCGAGGCCTCGCTGGCCCAGTCCGAGGCCGACCTGGCCAATGCTCAGGCGCAACTCTCGACGACCCGCGCCGCCTACGCCGCTGTCGTGGGCCAGTCGCCCAGCGATCTTGAAACCGCGCCGGTCCTGCCGACCGTGCCGGCGGATTTCGACGCCGCCATGGAGACCGCTCTGGCGCGCAATCCGGGCGTGCTGTCGGCGGGTTATTCCTTGCAAGCCGCCGAGGCCGCCGTCGCCGCCGCGCGGGCGGAATATCTGCCTTCGGTTCGCGCCACCGCCTCCTATGGCGGCACGGCGACCGATCTGGGCAATCTGGACGAACTGGCGGATCGACGCAGCTTCACCGCCGGGGCCACCTTGTCCGTGCCATTGTTCACCGGCGGCCTGAACCGGTCGCGTGTCGCCCAGGCGCTTGAACAGGCCAACGCCGCCCAGATCGCCGTCGAGGGCGAGCGTCGCACCGTGCTGCAGAACGTCAGCTCGGCCTATGCCCAGGTCCTGTCGACCCGTTCGAACGTCGCCGCCGGCGAAGAAGCGGTCCGCGCCGCCTCGGTCGCCGCCGAGGGCGTGCGCCAGGAGGCGCAGGTCGGCCTGCGCACCACGCTGGACGTGCTGAACCAGGAAGTGACCCTGCGGGCGTCGCAGACCTCGCTGGCCACCGCCCGCGCCGCCGAATATGTGGCCCGCGCCTCGCTGCTGTCCGCCATGGGCCAGCTTGAAGGGCCGAACCTGAACGCCAACCTGAACGTCTATGACGCCAAGACCAACTATGACCGCGTCCGCAATCGCGGCGCTCTGCCCTGGGACGGCGTGATTGAGGCCCTGGACCGGGTCGCCTCGCCGCCGGTCGTCGACGCCGACGACGCGCAGGATGCGCCGATCGACACTCAACTGAAGGGCGATGTGATCCGCACCGCCCCCGGCGCATGACGCCCGCCTGACGAAAGAGGGCCAAAACGCCCGTTGATTCCGGCGGGCGTTGATGCGACGACAATATCCTGGGGTCGGGAAGACTTGGTCTTCCGGTCCCGGACCCGTGCATGGCGTTTGGGGGCGACCTCCACGCCCCAGTTTCATCCCAGGCCTCTCCCAGGGTTAAGTCATGACCGATCAGTCCGCCCAGGAACCCACCATGGAGGAGATCCTGGCGTCGATTCGCCGGATCATCTCCGAAGACGACGCCCCCGCCGAGGCGCCGCCGGTCGCCGCCGCGCCGGAGCCCGCGCCCGAACCGGCGCCTGAGCCCGAACCGGTGCCCGAGCCTGAGCCTGCGGCGGTCGAGAATATTTTCGCTGCGCCTGCAGAGCCGGAGCCGCAGCCGGAACCCGAGGTCGCTGATGACGACGTCCTTGAGCTGACGGAACTTTATGAGGCGCCCGCCTCGGAAACCATTGGCGACCTGGACATCGTCGAGGCTGCGCCTGAGCCGGTCGTTTCCGCGCCCGAGCCTGTCGAAACGCCTGCTCCGGCCTATGACTCATTGGTCGGCGAAAGTGCAGCCGCCAGCGCCGCCTCGGCCTTCGCCGGTCTGGCCGCTTCGTTCAAGAAGCCTGAGCCCGCTGCGTCTTCTTCGACGGAAATGCCCTTCGTCAGCGGCAACACCGTCGAGGCCATGGTCGCCGAGATGCTGCGTCCGATGCTGAAGGACTGGTTGGACAACAACCTGCCCGCCATCGTCGAGGCGGCGGTACAGAGGGAAGTCGAACGCATCGCGCGCAGCGCCTAGCCCTTCGCTTCACCGCAGACTAATCGAGGGGCGGCTCCTGCAGGGGCCGCCCTTTGTCATTCAAGGCCGTCTCCTGGCCGCACGACAACGATCAAAGAAGACCCATGCTCGAGAAGACCTTCGAACCCCAGGCCGCCGAACCCCGTCTGTACGCCCAGTGGGAAGAGAGCGGCCTGTTCGCGCCTCGCACGGAAGGGGCGCAGGGTGCCTATTCGATCGTCATTCCGCCGCCGAACGTGACGGGCAGCCTGCATATCGGCCATGCGCTGAACAATACGCTGCAGGACATCCTGGCCCGCTATCACCGGATGAAGGGCAAGGCCGTGCTGTGGCTGCCGGGCACGGACCACGCAGGCATCGCCACCCAGATGGTGGTCGAGCGTCAGTTGGCGGCGGCGGGCAATGTCGGGCGGCGGGACATGGGCCGCGACGCCTTCATTGAGAAGGTCTGGGAATGGAAAGCCGAGAGCGGCGGGACCATCGTGCGCCAGCTGCGTCGACTGGGCGCTTCCTGCGACTGGTCACGCGAGCGGTTCACCCTGGACGAGGGGTTGAACGCCGCCGTGCGCAAGGTCTTCGTGCAACTGCACAAGGAAGGCCTGATCTATCGCGACAAGCGGCTGGTGAACTGGGATCCGCATTTCCAGACCGCGATCTCGGATCTGGAGGTCGAGCAGCGCGAGGTGGACGGCGCCTATTGGCATTTCGCCTATCCGCTGGCCGACGGCGTGACCTATCAACACCCCATCGCCTTTGACGAGGACGGTAAGGCGACGGAGTTCGAGACGCGCGACTTCATCGTCGTGGCCACGACCCGGCCGGAGACCATGCTGGGCGACACCGGCGTGGCGGTTCATCCCGAGGATGAGCGGTACAAGGGGCTGGTCGGCAAGTACGTGACCCTGCCCATCGTCGGCCGGCGCATCCCGATCGTGGCCGACGACTATGCCGATCCGACCAAGGGGTCGGGCGCGGTGAAGATTACGCCGGCGCATGACTTCAATGACTTCGGGGTCGGCAAGCGGGCCGGCCTGCCGTCGCTGAATATCCTCGACGCGTTTGGCCGCATCACCGACGTGGATACGCCGGACGTGCCGTCGGAATATGTCGGCGTCGACCGTTTCGCCGCGCGCAAGGCCATCGTCGCCCGCGCCGAAGAAGAGGGCTGGCTGCGCGAGATCGAGAAAACCAAGCATGTCGTGCCGCACGGCGACCGTTCCGGCGTCGTCATCGAGCCGTGGCTGACGGACCAGTGGTACGTTGACGCCAAGGTCCTGGCCCAGCCCGCGCTGAAGGCGGTGGAGCAGGGCGACACGGTGTTCGAGCCGAAGTCGTACGAGAAGATCTATTTCGAATGGCTGAGGAACATCGAACCCTGGTGCATCTCGCGCCAGCTCTGGTGGGGGCACCGCATTCCGGCGTGGTATGGACCCGACGGGACCATCTTCGTCGAGGAGAGCGAGGACGAGGCCCGGGCCGCCGCGCACAGACACTACGGCGCCGACACGGCCCTGACCCAGGACGAGGACGTCCTCGACACCTGGTTCAGCTCGGCCCTGTGGCCGTTCTCGACCATGGGCTGGCCGGAGAAGACCGACGACCTGAAGCGCTTCTATCCGACCAGCGATCTGGTGACGGCGGCGGACATCATCTTCTTCTGGGTTGCCCGTATGATGATGATGGGACTTCACTTCATGGATGAGGTTCCGTTCAAGCGGGTCATCATCAA
>NZ_JAUSOE010000134.1 GCF_030656255.1 Brevundimonas sp. | reverse complement strand
CCGGCCCGACGAAGCCTTCGCCCTCGCCCTGGAAATCGACCTCGCGGGTTGCGCAGGCGGTCAGGGCCAGAAGGCAGACGGCGGCGGCCAGCGCGGCGCCGCGCTTGATCGACGAATTCATCGGATGCTCCTCCCAAGGATGGGGCCGGAAACCACGAACCTCATCTTTGGGTCAAGGTCGAAGACGCCGCAGGTTGGGGGATGGCGACCGCAATCGATCTGACAACGGAACAACTGTCATTCTGTGGATTCAAAATCTCATGACAGGCGTCGTGAAACCTTCGTGGACGCGTCGCCGCACATCTCTAAGCGCGGCTTTAATCGTCGAAGGCCAAAGCCCGACGTTGGGGAATTTCATCATGAGACTGCAATTGCTCGCGGGCGCGTCGCTCGCGTCTCTGGCTTCGCTGGCGTTCGCCGGCGCGGCTCAAGCTCAAACTTCGACCGCAACCCAGGCGCCCGTGACCGCGCTTGAAGAGGTCATCGTCACGGGCGAGCCGGCGATGCGCAATCGCACCGACGACGTGGTGCCGACCCTGTCCTACGACCTCGACTATTTCCAGCGCTTCGAGCCGCTGACCGCCGGCGACGCCCTGAAGCGCGTGCCCTCGGTGACCTTCCTGTCGGACGTGCTGGAATCGGACGGCGTGCGCATGCGCGGCCTGGATTCGGCCTACACCCAGATCCTGATCAACGGCGAGCGCGTGCCCGGCGCAGGCGTTGATCGCTCCTTCTTCGTCGACCGCATCCCCGCCGAGCTGATCGAGCGGGTCGAAGTGGTGCGTTCGTCCTCGGCCAATCGTTCGGGTGACGCCGTCGCCGGCGCGATCAACATCGTTCTGCGCGACGCCCTGTCGCTGGACGGCGGTTACGTGCGCCTGGGCGCGCTGAACTGGAAAGACAGCGAGTACGGCCAATGGGGTGGAACCTACGGCGCCGTCTGGGGCGGCCAGGTCGGGCCCGGCCGTCTGCTGGTCGGCGGCAACATCCAGGACCGCCGCAACCCCAAGGAAAAGTACAGCCAGCGTTTCGATGAGCCGAACGGCACGCTCGATAATACCGAAGTCCAGACCGATACGCGTGACGGCACCGACTATTCCTTCAACGGCTCCTATGACGTGGACGTCGCCGGCGGCCGCCTGGAGCTGTCCGGCGTCTTCGTTCGCACCGACCGCTATCAGGACGAGGATTCCATCGAATACGTCGATGGCGTCGAGACAGACGCGAACATCAGCACGATCAACGACAACGACGTCGATATCCGCACCGACAACCTGTCTCTGAACCTGCGTTACGCACGCGAGATGCTGGGCGGCGAGACCAAGTTCAAGTTCGGCTACGCCTCCATCAAGGACGAACAGTACGAGTACGAATACGAGTCTGAATATCTGCGCGACGCGACGACCTATCCGGACGAGGATCGCTTCACCGCCGATGCGACCCAGACCGACATCGAAGACAAGGAACTGAGCGGCGCACTTGAGCACAAGCGCGCCCTGGCCGGCGAACTCGCGCTTGAGTTCGGGGTCCAGTGGAACCAGAAGGACCGCGACACCTCGATCACTGAGCCCGACCGTGTGCGCTTCAACGTCGCCAACGGCTCGACCAATGGCGCGACCGACTGGAGCTTCGGCGATTTCGAACCGACCGACGGCGGCCTGAGCAAGATCGAGGAAACCCGCATCGACCCCTATGTCATGCTGTCGGGTGAGAACGGTCCCGCCAAGTGGGAAGCCGGTCTGCGCTACGAAACGACCGACACCACCATCACCGATGAAACCGTGGACGCCGCCGACCGCGTCAACGACCAAGACTACGCCATCCTGCTGCCGTCCGTGAGCGTGCGCTGGAAGCTGTCTGAGACCGACCGGATCACGGCCTCCGTGGCCCGCACCGTGCGTCGCCCTGGGTTCGACTTCCTCTCTCCGGCCCTTTTGACGGGCGAATACGGCGACAACGACTTCTTGGGCAATCCAGACCTGGAACCGGAAAAGGCCTGGGGTGCGGACCTCGGTTTCGAGCGTCGCCTGGGCCGTCGTGGCGTGATCGGCATCAACGCCTTCTACCGCGACATCACCGATCTGATCGAAGTGACCAACACCGGCGCCTATTCCGAGCAGGCGCAGGACGATTATGACGCCGCCATAGACGATGGCGCCACGCCGGAAGAAGCGGCCGAGGAGTTGGTCTCCTATGTCCTCACGGCCGAAAACGTCGGCGACGGCCAAGTCTGGGGTATCGAGTTCGACCTGTCGACGCCGCTGGACTTCATCGGCATGGAGCACACGGGCGTCTTCCTGAACTATTCCTGGCTGGACAGTTCGGTCGATGACTTCATGGGCGAGCGCCGCTTCAACTCCCAGTCCGACTACGTCTTCAACGTCGGCTTCACCCAGGACATCCCGACCTGGGGCGCGGCCTTCGGCGCCACCTATCGCAAACAGGGCGACGCCGCGAGCCGGATCGTCGGCGAGGAAGTGGTCACCTCCTACGGCGGCGACCTGGAAATCTTCATCGAGAAGCAGGTCACATCCAATGTGGTGGTCCGCCTGACCGGTTCGAACCTGCTCGACTCGTCCAAGGACGAGGTGTTCGACAAGTTCAACACCATCGAGGACCAGATCGACCGGGACTACGACGAATATGAACTGGAGACCGAAAGCGCCGGTCCGTGGTTCCAGATCGTCGCCCGGATGGCCTTCTAGGCGTCATCCGAGACACTTCGGAAAGGGCCGGACGGCGACGTCCGGCCCTTTTTCATGGGCGATGCGCGCCGCCCATCCGGGCGGCTTGACGACGGGCCTCGTGATGAGGTCAGGGTATGGGAGACCCCCCGCCCCGCTGGTTCGCCCCTTGCAGATCCTGGCGAAGCGGGGCGACGGACGCCCCAGATTGAAACGGATCGACCGATGTTTCTCGAAGGCGAGGTCAACTGGACGCTGATCTTCGGCATCATGGCCGTCATCGGCTACGCGCTCGCGGCCGTCGCCCTGTGGTTCGCCGTGACCCACGGCGCCCGTCACGCCACGGCCAGCGATCAGCTCGACATCGTCCAGAAGGTGGCCGAATCCTCGGACAGGCGCCTGTTCGAGACGATGAACGCCGTGCCCGTGGCCATGGTCGAGACCGACAGCACGGGCAAGTTCGTCTTCGCCAATCGCGCCGCACATCAGTTGCTGGGCCGTCGCGACGCCGAACTGCTGGGCCTGCGCTTTCACTCCGCGACCTGGGGCATCACCTTCCCGGACGGCAAGCCGATCCCCGCCGATCTGCTGCCCAGCGCCCGGGCCTTGCGCGGCCAGACGGTGCGGGGCTTCCAGCATCTGATGATGAACGCCGCGACCCGCAAGAAGATGCTGGTCTCGGTCACGGCCATGCCGATCGAGAACGACCGGGGTCAGATCACCGGCTCCATCGCCGCCGTCGTCGAGACCGACGTCCTGACCACCCCCGCCATCGAACCGGCGCCGCCCCCGCCGCCGCCCGCCGTCCGGCCCAGCCTGGCCGACCGGGTGTTCGACGCCGCCTCCAGCGCCCTGGTGGTGGTCGATGCCGACGGCCGTATCCGCCAGGCCAACCGCGCCGCCCTGATCATGCTGGGGCGCGGCGAGGGGGTGACGGGGTCCGACTTCGCCGACCTGTTCCTGCCGCTGGACCGTCGCGCCGAGGGCCGCCAGGCCCTGCGCGCCGCCCTGACCGCCGACGACGGCGAGGCCGCGCCCATCGAGACGGTGGATGCGGACGGCGCGGGGATAAGCTGGACCCTGCTGCCCCTGACCGACGAAACGGATCGACCGGACTTCATCCTGCTGGCCGGCGTCCCCTTGGCCGACATCGCCCCTGCGCAAACCGGCTCTGAAACCGCAGAACCGGCCCCCCTGTCCGATGCGCCGGAAGACGACGACGCCCATGAGGATCCGCACGACCCCGTCGCCGAGGCCCTTCAAGCGGCCCAGGCTGATTTCGCCCGCCGTGAAGGCGAGATCCTGGCCGCCCATAATCAGGCGCTGCTGGACACGGTCGCCGAGGCGGCGCGCGCCAAACAGGCGGTTCGCGCCGAGCTGGAGGCCGAACGGCGCATGGCCAATGTCGGCCGTCTGGCCGGCGGCGTGACCCATGATTTCAACGCGCTTCTGGCGGTGATGACCTCGGCCCTGGACATGATGCTGCGCCATGCCGACGAGCCCGAGCGCATCCGCCGCCTGGGCCAGGCGGCCCTGGCCGCCGGTCAGCGCGGCGAACGCCTGACCCGCCGCCTCAGCGCCTTCTCGCAGGACGAGGACCGCACGAATCTTCAGCGGCTGGACGTCCGGGTCTTCCTGGCGGGACTGGAGACCAAGCTGCGGCTGGTGGCGGGACCGTCCATCGACCTGATGATCGAAACCCCGGCCCAGCCGGCCTTCGCCCGGATCGATCCGGCGGCCTTCGAGGCGGCGGTTCTGGCCCTGACCCGGAACGCGGTGGAGGCGTCGAACGGCGTCGGTTCGGTCGCGGTGCGGCTGGCGGTGCTGGCCGACGACAGTCTGAGACTGAGCGTGCGCGATTCCGGCCCCGGCATGGACGCCGACACCCTGCGCCGTGCGGCCGAGCCCTTCTTCACCACCCGGCCGGACGCCGCCGGCCTCGGCCTGTCGCAGGCCTTCGCCTTCGCGCGCCAGTCCTCGGGCGTTCTGGCCATCGACAGCACGCCCGGCGAAGGGGCCGAGGTTTCCGTCACCCTGCCCCATGCGGAACATCAGGACGCCGTCGCGAGCGAAAATACGGGCCCGACGGACGAAACGGCACCTGAAATCGCCTCCTGACGGCCGCATCCCCCTGCAAAGGTCGATTCCGGCGCCCCATATGTCGCCCGGCGGTTGACCCCTGCGGGGTCGGCGCTAGTGTCCGCCCGCCTGCCCCCACGCGCCAGAAGACCAGAGGATATCATGGCCGAAGCCCCCGTTCCCTACGACGTCGTCATCATCGGCGGAGGGCCCGGCGGCTATAACGCCGCGATCCGCGCCGGCCAGCTGGGCCTGAAGGTCGCCTGCGTCGAGATGCGCGCCACCCTGGGGGGCACCTGCCTGAACGTCGGCTGTATGCCGTCCAAGGCCCTGCTCCACGCCTCGGAAATGTTCGACGCCGCCAACAGCGAATTCGCCAAGATCGGCATCGAGGTCCAGCCCAAGCTGAACCTGGGCCAGATGCACAAGTCCAAGGACGACAGCGTCACCGCCCTGACCAAGGGGATCGAGTTCCTGTTCAAGAAGAACAAGGCCGACTGGATCAAGGGTCGCGGCAAGATCGTCGGTAAAGGCAAGGTCGAGGTGACCGCCGCCGACGGTTCGGTCCAGACCCTGGACGCCAAGAATATCGTCATCGCCACTGGCTCCGAGCCCACCCCGCTGCCGGGCGTCGCCTTCGAAGACGGCAAGGTGATCGATTCCACCGGCGCCCTGTCCCTGCCGGCCGTGCCGAAGAAGCTGATCGTCATCGGCGCCGGCATCATCGGCCTGGAGCTGGGTTCGGTCTGGCGCCGCCTGGGCGCCGAGGTCACTGTGGTCGAGTTCCTGGACCGGATCACGCCGGGCATGGACACCGAGGTCGCCACCGCCTTCCAGCGCACCCTGACCAAACAGGGCATGGTCTTCAAACTGGGCGCCAAGGTCACCGGCGCCAAGTCGGTCAAGGACGGTGTCGAACTGACGGTCGAGCCTTCGGCCGGCGGCGCGGCCGAAACGATCAAGGGCGACGTGGTCCTGGTCGCCATCGGCCGTCGCCCCTACACCGAGGGCCTGGGTCTGGAGAGCGTCGGCGTCACGCCGGACAAGCGCGGCTTCATCGACCATGACCACTTCAAGGTCGCAGAGGGCGTCTGGGTGATCGGCGACGTGACCCACGGCCCGATGCTGGCGCACAAGGCGGAAGAGGACGCCGTCGCCGTGATCGACACCATCGCCGGCAAATACGGCCACGTCGACTACGCCCTGGTCCCCAGCGTCGTCTACACCTTCCCCGAAGTGGCCTGGGTTGGTCAGACCGAGGACCAGCTGAAGGCCGCCGGTGTAGCCTACAAGAAGGGCAAATTCCCCTTCACCGCCAACAGCCGCGCCAAGATCAACCATGAGACCGACGGCTTCGCCAAGGTCCTGGCCGACGCCGCCACCGACAAGGTGCTGGGCGTTCACATCATGGGTCCGCAGGCCGGCGAAATGATCCACGAGGCCGCCATCACCATGAGCTTCGGCGGCGCCTCGGAAGACATCGCCCGCACCTGCCACGCCCACCCGACCCGTTCGGAAGCCGTCCGCCAGGCGGCCATGGATGTCGAAGGCTGGATGATGCAGGCCTGATCGGCCGCGCCCTGACCGGCGTCTGATATGAAAAGGCCCGCTCGGCAGTCGCCGAGCGGGCCTTTTTTGATCTTGTCCGGCTTGGGCTCAGGCGGCCCAGACGGTCCGGTCGTCCTGCGAATAACTGTCCGCGCCGGTCTCGCCGATGCGGAAGCGCGACACCAGTTCGGCCAGTTTTTCCGCCTCCTGGCTCAGCGCCTGGTTGGCGGCGGTGGTCTGCTCGACCATGGCGGCGTTCTGCTGGGTCGTCTGGTCCATCTGGTTCACGGCGACGTTGATCTCGGCCAGGCCCACGGCCTGTTCCTTGGCCGAGGCGGCGATCTCGCCCGCCAACTGGTTGATCTCGGCCACCTGATTGATCAGGGCGCTCAGGGCGCCGCCGGTCTGGGACACCAACCGGGCGCCTTCGCCGACGCTGGCGCCCGAGGCGGCGATCAGGCCCTTGATCACGCGTGCGGCGTCCGCCGAACGCTGGGCCAGGGCGCGCACTTCCGACGCCACCACGGCGAAGCCGCGACCGGCCTCGCCCGCGCGCGCCGCCTCGACGCCCGCGTTCAGGGCCAGCAGATTGGTCTGGAAGGCGATCTCGTCGATGACGCCGATGATTTCGCCGATCCGGCCCGAGGTCGCCTCGATCTCGCCCATGGCGGCGGTGGTGTCGGCGATGATCCGCTCGCGCGTTCCGGCCCCGCCGCGCGCCTGAGCGGTGATCTCGGCGGCGGACTGGGCGCCCTCGGCGGTCTTGCGGACGGTGACGGTGATCTGGTCCAGGGCGGCGGCGGTCTGTTCCAGGGCGGCGGCCTGGCGTTCGGTGCGGCGCGACAGGTCGTCGGTGGCCGTGGTCACTTCGGCGGTTCCGGCGCGCATCGCCCCGACCAGATCGACGATATCGGCCATGGTGAAGGCCAGGGTTTCGGCGGCGGCGTTGTAATCGTCCTTCAGCTGGCGGCTGCGCTCGGCGAAGGTGGCGGTGATGCGGTGGCTCAGATCGCCGCG
>NZ_JAUSOE010000169.1 GCF_030656255.1 Brevundimonas sp. | reverse complement strand
CAGATAGCCCTGCTGCACCGCCCGCTCGTCGGCCAGGAAGGGCGCCAGGTTGAAGGTGTATTTGCGCACCTGGTCGTCGGTGAAGCCGTATTTGGCCTTCAGCCAGACCCAGAAGGCGTTGATCGAGGCGTCGGCCAGCAGGAAGGGCCGGCCGGCCAGATCGGCGATGGTCTCCAGCGCCGGATCGGGGTGGGCGATCAGGACCTGGGGGTCCTTCTGGAAGAAGGCGGCGACGGCCTTAACGGGTGCGCCGGCCGCGACCAGGTTCATCGGGATGAAGCTGTTGGACCCCATGCCCAGTTCGACGGCGCCCGAGGCCAGCAGCTGCGGCACGTTCACGCCCGGCCCGCCCTGGACGATCTGGACGTTCAGCCCGCGCTTCTCATAGGCGCCGGTCGCCAGGGCCTGGTAGAAGCCGCCCTGCTCGGCCTGAGCCCGCCAGTCGGTGGCGAAACGCAGCCGCACCCGGCCCTGCTCATCCACCGGCGCCTCTGAGCGGTCACAGGCGCGCAGGCCCAGCGCCGCCCCCCCGACCACGGCCGCACCGCCCGCGAGCAGGGCGCGGCGACGGGTCAGCAGGCGATTCCCAAGCTGGATCATGGCCCTGCTTTACGGGGGGATGGGGGCCTTGGGAAGGCGGGGGTTCAGTTCTGATCCACGTCGGGCGCAGCCGTTTCGTCCCGCAGCTTGTAGCGGACGGGAACAACGCACCGGACGCCGGCCTCGAACCCCGGCGTGGCCTGGCTGGACTGCACCAGCCGCAGGGCGTCGACGCCGAAGGCGGCGGCCGGCTGGGCCTCGATCACCGAGGCGTTGCCGATCTGGCCCCAGGGGGCGATATCGAAGCGGATCAGAGCCCAGCCCTCGATGGAGCGGTCGCGGAATGCTCTCGGGAAACCCAGATGGGATCGGACCTTGAAGCGTTCGGCGACAGCCGGCGGGCACTGCTGAAGAAGATCTTGCCGCTGGTCCTCCGGAGGCATGGGGGGAGCCTCCAGAGTCTCGCCCAGGCGGTAGAAGTTGTAGACGCAGCCGACGCGGGCCGGGCCGGGGTGCATACGGCTGTCGGCGGTGGCGCGTCGGGCCTCGGCGTCCAGATCGACGTCGCCGGACGAGCCCAGAGTCTCGACATCGGTCGTACGACCCTCGGCGTCGATGTTCCAACGGACCACGGTCCAGCTGCGTCCGCCGGGCGGCGGGCGATGACCTTTTTGGAAGTCAGGATAGGCCATGACGGCGGGGCGCCGTCCGCCGAAGCGGTCGCCGCAGTCGGCGCCAGCTCCACCCAAACGTTTAGCCACGGCGTCGCGCAGGGCGCCACGGTCGCGGTTGACGGCGAAATAGTTCAGCAGGTCGGGCGTTTCAGCTTCGTCTACGCCGACCGCGCGCCAGTGAACGGTCAGGCGGCAATCCTTGCGCGCCTGGGCCGGAAAACGCCAGGCGGCGAGCCCGGCCTGGAGGGTGTCGAACAGGATGGGCGGCCCCTCATCCGGGCGGATGTCCAGGGTCCGTCCGTCGGGGCCGATCGAGAAAGCCAGGACCGCGTCGCCGTACGACGCGCCTTGACGCTGTGGCGCGGCGGCAAGGGGATCGTTGTAGGTCGGAGCGACCACGACCCCTTCGCACGTCGCCTCAGCCTGGGGCACGCGCAGTATGGCGGCCTCGACCGGTTCGGCCAGAGCGCCTGTCCTTACGATGATGGGCGGAGGCGGGGGCGTCGGAATGATGACGGGTGGGCCGACATATTCCGGCAGTTGGTCGGCTTTGGCCGAACCTGCCGCAACTGCGGCGGCGGCCAGGGCGTAGAGAGGGAATTGTATCGCACGCATGACGGCCTCCAACTGCACGGCATGGGTGCAGATGGCGCGGCGTCTGTCTAGCGTAAGTGTGTGAAATCGGAGCCAGAATTGAGCGAGGGGACGAAGCGTTCGGGGGGAACCCGTGCTCTTCGTCCCCTCGCCAAGTCCGGGTTGGACTTGGCCGGCTGGGTCTGGACCTTGGCGTCAGCGCCGTTTCGAGCGAACCCGAAAGGGCGGTCGGCTGTATCCTGTCGCGCTCCGGGTCTCTGGCGTCCCACGGCATTGCGTCCGCGTCGTCCGTCGATCCCGATCCGGTTCCCCCGTCCTTGTCGATCCTTAGACCGTCAAAAGACCGGGGCCGTGGATCCCGCCCGTCGCCCGTTACGATCCGAAGATCGCCCGATCGCGCCGGGTCGTAGAGCCGGGCCGGTTCGCTTGAGGCCGGGGTCTCCCCCGATTTCCGCGCCGCCGTGTCCCTCGGCCCGTTGACGTTCTCGCGAAACCCGCTATGAGGCAAGCGCCCGAACTCGCCCCGATGTGCACGATTGGCCCGGCGGCGGTGGACAAGTCTGTGAACATCGGTGGACGGATCGAATTCGCGTTGGCGGATCAGTGTTTTGTCTTGTCCACAGAAACCCAGTTGCGCGATGTCAGTGCGCGGCGGGTCGGGGGTAGCTGAGAACACACAGGGCGCCGGGGGCGGCGTCGACGATGCTGAAGCGGCCGTGAAGCTGATCCGCCAGGCCGAGGACGATCCGCAGGCCCAGGCTGCGCCCCTTGGCGGGATCGAAGTCTGGCGGCGGTCCGGCCCCGTCGTCGCGCACCTCCAGGCGGCGTTCCGACCCCTGTTCATACAGGCGGACGTGGATGCGGCCGGGACTGTCGGGGAAGGCGTGTTCCAGGGCGTTGTTGACGCATTCCAACAGGATCAGGACGACCGGCGTGGCCTCGTCCGCCGTCAGGGCGTGCCGGGCTTCCTCGACAACGACGGTCACGTCCGTGCGGCCGGCGGCGTTCAGGGCGTCGAGGACCAACTGGCGCGCCAGGTCGTCGAAGGGCGCCGCCGAACCGTCGGCGTCGAGCAGGCTGCGCTGCACATTGGCGATCATGGCGGTGCGCGCCGAGGCGTCGGAGAGGGCGCGACGAGCGGCGGGGTCCTTCGACATCCCCGCCTCGAGCCGCAGCAGGCTGCTGACCACCTGGATATTGTTGGAGACCCGGTGCTGAACCTCCTTCAGCAGCAGGTCGCGGCTCTCGGCCAGGGCGGCGTTGCGCGCCACCTCGCGCCGCAGATTGTCGGTGGCCGAATTCATGCCCACGATGAAGAAGACGTCGACCGCGACCACGAAGACATAGAAGCCCAGGGCCAGACCCGTCGCCGTGCTCCAGTCAAAGCCCGGCGCGCCGATCCAGAACCACCAGGCGGTCAGGCCCGACAGGACGGCGGTCAGCACCGCCGGTCCCAGACCGGCGAAATAGGCGGCCACCACGACGGCGGGGAAGAAGGTCAGATAGGGGAAGCCGGGCGGGAACCAGTCGGCCAGCGACAGCCGCACGACAAAGGCCGTCAGCCAGGCGCAGATCGCCAGGCCATAGCCATAGATCGGCCTGCTGCGGACCAACGCCAGATTCAAGCTGTGCTCCCGACCCTTACCGCCGACGTGATGCGACGTTCTGCTCCTGCGGTAAGCGTAATCAAGGCCGGCGACAACGCGAAAGCGACTTAGGACCCCGTGGCGAGCCGAGCGTTCAGCCAATGCCGGATCGCGCCCCGCGCCCCCCGCGCGGCCGGGCCGCCGAAATGCAGGAAGCCGTGGGGGACTTCGGGCACGCGGATCAGGTCGGCGTCAGAGGCTTCGCCCCAGCGGGTGGCCATCAGCAGGCTGTCCTCGAACAGCGGGTCGTATTCGCCGGCCAGGAACAGGGCGGGCGGCAGGCCGGTCAGGTCGGCGTACAGGGGCGAGACGTCGGGACGGCGCAGGCCCGCCTCGTCACGGTCGGGCGCCAGCCGGGCCAGGTCGGACTGCATTGTGGGACCGTTGAACAACAGGGTCTCGGGACCGGCCGAGCGAACGCTTTCCGTGCTCGACAGGTCGAAGACGCCGTAGGTGAAGACACAGCCCTTGACCAGGTCGATCAGCCCCTGATCACGCAGGGCCACGGCGGTCAGGGCCGCCAGATGGGCGCCGGCGGATTCGCCGGTCAGGAAGACGGTCGCCGCGCCCAGCCGGTCCACATTGGTCACGGTCCAGTGGGCGGCGGCCAGACAGTCGGATATGGCGGCGTCGATATAGACTTGGCGCCGCTCGGACAGCAGGCGGTAATCCACCGAGACGACGCAGAAGCCGTGGCGGGCCAGATGGGCGTTCAGCCGGTCGTTCAGCCCGGCGCTGCCCAACACCCAGCCGCCGCCGTGGATGTCCAGGATGACGGCGCGAGGGGGACCTTCGGGCCGCAGGATGCGCAAGGGGACGGGCTGGTCGCCGTCGGTCTGGACGATCTCGACCGTGACGCCGCGCTTGCGCAGACGCGGCACGGTGATCGCCCCGGCCGCCGCATCCAGCCACAGCGACAGCCGCTGCCCGGCGTCGATCCGCCAGGCGTCGGTGCGCAGGCGCGGCGCCCGGGCCAGGACAGCGTTGATCCGCCGCACGGCCGCCTGCTGGGCGGGGGCGAAATCGACGACGTGGGTGCGCAGGGTCATGTCACTGGAGTGGGTGACGGCGGGATTGGTTTCAAGAGGGGCCCGATGGGTAGGTCAACTCGCCAAACACCGAAATCCGATCTAGGGTCGGCGCCATGAAAAAGCTCACTCCATTCGGCGTCCTCCTGATCTTCGGGCTGATCGGCCTGTTGACCAAGGATTTCGGCCTGTGGTTCGCCTTCGGCCTCGTCGCCTTCATCGCCGTGGGCGTGGCTCAGAACCGCCGCGGGGGATCCAAGACTCCTGCGGAAGGCGACGAAAAGGAAGGCTAGCCCGCCAGCGTCGCCTTCTTCTCTTCCAGCTCCAGCCATTCCAGTTCGGCGGCCTCGAGGTCGGCGCGGGCCTTGTCGGCGGCCTTCATGGCGGCGTCGAAGGCCTTGGGGTCGCAGGCGTAGAGGCCGGGGTCGGCCAGGGTCGCGTCGTGTCTGGCGATCTGGCCGGGCAGGGCCTCGATCAGGCTCTCCAGCTCTTTCAGGCGGTGGGCGTCCTTGAAGGTCAGCTTGCCAACCTTCTTGGCGGCCACGGCGGGCGCCGGGGCCTCGGCGGCGCGCTCGGCGGCGGCCTTGTCCTGGGGACGGGGATTGGCGCCGGGACGCAGGAAGCCGGGGTTCTGACGGATGAAGTCGGTCCAGCCGCCGGGGGTCTCGACGATGTCGCCGCGCCCGTTCAGGGCCAGGGTCGAGGTGGACAGCCGGTCGATGAAGTCGCGATCGTGGCTGACCAGGATCAGGGTGCCGTCATAGTTCTCGAGCAGCTCTTCCAGCTTGTCGAGCGTCTCCATGTCCAGGTCGTTGGTCGGTTCGTCGAGGATCAGCAGATTGGCGGGCTTGGCCAGGGCCCGGGCCAGCAGCAGGCGGTTGCGCTCGCCGCCCGACAGGGTCGAGATCGGCTGGCGCAGTTGGGCCTCGGAAAACAGGAAGTCCTTGGCGTAGGCGGCGACATGTTTGGACACGCCGCGCACGAGGATGCTGTCGCCGCCGCCCGGCGTCAGGGCGTCCCTCAGGGTCATGTCCGACTTCAGCCCCTCGCGCGACTGGTCCAGATAGACGGCCTCGAGGTTGGAGCCCATGCGGACGGTGCCCTCGTCCGGGGCCAGTTCGCCCAGCAGGGTCTTGACCAGGGTGGTCTTGCCCGCGCCGTTGGGGCCGACGACGCCCAGGCGGTCGCCGCGCATGATGCGGGTGGTCAGGTCGCGGAACAGGGTGCGGCCGGCGAAGCCCTTGGACACGCCCTTGATCTCGGCGACCAGCTTGCCCGACGTGCCGCCGGAATCGACGCCCAGATAGAGCTCGCGCGGGGCGTCCTTCATCTTCTCGGCGCGTTCGGCGCGCAGGGCGTCCAGCGAGCGGGCGCGGCCTTCGTTGCGGCTGCGGCGGGCGGTGATGGAGCTGTAGAAGGTGGCGGTCTCGCGCTCGATCGTCTTGGTCAGACGACGCAGGGACTCGGCCTCTTCCTCCGTGACCTTGGACGACCATTCGTCGAACTCAACGAAGCCCTTGTTCAGGGTGCGGACGCGGCGGTTCTCCAGCCAGTGGACGGTGTTGGTGACGCGGTTCAGGAAGGCGCGGTCGTGGCTGACGACCAGCAGGGCCAGCCGGGCCTGGAGCAGCTCGGTCTCCAGCAGTTCGATGGCCAGGATGTCCAGGTGGTTGGTCGGTTCGTCCAGCAGCAGCAGGTCGGGCTCTTCGGCGAAGGCCTTGGCCAGGGCGGCGCGGCGGGTCTCGCCGCCAGACAACCCTTGCGTCGATTTCTCGGGATCCAGGCCGAAGGTGGCCAGCCAGCTCTCGGCGGTCCAGGTCTCGGCCTCGCCGGACGAGGCGTAGTCCAGCAGGGTTTCGCCGGTGATGTCGGGTTCCTGCGGCACATAGGCGAAGCGGACGGCGGACTGGACCGAACGGTCGCCGCTGTCGGGCTCGATCAGACCCATGACCACCTTCATCAGGGTGGACTTGCCGGCGCCGTTGCGGCCGACGAGGGCGGCGCGGCTGCGCGGTTCGACCGCGAGGTCGACGCCGTCGAAGAGGGGGCGCTGGCCGTCCTGGAGGCGGACGTCCTTGAGTGCGACGAGAGGGGGTCTGGCGGCCATGTGACTTTCGATCCTCCACCGCGAAACGGGGGAGGGGGACCGCGCGCGGCGGTGGAGGGGGCGGAAACAGGGGTGATCTAAGGGGTCTGGCGCCGAGATTCCACTGGAAAGCTCAGTGTGGCGGTCGCGCGGCCGTAAGCACAGCGCCCGACTTCGGGATTGATCGCTTACCGTCCGGTTGGTATGTATCGGTATGGACACAACGACACGACGCCGCGCACCCGACGATACACGGGCCGAAATCATCGAAAAGGCGCTGGAAGTCGCCGCCGAACTGGGGGCTTCGGGCTTTACGCTGGATGCGGTGGCGGCGCGGACGACGGTCAGCAAGGGGGCCTTGCTGCATCATTTTCCCAGCAAGATCGCCCTGTTGGAGGGGATGATCGATCATCTGGGCGAGATGCACACCGACGGCATCCTGGCCGAGGCGGCGCGGGACCCCGAACCCTATGGCCGCAACGCCCGGGCCTATCTGCGGGCGACGGTGATCGAGCCGGTGACGCCGCAGGACGTCAGCATCGGCCGGGTGGTCATGGCCGCCTGCGCCATCGAGCCGGCCCTGGCCCTGCGCTGGAGGGGGTGGATCGACCGGGTCAAGGTCGACGACCCCAGCGATCCGGTCGGGGCCGACGACGCCCTGATGCTGCGGCTGCTGGCCGACGGCCTGTGGGTCTCGGACATGTTCGGCATCCATGACGTGTCCGCCGATCAGCGGCAGGCCCTGTTGTCGCTGCTGACGCCCGGACATCCGATCACGGCCAACGAGGCGTGAGCCCCCAATCATGAGTGTCGTCACCTGGGCGGCCCTGCTGGGAGCCATCGGGCTGGAGGTCGTGGGCACGACCCTGTTGCAGCAGAGCCAGCAGTTCACCCGGGTCTGGCCCACGGCGGGGATGGCGGTCTGTTACGGCCTGGCCTTCTATCTGCTGTCGGTCGCGCTGAAACAGATGCCGGTGGGGATCGCCTATGCGATCTGGAGCGGGCTGGGGGTGGTGGCGATCTCGGTGATCGGGGCCGTCGCCTTCCGCCAGAGGCTGGATTGGCCGGCGATCGCGGGCCTGGCGATGATCATCGGCGGGGTGGTGGTGATCAACCTGTTCTCAAAGACCGTCGGTCACTGAAAACATGGTTATATTGCATTAAGTTTTAGGGTTTTAGGTGCTTGGGCATCTTCGGTTTCGCCCCTCCTCCCCTTGTGGCGCGCCAGGGTGGCGAGGTGGGGATCTCCGATGACTGACGTGGGCGCGGGCGCCAGGCCCGAGCGTATTCTCGAACTGTCCGAACGGCTGAACACCGTGGCGGGCGAGAAGATCGGCGAGATCGCCTCGGTCAACCGAGCCGCCAAGATGCTGGTGGTCAACGCCCAGGTCGTGGCCGCGCGCAGCGGCGAGGCCGGACGCAGCTTCATGGTGGTGGCCGAGGAGTTCAAGCGGATCTCGGGCCAGATCGACGACATCGCCGGCGCCCTGGAGCAGCAGGTGCGGGGCGACCTGACGGAGCTGTCGGCCATCGGCGGGGCGATCCTGAGCCAGTTGCGCGGGCAGAGGCTGGCGGATCTGGCGCTGAACGCCATCGAGATCATCGACCGGAACCTGTACGAGCGGACGTGCGACGTGCGCTGGTGGGCGACCGACAGCGCGGTGGTGGACTGCGTCGCCGAACCCGACGCCGCCCGGGCGGAGCACGCCAGCCAGAGGCTGAAGGTGATTCTGGACGCCTATACCGTCTATCTGGACCTGTGGATCTGCGACCGGAACGGCGTGGTCGTGGCCAATGGACGGCCGGATCGCTACGCGGTCCAGGGGCAGTCGGCGCGGGACATGTCGTGGTTCCGCGACGCCATGGCGACCAAGTCGGGCGATGATTTCGCGGTGGCGGACATCGCGCGGCTGGAGGCGCTGAACGGGGCGCCGACAGCGACCTATGCGACGGCCATCCGCAAGGGCGGCCTGGCGAAAGGGGCCGTGATCGGGGTGCTGGGCATTCATTTCGACTGGCAGAGCCAGGCGCAGACTGTGGTGGACGGGGTGCGGCTGACGCCCGACGAGCGGACCCGGACGCGGGTGCTGCTGCTGGACCAGAAGCACCGGGTGCTGGCCGCTTCGGACGGGGTCGGGGTGCTGAGCGAGACGGTGAAACTGGATGTGGCGGGCGGCGGCATGGGCAGCTACGCCAACGGCGACCGGACCGTCGGCTACGCCCGCACGCCCGGATACGAGACCTATGAGGGTCTGGGGTGGTATGGGTGCCTGGTCCAGGACGCGGCCGCCATCTGATCGCCGCATCCACCGATTAGGCGCGCCGTCCCATGATCCCAGTCCTGTCCCCGCTTCAGCCCTATTGGGAAACCAAGACCCTGGTCGAGATGTCTCCGGCCGAGTGGGAGGGCCTGTGCGACGGGTGCGGCCTGTGCTGCGTGATCCGGTTCGAGGACGAGGATTCGGGCGCGGTGATCCCGACGCGGGTCCACTGCAAACTGTTCGATTCCGCCGCCTGTACCTGCGCCGACTATGCGAACCGCAAGGCCCAGGTGCCGGACTGCATCAAGCTGACGCCGCACAATATCCAGAGCCTGGCGTGGATGCCCAAGTCCTGCGCCTATCGCCGGCTGCACGAGGGGCGGCCGCTGGCGGCCTGGCATCCGCTGGTCTCGGGCGATCCGGAGACGGTGCATACGGCCGGGGTGTCGGTGCGGGGGCAGACTATCTCGGAGCTGTCGCTGGCCCAGCCGGAGGATGCGCTGGATTTCGAGGCGCCGGAGTGGGCGGTCGAACGCGGGTAGGGCTTTTTGCTGGGCCTACCGCGCTTCGCGCTGCTTGAGGCTGATTTTTGGCCTACCGCGCTTCGCGCTGCTTGAGGCCGATTATGTCAGGCTTCCGGCGTCAACTGTCACAATGACGCTGGTCCAAATCTCTTAAATACAAACGCTTATGCTTTTCTCGGGGCGAGTTTCCAGCCTGAGTACGCTGGTGCGCTATGGTTTGGGCATGGCGGGAAAAAGCGAAGAGAGCGGAACGGGCGGCAGCTGGCTGGCGTCCCTGTTCGAACGGCTGAAGACGGCGGTCGAGCGTGCGACCGACATGATCTGCAGCGAGGAACCCGAGACCCTGGACGAGGCGGAAAAGCTGGCGCGTCGCGCCGGGGTGATCGCGCGCGCCGCCAAGCTGGTGGATGCGATCCGGCCGCGCGTCGAGGCCGAAGACAGCGAAGAGGACGAGATGGGTGGACGGATCTACGACCCCGAAGAGGACGAGCGACTGCGACGCGAGTTGGCCGCTAACTGCGATCGGATCGAAGCGATCATCGAGAGCAAGCGAGATCGACAAGCTGGAGGGGGCCATCCTGAGACGGGAGGCCCGCAAGGCCCTGGTGAACGATCACCAGATCGAACCGCCTAAGCCCGGCTGGTCCACCTGGCTTTTGCTGGGCGGGCGGGGATCGGGGAAGACCTTCGCCGGATCGGTCTGGATCGACACCCTGGCGCGCAAGTCCAAGGTCAATTTGGCCCTGGTCGGACCCGCCCTGCACGATGTGCGCGAGGTGATGGTCGAGGGCGTATCGGGGATCAAGGCATTGGCCGAGCCTGGCGACCGGCCGCGCTGGGAGGCGGGGCGGCGGCGGTTGCTGTGGAAGAACGGCTCGGCCGCCTACGCCTTTTCGGCGGAGGATCCGGACAGTCTGCGCGGGCCGCAGTTCCACGCCGCCTGGGCCGACGAGTTCTGCGCCTGGCGCAAGCCCGAGGCGGTGCTGTCGAACCTGAGATTCGGTCTGCGTCTGGGGGAGGATCCCCGGCTGGCTGTGACGACGACGCCCCGGCCGATCCCGGCGCTGCGGCGGCTGATGGCCGAGGCGGGGACGCGGGTGGATCGGGCGGCCACGGCCCTGAACGCCAAGAATCTGTCGCCGGGCTTTCTGGCCCATCTGACCGATGTGTACGGCGGGACGCGGCTGGCGGCGCAGGAGCTGGAAGGGCAGGTGGTCGAAGGCGAGGGCGCCCTGTTCGGGATCGAGGATCTGAAACGGGCGCGGGGAAGCCGGCCGGCCGAGCTGGACCGGGTGATCGTGGCGGTCGACCCGCCCGCGAGCGCCCACGGCGACGCCTGCGGCATCGTGGTGGCGGGGCGCAAGGACCGGCAGGCCTTCATCCTGGCCGACCGGACGGTGCGGGGGATGTCGCCCGGCGGCTGGGCCGCGGCGGTGTGTCAGGCGGCGCGGGATTTCGACGCCCAGGGGGTGGCGGCCGAGGCCAATCAGGGCGGGGAGATGGTGCGCAACGTCCTGAGACAAGCCGACTGTCCGGCGCCGGTCGAACTGCTGCACGCCTCGCGGTCCAAGGCCGCGCGGGCCGAGCCGGTGGCCCTGCTCTATGAGCAGGGGCGGGTGGTGCATTGCGGGGACTTCCCGGCCCTGGAGGAGGAGATGCTGGCCCTGGGGTGCGAGGGCGGGCCTAGCCCGGACCGGGCGGACGCCCTGGTGTGGGCGGTGTCGCAACTGATGCTGGGGAAGGCGACGGAGGGGCCGAGGATCCGGCGACTGTGATGTTCGCGCACGAACAGGCTCCACATCGAAACGTGTGTGTCGAGCGTGCCGCCGCTCAACGATAGAGATGGTCTTCGTCTGCAGACTCAGACGCCTCTATGAATTCAGGGTCCGGCTGAAGGAAGAGGGTCGCTTCTTCGTCGGTCAGGGGGCCGAGGTGGGCCAGGGCGCCGATGCGGAGGCTGGGGCGGAGCGTTTCAGGGACCGTTGCGGCGCGGATGACGGCGACGGCCTGACCGTCGCGGGACAGGACGATTTCCTCGCCGTTCTCGGCCTGGGCGGCGAGTTCGGCCAGGGTGGCGTGCGACCGGGCGATGTCGACGTGGATCGTCATGGGTGAAGACTAGCACGGCACGGGGCGGGCCGAAACTGAGCGCCGATCCGGCGGCTCCACCTCGTCGGGGGAAATAGGTTTCAGGGAGAGTGTGATGGTTTCGATCCGGTGGCCGTTCGGCCAGGCGGGGCGCGGGCGTGCGCCAAATCGGGGGGCGCCCGAAGAGAAGGCCAGTCGGGCGGCGGTGCTGCTGTCAGGCGTGGGGCGGGCGCGGTGGACGTCCAATGACTACGCCAGCCTGGCGCGCGAGGGGTATCAGAAGAATGCGGTGGCCTATCGCTGCATCCGGATGATCGCGGAGGCGGCGGCCTCTGCGCCCTTTGCGGTGTTTGTCGAAGGGGTGAGGGACGAGGCCCATCCTTTGGCGCGGCTGATCCGCCGGCCCAATCCCGAACAGTCGGGGGCGGAGCTGATGGAGGCGGTCTATGGCGCGCTGCAGGTGTCGGGCAACGCCTGGGTCGAGGCGGTCGGTGACGAAGTCCCGGAGGAGCTGTGGGCGCTGAGGTCGGACCGGGTGAAGGTGGTTCCTGGCCGATCGGGCTGGCCCGAGGCGTGGGAGTATTGCGTCGACGGGCGGTCGGCGCGGATCGGACGGGCGTCGGACGGCTGGGGGCCGGTGATGCAGCTGAAACTGTGGCACCCGCTGGACGACTGGTACGGGCTGTCGCCGCTGGAGGCGGCGGCGCAGGGGGTGGATGCGCACAATGCGGCGGGGGCCTGGAACAAGGCCCTGCTGGACAATGCCGCGCGGCCGTCGGGGGCGCTGGTCTATGGGGCGCAGAAGGGCGAGCGGCTGACGGACGGGCAGTTCGAGGCGCTGAAGGACCAGCTGTCGTCCGCCTATTCCGGGGCCGAGAACGCCGGGCGGCCGATCCTGCTGGAGGGCGGGATGGACTGGAAGCCGCTGAGCCTGACGCCGGCCGAGATGGATTTCGTCGCCGGCAAACATGCGGCGGCGCGCGAGATCGCCCTGGCCTTCGGGGTTCCGCCGCAGCTGCTGGGGATACCGGGGGACGCCACCTACGCCAACTATCGCGAGGCCAACACGGCCTTCTGGCGGCAGACGGTCACGCCGTTGGTGCGCAAGGCGGCGGGGGCGATGACGGGCTGGCTGGGCGGACGGTTTCCCGGCTGCGAGGTGCGGGCGGACCTGGAGGCGGTGCCGGCCCTTCAGGTCGAGCGCGACAGTCTGTGGGCGCGGCTGGAGGCGGCCAGTTTCCTGACGAACGAGGAGCGGCGACGGATGGCGGGGGTGGGCGAATGAGCGATGCGGTGAAGAAGGCCGTGGCGGCCCTGATCGCCGCCCTGGCGGTGCAGACGGTCGGGGGGCTGGTCTGGGCCGGGGGCGCGGCGGCGCGGATCGCGACCCTGGAACAGAGGGTGGGCGAGCAGAGGCTGGTGGCCGAACGGCTGGCGCGGCTGGAGACGCAAGGGGAGGCGACGGCGGCGGCGGTGGAGCGGATCGAGCGGAGGCTGGAGGGCGGATGAGGGGATTGGCGCACGATCTTCTCCCTCCCCGTTCCGGGGAGGGGGCGCGCGAAGCGACCGGGTGGGGGCGGCAGGGCAAGGGCGCACAGACGGGGAATGCATCGCCTGGCCCTTCCCACCCGGTCTCGCCTGCGGCTCGACCCCCCTCCCCCGCAGGGGGAGGGAGAGGCGGCGAGCCGCTGGTGATCGAAGGCTACGCCTCCCTGTGGGGCGTGGCCGATCTGAACGGGGATGTGGTGCAGGCCGGGGCGTTTGCGGACAGTCTGGCGAAGACGGGCGCCGAGGGGGTGCGGATGCTGAACCAGCATGACGCGCGGGCGCCGGTCGGGGTCTGGGACACGATCATCGAGGACGAACGCGGTCTGTTCGTGCGTGGCCGGATCGAAGACTGGTCGGCCGAGGCGCGGTTCGCCGGGGCGCTGAGCCGGGCGGGGGCGATGGACGGTCTGTCGATCGGATACCGCACGGCGCGGGCGCGGCGCCAGGGGCGGCTGAGGGTGCTGAGCGGGGTGGAGCTTTGGGAGGTGTCGCTGGTGACGTTTCCCATGCTGCCGGGGGCGCGGTTTACGGCTGTTACGACCGGACCGTCGTCTCGACGGGGATAGACGTTTCGCGTTTCAGACCCTTCAGTCTTCGGCTGCGTCGGCTTCGATCTCGGTCTGGAGCGCCTGCATCTCGGCGGTGATGGCCTGCATTTCCGCAGTGCATTCGTCGGATGAGATGGTGGCGGCGCGCGGGGACGCCTTGCCCTTGTCATAGGCGTCCAGGAAAAAGGCCGCTGCGGCCTTCTTGTCCGGGTCGGTCTCGGCGGTCATCGAGGCGCGGATGCGAGCCCCGACTTCGGGTGGGAACTGACGTTCGCAGGTCCCCAGGGTTTCGAACATGCGGGTCATGCCGGCGAAGACCTTGCTGACCTGCGCGGCCTGTTCGGGCGGCAGGGTGGACACGTCAGGCGGGGTTTGAAACGCCAGCGCGCCGGAAAAGGCCAGAACAAGACTGAACATGCATGAAACTCCCAGATCTGAGCGGGGGTTAGCACGCTTTTTGACGGGCGGCAGCCGTCAATCACAGGTTTCGGGCGAGCCCGGATCACAAGGCGCCGACGACGGGCGCATTCAACGGAGACATCATGAAAGAGACCAAACAGGCTTCCGGCTCGCCCATTCTTGCGGGTTCTGGGGCGCAGGCTGTCGTGCATGAGATGATGGCGGCGTTCGAGGCGTTCAAAGGGGCGAACGACGTCCGACTGGGCGAGATCGAGAAGAAGGCGGCGGCCGATGTGCTGCTGGAGGAGAAGGTGGCGCGGATCGACCAGGCGGTGGCGGCGGCGCAGGCGCGGCTGGATCGGGTGATGAGCCAGGGCCGGCGTCCGGTGATTGGGGGCGAGCCGGTCGAACCGGCGTCTGCGCCGGAGGCGAAGGCGGCGTGGGACGGGTATCTGAAGACGGGTCAGTCTGGCGCCCTGGAGGTCAAGGCGGGGCTGTCGGGCGGGGCGACCTCGGGCGGCTATGTCGTGCCGTATGAGACCGAGCGGGCCATCGAGCGTCGGCTGATGGCGGCGTCGCCGATGCGCGAGATCGCCACGGTGCGGACAGTGGCGGCGGGTGTGTTCCGTAAGCCGGTGTCGACGGCGGGCGTGGCCTGCGGCTGGGTGGCGGAAACGGCCGCGCGGCCCGAGACGGACCCGGCGACCCTGGCCCTGCTGGAGTTCCCCTCGGCCGATCTGTACGCCAGTCCTGCGGCGACCCAGGCCCTGCTGGACGACGCCATGGTCGATCTGGACGAATGGCTGGCGGCCGAGGTCGAGGACGCCTTTGCGGCCCAGGAGACCCAGGCCTTCGTCAACGGCGACGGGGTGAACAAGCCCAAGGGCTTCCTGACCTATCCGACCGTGGCGGACGGGGACCAGACCTGGGGTCAGATCGGTTCTGTGGCGTCGGGCGCGGCGGGCGGGTTCGCCCCGACCAGTCCGGCGGACCGGCTGATCGACCTGGTCTATGCGCCCAAGGCCCAGTACCGGCCGAACGGGCGGTTCGTGATGAACCGCAAGACGGTCTCGGCCGTGCGCAAGTTCAAGGACGCGGACGGCAACTATATCTGGCAGCCGGCGACGCGGCTGGGCGAGACGGCGTCGCTGCTGGGCTATCCGGTCACCGAGATCGAGACCATGCCGGACGTGGCGGCCAACAGCCTGTCCATCGCGTTCGGCGACTTCCAGCGCGGGTATCTGATCGTGGATCGGGCGGGGGTGCGGGTGTTGCGCGATCCCTATTCGGCCAAGCCCTATGTGCTGTTCTACACGACCAAGCGGGTCGGCGGCGGGGTGCAGAACTTCGACGCGATCAAGGTGATGCGGTTCAGCGCGGGCTAGTCGCGGCGTGACGAGCGGCGAGTGTCGCTCGGTTTCTCCCTCCCCCTGCGGGGGAGGGCAGGCCGCGTGAGCGGCCGGGTGGGGGCGGCAGGGAAACCGAGTCCGGGTCGCCTGGCCCGCCCCACCCCGTCGCTGCGCGACGCGCCTCCCCCGTGGGGGAGGGAGAGTTCTGAATTCGACAAGGGAGATTGCCATGGCGCAGCCGGTGACGGTGGCGGAGGCGAAGCTGTTTTTGCGGGTGGAGCATGAGGCGGAGGACGGACTGATCCAGACCCTGATCGCGGCGGCCCAGGCGCGGGTGGAGGCGGATGTGGGGTTGAGCCTGACCTCCACCTCGCCGGCGGGGTTGAGACTGGCGATCCTGATGCTGGTGCTGCGGGCCTATGAGCGGGGAGAGGCGGATGTCGCCCTGGCGCCGGTCGATGATTGGGTCGCGCCCTACCGAGGGGTGCGGCTGTGAGGACGCTGGCGGGCTTGTTCCGGGCGGTGGAGGCGGAGACGCCTTACGGCGGGCGGAGCGTGACGTTTGAGGCGGTGGGGTCGGCCTGGCTGAAATGCGGGACGCGGCGCCGGACCGAGCGGGGCGAGGGGGATCAGAGGCGGACGGTGGAGACCCTGGACGCCGAGGCGCGGGCCGATGGGCGGCTGACGGTCGGGCGGGTGCTGCGGTTCGGCGGGGCGGACTGGGCCGTGGTCACGGCTCAGGATCTGCGGCCGGGGCGGGTGAAGCTGGGGCTGGAGCGGCGCCGATGAGGGATCATGAAAGCGCGCTGCAAAAGGCCGTGCTGGCGGCGCTGAAGGGGGATGCGGCGGTGGCGGCCCTGGTGGGCGGGCGTGTGTTCGATCAGGCGCCGGAGGGGGCGGAGCATCCGCATCTGGTGATCGGCCGGTGCGACAGCCGGCCGGTGGCGGCCGACGGATGCGGGGTCGAACAGAGGCTGACCCTGACCGGGGTGTCGCGCTTCGCCGGATCGGAAGAGGCCAAGGCGGTGGCGGCGGCCGTGCGGGCGTGTCTGCACGAGACGGTGCTGGAGGCCGACGGGGTGCGGACGGCGACCCTGAGAGCGGCCGCCGCAGAGGTGGTCCGGGCCGGGGATGGGCGGCGGACCTATGCGGTGGTGCGGCTGAGGGCGGTGACGGAAGACATGGGAGAAGGCCGATGACCGCACAGGCGGGCAAGGACATGCTGCTGAAGGTCGAGGGCGCGCCGGGCGTGTTCACGACGGTGGCGGGGTTGAGGGCGCGGACGATTTCGCTGAACGCGCGAACGGTGGATGCGACCGACGGCGACAGCGCCGGGCGGTGGCGCGAGCTGCTGGCGGGGGCCGGGGTCAAGTCGGCGGCGGTGTCCGGGCAGGGGATCTTCCGCGACGCGGCGTCCGACGCCCTGGTGCGCGAGGCCTTCTTCGATCAGGCGGCGAAACGGTGGCGGCTGGTGGTGCCGGACTTCGGCGTGCTGGAGGGACCGTTCCTGGTGGCGGCGCTGGAATACGCCGGCGAGCATGAGGGGGAGGCGACGTTTGCGCTGAGCCTGGCCAGCGCCGGGGAGATCGGGTTTTCGGCGATATGAGCGGCGGGGATTTGCCCCCCTCAGGCCGCGGGGCGGCCCTCTCCCCCCAAGGGGGGGAGATTGGTGCGCGCGGCGAGGCGGGGGTGATGCTGGGCGGGGTGCGGCGTCGGGTGTGTCTGACGCTGGGCGCGTTGGCGGAGATCGAGACCGGCTTGGCGGTCGAGGGGCTGGCGGCGGTGGCGGAGCGGATGAAGCTTCTGTCGGCGCGCGACCTGATGGTGGTGCTGGCGGCGGTGCTGCGCGGGGGCGGGGAGGCGTTGGATGTGGCCGGGGTCGAGCCGCGCGAGGCGGCGCGGGCGGTGGCGGCGGCGTTCGAGGCGGCGGCGCGGTGACGGCGGAACAGACGTCCCAATTGACCCCGTGGGGCGAGATGCTGCGGGCGGCGATGCGGATGGGGGTGACGCCCGAAGCCTTCTGGCGGCTGTCGCTGAAGGAATGGCGGATGCTGACCGAGGCGCCGCGTGGGACGGCGCCGATGGGGCGGGCGGGCCTGGCGAAACTGATGGAGGACTGGCCGGATGGCGGATGAGTTCGGGCGGAGCGGGATCGATGATGTGCCGCTGAAGGCCGCCGAGGCGGCGGCGGCGCTGGAGGCGCTGAAGGGGCCGGCGGAGGATGCGGCCAATGCGATCGAGGCGGCGTTCGGACGGGCGGGCGACAGTCTGACCCGGTCGCTGGCGCGGGCGGCGGCGGACGGGGAGGTGTCGCTGTCGGAACTGGCGAAGGCGGTGCTGAATGCGGTGAACGCGGCGGCGGGATCGGGTGGATCGGGCGGCGGACTGAGCGCGGCGATCCAAGCGGCGATGAGCAGTTTCAGCGGGGCGCGGGCCGACGGGGGGCCGGTGCTGGGCGGTGCAGCCTATCTGGTCGGGGAGCGCGGACCGGAGGTGTTTCGGCCCGCGACGAGCGGCGAGGTCGGGCCGGTGTCGAGCGGCGGGGTGACGGTCAATGTGGCGGTGGACGGCGGGGCGCAGGCTCTGCTGCGGTCCGAGGCCCAGATCGCCCAGATGCTGGCGCGGGCGGTCAGCCTGGGGGCGCGGCGGATGTAGAAACGCCGCCCCGTCGAGGACGGGGCGGCGCGTAAGTCATTCAGGCGATGAGGCTTATTCGCCCTTGGGGTTCGGGCCGAAGCGGTTCTCGCCCTTCTGGCTGTCGACCAAGCCGATCCAGAGCAGGAAGCCCAGGCTGACCAGACCGGCGAGACCGATCAGGCCAATGGCCGGGCCCATAACGGCCAGGGCGGCCTCGGGATTGTCTTCGTAGTAGTCGGCCGTTCCGCCGGTAGCGATGACATTGCTGATCATGATGCCAAAGGCGATGAAGGTCAGGACGATGTTGACGCCGAAGGGGATGGCGATCAGCCAGCCGCTCTTGCCCATGTCATGCAGGCGTTTCACGGAGATGGCCAGGTTTGGCCAGATCAGGAACAAGGACACGAGGCCGCCGAGCACGGGAATCCAGCCCAGCACGAGGCTGGCGCCGAAGATGATCAGGAAGCCGATCCAGAAATGCGACCGGCGGAGCCGACCGTTGAAGGAAAACATGGCGCTGGTGAAGTCGAAGCCGGCGCCGGTCGCGGTCGGGGCGGCCAGGCCGCCGGCGACGCCGACGGTCGAGGGGGCGCCGGCCAGGATCAGGATCTGGGTCGCCGTGTCGGCCTCGGGCACGAAATCGACGCGGAGGCCGGCGGCGGGGACGGCCGGCGACTGGAGCGCGGCGGCCGTGAAGCTGTAGCGGGCGCCGTCGTCGCCGCTGATCAGGCCGGATTGGGTCGTGCCGTCGTAGCTGAGAATTTCGCCGCGCACCTGGATCTCCATGTTTGGCGCCGAAGCTTGGCGCGGGGTCAACATCGCCGAGCTTCGCCGCTCGAGCAATCGGTAAAGGCCAAGCTGGCGACTGGTTCCCCGATTTCCGCCGTAATGCGCGGCCGGGGCGAACAAGACTGTGGGCGAATAGGCCGCCCGTTTCTGAACAGGAGGAAGATGCGGATGGCCTTTCACGAGGTGCGCCTGCCTGCGCGGCTGGCGTTCGGTTCGACCGGCGGGGTCGAGCGGCGGACGGAGATCACCACCCTGGCGTCGGGGTTCGAGCGACGGTCCACGCCGTGGGCCCTGGGGCGGCGGCGGTATCTGATCGGGGCGAACCTGAGATCGTTGGACGATATGGCCGCGCTGATCGCCTTCTTCGAGGCGCGGCGGGGGCGGCTGTACGGGTTCCGGTTCAAGGATTTCGCCGACTTTAAATCGTGCGCGCCGGGCGGGACGGTTTCGGCCGGAGATCAGGCGCTGGGCGTCGGCGACGGGGTGCGGACCGAGTTCGCCCTGGTGAAACTGTACGGCGACGTGGCGCGGCCGATCGCCAAGCCGGTCGAGGGATCGGTGCGGGTGGCGGTGGAGGGGGTGGAGGTCTCGGGCTTCGTCGTCGATGCGGCGACGGGGATGGTGAGGCTGGCCGGCGCGCCGGCGGCGGGCGCGGGGGTGACGGCGGGCTTTCAGTTCGACACGCCGGTGCGGTTCGACAGCGACCGGATCGAGACGACGCTGGAGAGTTTCGACGCCGGGCGGATGGCTGCGGTTCCGTTGGTCGAGGTGCGGGTCTGAACCATGAGACAGGTACCGGACGAAATGGCCGCCCGCATCGAGCGCGGGGCGGCGACGCTGTGTCATGTCTGGCGGCTGGAGCGGGCCGACGGGGTGGTGACGGGGTTCACCGATCACGACCGGGACCTGATGGTGGACGGGGTGGTCTGTCGGGCCGGGAGCGGCTGGACGGCGGGGGCGGCGGAGAGCGCCGTGGGTCTGGCGGCGGGGGCGGCCTCGGCGGCGGGCGCGCTGGATGATGCGGCGATCACCGAGGCGGATGTGGCGGCGGGCCTGTTCGACGGGGCGAAGGTCGAGCTGTGGCGGGTGGACTGGTCGGAGCCGGGGCTGAAGGTTCGGCTGTGGGCCGGGACCCTGGCGCGGATGCGGCGCGAGGAGGGGCGGTTCCTGGCCGATCTGGAAGGGCCGCTGGCCAAGCTGGAGCGGGTGGTCGGGCGGACCTATGGGCGGATGTGCGACGCGCGGCTGGGGGACGAACGCTGCGGGGTCGCGGCGGCGGGACGGCGTTGTGACAAGCAGTGGGAGACCTGTGTCGGCACGTTCGGGAATGGGGTGAATTTCCGGGGGTTTGCGGATGTGCCGGGGGATGACTTCCTGACGGCCTATCCGGCGGGAGGCGCGCGGAACGACGGCGGGAGCCGGCGGTGAGGGGGGCGGCAGGGGGAGCGGGCGCGGGTCGCCTGGCCCTTCCCACCCGGTCTCGCCTGCGGCTCGACCCCCCTCCCCCGCAGGGGGAGGGAGAAGTGTGCGCGGCGGCGGTTGTTGTTGCGCGGTCCTGGCTGGGGACGCCGTATCGGCATCAGGCCAGCATGAAGGGCGTGGGGGCGGACTGTCTGGGGTTGGTGCGCGGGGTGTGGCGCGAGGTGGTCGGGGCGGAGCCGGAAGGTCTGCCGGCCTATTCGCCGGACTGGGCCGAGACCGGCGGGCGCGAGACCCTGCTGGAGGCGGCGGGGCGGTGGCTGAGGCCGGTTTCGGTCCAGGCGATGCGGGCGGGGGACGTGCTGTTGTTCCGGATGTCGCCGGGGGCGGCGGTGAAACACTGCGCCATCCTGAGCGACTGCGGCGGGCCGGAGCCGAGGATGATCCACGCCTATTGGGGACGGGCGGTGGTGGAAAGCTGGATGGGGACGTGGTGGCGTAGGCGTTTGGCGGCGGTGTTCCGGTTTCCGGATTGAATATCTCCCTCCCCGACCGGGGAGGGCAGGGCGAGCCGTAGGCGAGACCGGGTGGGGCGGGCAAGGCGATACACGCTCGGTCCGTGCGGCCTTGCTGGGCCGCCCCCACCCGGCCGCTGCGCGGCCCCCCTCCCCCGCGGGGGAGGGAGACGATTTGAGGAGGCGTAGATGGCGCAAGTCGTACTTAGCGCGGTGGGGCAGTCGATCGGAGGGCCGGTCGGACGGGTGATCGGGGCGACGATCGGGCGGGCGATCGACAATCGGGTGGTCGGGTCGCTGTCGCCGGCGCGGCAGGTCGGGCCGAGGCTGGAGACGCTGAAGGTGCAGGGGACGGCGGAAGGGGCGCCGATGGCCTGTGTGTTCGGGCGGGCGCGGGTGACGGGGCAGGTGATCTGGGCGGCGCGGTTCCTGGAGGGCAAGGCCAAGGGGCGGGCCGGCAAGGGCGGGCCGAAGACGGTCGACTATGTCTATTCGCTGAGCTTCGCCGTGGCTTTGTGCGAGGGGGAGATCGACGGGATCGGCCGGGTCTGGGCCGACGGGCGGCTGATGGACCTGAACGGCGTGGCGATGCGGGTGTATCGCGGGGGCGAGGCGCAGACGCCGGATCCATTGATCGAGGCGGTGGAGGGGGCGGCGCCCGCCTATCGCGGCACGGCCTATGTGGTGTTCGAGGATCTGCCGTTGGGGCCGTTCGGGGACCGGGTTCCGCAGTTGAGTTTCGAGGTTTTCCGACGGCCGCGTGGGGAACAGCCGCGGTTGGAGGATCTGCTGGAAGGGGTGTGTCTGATCCCTGGGGCGGGGGAGTTCGCCCTGGCGACCGAGGCGGTGGTGCGGCGCGAGGGTTTGACGCGGACGGCGGCGGAGAATGTCCACAACGGCGAGGGGCGGGCGGATCTGGTGGTGTCGCTGGAGCAGGTGCAGGCGCAGCTGCCGAACCTGAAAAGGGTCAGTCTGGTGATCGGCTGGTTCGGGGATGATCTGCGGGCGGGACAGTGTCAGGTGCGGCCGGGGGTGGAGCGGCGCGACAAGCCGACCGAGCCGATGGATTGGGCCGTGGCGGGCGTGGAAAGGCATGAGGCTTACGAGGTCAGTCGGGCCCCCTCCGTCGGCTCTGCCGACACCTCCCCCAGTGGGGGAGGATCTGCCCCGGCCTATGGCGGGACGCCGTCGGACGAGAGCGTGCGGCAGGCGATCCGCGAGCTGAAGGCGCGGGGGCTGGAGGTGACGCTGTATCCGTTCGTCTTCATGGACTGTCCCGGCTATCCGTGGCGCGGACGGGTGGCGGGCGTGGACGGGGCGGGGGCGACAGCGGAGATCGCAGCGCTGTTCGGCGGGACCGAGGATTGGGGGCTGCGCCGGATGGCGCTGCACTATGCCCGGATCGCGGCCGAGGAGGGGGCGGACGGTCTGTTGATCGGGTCGGAGATGCGGGGCGTGACCTGGACGCGGGATGCGGCCGGGGGTTTTCCGGCGGTGGCGCAGTTCCGGGCGCTGGCGGCGGAGTGCCGAGCAGTGGTCGGGACGGGGGTGAAACTGTCCTATGCGGCCGACTGGAGCGAATATTTCGGGCGGCAGACGGGCGGGGAGGTGGTGTTCCATCTGGACCCGCTGTGGGCCGATCCGGACATCGATCATGTGTCGATCGACTGGTATCCGCCGCTGACCGACTGGCGTGAGGGCGACGGCGGCGTGGATTCCGTGGCGTTCGCTGGGGCGGCGGACCCGGCCTATGTAGCGGCGGGTGTTGTGGGCGGCGAGGGGTTCGACTGGTACTATGCGGATGAGGCGGATCGGGCGGCGCAGTTGCGGACGCCCATCGTCGATACGGCGCATGGCGAGTACTGGCTGTTCCGGCCCAAGGACCTGAAGGGGTGGTGGTCGAACCTTCATCATGATCGTCCGGGTGGCGTGCGGGCGGCGACGCCGACGGCCTGGGTTCCGGGGATGAAGCCGGTGCGGCTGTCGGAGTTCGGCTGTGCGGCGGTGGACCGGGGCGGGAATGCGCCCAACCTGTTTCAGGACCCCAAGAGCAGCGAGAGTAGCCTGCCGCCGGGATCGACCGGCGCGCGCGATGACGCGGTGCAGCGAGCGGCGCTGGAGGCGGTGCTGGGGCATTATGCGGCGGCTGAGAACAATCCGACATCAGCCGTCTATGGCGGGCCGATGCTGGAGGGGGCGGACGCCTGGTGCTGGGACGCGCGGCCCTATCCGGCCTTTCCGGCGCGGGGGGATGTGTGGGCGGATGCAGGGGCGTGGCGGGCCGGGCACTGGCTGAACGGACGGCTGGCGGGCGACGGGCGCGACCTGATCGCGGCGGTGCTGGCGCGGGGCGGTCTGGCGGCGGACGAGAGGGCGGTGGAGGGCGTCGAGGCGGCGGCGGCCGGCTATGTGATCGACCGGCCGATGCGGACGCGCGATGCGCTGGAGCCGCTGCTGGCGGCGTTCGATGCGGTGGCGGCTGAACGGGACGGGCGGGTGGCGGTGCTGGGGCGGACGGCGGCTTGCGCCGATCTGGGGCGCGAGGCCTTGGCCCTGCCGGATCAGGGGGCGGCGGAGACGGCGACGCGCGCGCTGGAGCCGCGACCCGGCGAGGCGCGGGTGCGGTTTATCGACGAGACGGCCGATTATCAGACCGGGGCGGTGGTCGTGCGGGCGGACGACGCCGGAGCGGCGGCGACGGGCGGCGGGGTCGATATGGATCTGCCGCTGGCGTGCGGCGGCGGTCTGGCGAGGGCGGCGGCGGAGCGGGCGCTGGACGGGGCGGGGGCGGAGACGACGACCCTGTCGCTGGGGCCGCTGGAGGCTCTGCGGCTGGAGCCGGGGGATGTGGTGAGGTTTGACGGCCGCGACGGGGATTGGCGGGTGACGCAAACGACGGCGGATGAGACGCCGTCGGCGGTGCTGGAACCGGTCGGGGTTCGGCGGGCCTATGAGGATCAGGCCGGCGGGCGCGGGCGCGGGGGCGAGGCGCCGGCCGTGGTCGGGGCGCCCTTTGTGCGGGTGATGGACCTGCCGCCCTTGATGGGCGGCGAGGACGACGGGCGGCCGGTCGTGGTGGCGGCGGCGGAGCCGTGGCGGGCGATGCGGTTGCACGCCGGGGCCTCGGCCGAGACCCTGACGGCACGGGGCGACTTGGAGACGGCGGCGACGGTCGGGGTATTGGTCGAGGCGCTGGAGCCGGGGGTTCGGCATCGTTGGGACGAGGTGCAGGCGCTGACGGTGCGAGTCGAGGGAACAGCGCCGCAGAGCATCTCGGCGCAGGCGGTGCTGGGCGGGGCCAACGCCCTGGCGGTCGAGACGGCGGCGGGTTGGGAGGTGGTGCAATATCGGTCGGCGACCCTGGTCGGGGCGGAGACCTGGCGGCTGACAGGCTTGCTGCGCGGACAGCAGGGCACCGAGGTCGAGATGCAGGCCGGGGCGGCGGCGGGATCGGTGGTGGTGTTCCTGGACGAACGGCTGGCGCGGGCGGAGATCGGGCGCAACGAACGGGGCCTGCCGCTGATCTGCCGCGTCGGACCGGCGGGGGCCGCGCCGGGCGGGGCGGGGTTCCGCGAAGTCGGCTTCACCTTGCAGGGTCTGTACGCCCGGCCGTGGTCGCCGGCGGGGCTGGTCGTCGAAGCCGGGGCGGAAGGGTGGACGGTGCGGTGGACGCCGCGCGTGCGCCTTTATGGCGACGGCTGGGACGGGGAGGCTGGGGCGGTCGATCTGATACGGTTCCGGCTGCGGGTTAGGGACGCCGGGGCGGTGCGACGGACGATGGAGGTCGAGGGGACGAGTGTTCTGTATTCAGCCGCCGAGCGGGCGGCGGACTTTCCGAGCGGGGTGACGCCGACGGCGCGGATCGGCGTGGCGCAGTGGGGCGAGGGGTTCGGCTGGGGCGTGGAGGCGGAAATCGGACTGGTCTGAGCAAATATGCCGGGTCCGGCCCTTTGCGGCGGCGGGGGCATGGCTTAACTGACGGCCTCTTGGTTTTTTAGTTGGAGCGGCAACGCACGTGGCAGGCGATCCCTATAAGGAACTGGGCGTTTCGAAGGGCGCGAGCGCGGACGAGATCAAGAAGGCGTTCCGCAAGCTGGCCAAGGAGCTGCACCCCGACAAGAATCCCGGCGACAAGATCACCGAGGACAAGTTCAAACGGGTGACGGCGGCCTTCGACATTCTGGGCGACGCCGAGAAACGCGCCAAGTACGACGCCGGCCAGTTGGATAACGACGGCAACGAGCAATATCGCGGCTTCAGCGGCGGCGCGCGGCCGGGCGGGAGCCCGTTCGGCGGCGCGGGCGGCGGGTTCGGCGGCGGACCGGGCGGGCGGGCCAATTTCGAGGGCGTCGATCTGGACGACCTGTTCGGCATGTTCGGCGGGGGCGGACGTCAGCGCGGGGCGCGGGACTTCACCGCGCGCGGCCAGGACGTGAAGGCGACGCTGGACATCAGTCTGGAAGACGCCATCGCCGGGGCGACGAAGCGGATCCAGTTCTCGGACGGCCGGACCCTGGACGTGACCATTCCTAAGGGGGCGGCGGACGGCCAGACCATTCGCCTGCGCGGCCAGGGCTCGCCGGGACGCGGGGCCGAGAACGGCGACGCCCTGATCGAGCTGAAGATTGAGCCGCATCCGATCTACAAGCGCGACGGGGCGGACCTGACCATGGACCTGCCGGTGTCGGTTCCCGATGCGGTGCTGGGCGCCAAGGTGCGGGTGCCGACGCCCGAGGGCGCGGTGCAGATGACGATTCCGGCCGGCTCCAACTCGGGCAAGCTGCTGCGGTTGAAGGGGCGGGGCGCCTTCGCCCAGGGGCGGCGCGGCGATCTGCTGGCGCGGCTGGTCGTGACCCTGCCGGACGAGCCGGACGCGGCCCTGGTCAAATTCGCCGAAGACTGGCGCGCCAAGCGGCCGTATACGCCGGGGCGTTGAGCCGCGTCCAAGCCGCGCGAAGTGCTGCGGCGCAAGGGGAGAGCGATGATCGCAAAGCCTGATGTGAAGCCGGCGCGGCCGTGGTTTTCGGCCGGGCCGACGGCCAAACGGCCCGGCTATAGTCTGGCGGGCCTGCCGCAGGACCTGTTGGGGCGGGGCATTCGCGCGCCGGAAGTGGTGGAGCGGTTCGCCCATGGCCTGCGGCTGACGCGGGCGGTGCTGGAGGCGCCAGAGAGCCATGTGCTGGTCTATACGCCCGGGTCCGACACCGGGGCGGTGGAAGCGGCCCTGTGGGGGATGCTGGGGGCGCGACCGGTGCAGGTTGTGGCGTTCGAGAATTTCGGCCTGACCTGGCTGGCGGACGTGAAGGATCATCTGGGGCTGGAGCCCGAGGCGCTGACGGCGCCCTGGGGCGAACTGCCGGACCTGAGCCGGGCAGACTGGTCCAAGGACGTGGTGTTTCCGTGGAACGGCACGACCTCGGGCGTGCGCGTGCCGGACGCCGACTGGATCGCCGACGACCGCGAGGGGCTGGCCATCTGCGACGCCACCTCGGCCGCCTTCGCCATGCCTTTGCCTTGGGACAAGCTGGATGTCGTGACCTTCAGCTTCCAGAAGGCGCTGGGCGGGGAGGCGGGCATAGGCGTGATGGCCCTGTCGCCGCGCGCGGTGGCGCGTCTGGATACATATCAGCCGGATCGGGCCATTCCCAAGCTGCTGCGGCTGACGGACGGCAAGGGGTTCGACCGGGCCCTGGGGCAGGGGGTGGCGATCAACACCTTCTCGATCCTGACCATCGAGGACTGGATCGACGCCCTGAAGTGGGCGCAAGGGATCGGGGGACTGAGCGAACTGATCCGGCGGACGGACGCCAACTACGCCGCCCTGGCCGAATGGGTGGCGCGGACCGACTGGATCGATTTCCTGCCCGAACGGCCCGAGATCCGCTCGACCACCTCGGTCTGTCTGAAGTTCACCGACCCGCGCATCGCGGCCCTGGACGCCAAGGCGCAGAAGGCCTTCGTCGTGCGGTTCAAAGCCTTGCTGGAAAGCGAGGCGGCCGTGTTCGACATGGAGCCCCACCGGAATGCGCCGCCGGGACTGAGGCTGTGGTGCGGTTGCACGGTCGAGGTCGCCGACGTGGTCGATGCGACGCCGTGGCTGGAGTGGGCGTTCGAGACGGCCGTGGAGGAACTGTCGTAAAATACGACGGTTCGGGACGACACCGGACGATTCCCCCGCTATAGGCTGCGCCCGCATTCAGATCGTCGCGTTGCTGCGGCGCCTGCTGGTTTTGACGCGTTCTCCGAGGAGAACGCTAAGGCGGAGTACGGACTTTGGCGAACGTAGCGGTGGTCGGCGCCCAGTGGGGCGACGAGGGCAAGGGCAAGATCGTGGACTGGCTGTCCAACCGCGCCGACATGGTCGTGCGGTTCCAGGGCGGACACAATGCGGGCCATACGCTGGTCGTGGACGGCAAGGTCTATAAGCTGGCCCTGCTGCCCAGCGGCGTGGTGCAGGGCAAGCCGTCGATCATCGGCAACGGCGTGGTCGTGGATCCCTGGCACCTGGTCGGCGAGATCGAGAAGATCGAGGCCCAGGGCGTGGCGATCAGCCCCGATATCCTGACCATTGCCGACAACGCCTGTCTGATCCTGCCGATCCACCCCGCGCTGGACGTGGCGCGCGAGGCGGCGGCCAGTGCGCCGGGGGCCAAGATCGGCACGACCGGGCGGGGCATCGGTCCGGCCTATGAGGACAAGGTCGGTCGGCGCGCCATTCGGGTGTGCGACCTGGCCAATGAAGACGACCTGAAGGTCAAGATCGAGCGTCTGCGCTCGCACCATGATCCGCTGCGCGCGGGCCTGGGCCTGGAGCCGATCGACCCCGAGGCGCTGCTGGCGTCGCTGCTGGAGATCGCGCCGAAGATCCTGCCCTATGTGAAGCCGGCCTGGCGGGTGCTGGACCAGGCGCAGAAGGACGGCAAGCGGGTGCTGTTCGAGGGGGCGCAGGGCGCCTTCCTGGACGTGGACCACGGCACCTATCCTTATGTGACCAGTTCGAACACCGTGGCCGGACAGGCGGCGGCGGGGTCGGGCATCGGGCCGCGCGGCGTCGGCTATGTGCTGGGCATCGTGAAGGCTTATACGACCCGCGTCGGCGAGGGCCCGTTCGCCTGCGAGCTGGACGACGAGGTCGGACAGCATCTGGCGACCGTCGGCCGTGAGGTCGGGGTGAATACCGGGCGGGCGCGGCGCTGCGGCTGGTTCGACGCCGTGCTGGTGCGCCAGTCGGTGGCGATCAACGGCATCGACGGCATCGCCCTGACCAAGCTGGACGTGCTGGACGGGTTGAAGACGCTGAAGATCTGCGTCGGCTACAAGGTCGATGGTGAAGTTCTGGACTATCTGCCGTCCAGCCTGAAGGCCCAGGCGGCGGCGGAGCCTGTGTTCGAGGAACTGGAAGGCTGGAGCGAAAGCACCGCGGGGGTGCGCAGTTTCAAGGACATCAACGCCAACGCCATCAAATATGTGCGCCGGATCGAGGAACTGATCGGCGCGCCGGTGGCCCTGCTATCGACCAGCCCGGAACGTGACGACACGATTCTGATGCGGGATCCCTTCCAGGGCTGACGCGAAGGGGCTGTCGATTCAACGGGCCTTAACCAGCCTGGTGTATGGCTTTGGGTGAAGCCGGAGCAGACGCCCTTGTTCACCGCCGACGCCAGAACCCTAAGCCGTCTCGAACCCGCTGTGCGGCGGGTCGTGATCGTCGAACCGAACGCGGCGTCGGCGCGATTGCTGTCCGACATCATGAAGGGGCTGGGCGCGCGCGAGGTCTATACCGAGGGCGACGAGGAACGGGCGCTGGAGCTGGTGCGCGACGTCGAGCCGGGCGTCATCTTCACCGAACGTTCGGGCGAGACCCTGAACGGCGAAACCCTGGCGCGGCGCGTGCGCCGGTCGTCGATGGGCTGCCGCATGGCGCCGATCATCATGGTGACGGGTGAGGCGACCGCCGCCGCCATCAAGGGCGCGCGCGACGCCGGAGTGCATGAGTTTCTGCGCAAACCCTATACGACCGGCGACCTGTTCAAACGGGTCGAGAATGTCGCGCTGAAACCGCGACCCTGGGTCGAGGCGGTCGGCTATGTCGGGCCGGATCGGCGTCGGTTCAACTCGGGCGAATATTCAGGCGCGCGAAAGCGCCGGGCTGACGGATCCACAAGCGGACCTATCGACGTCAAGGATCAGGCGCTGCGCATCCTCGTGTCGGCGATGAGCCAATTCGACCAGGATCCGGCGCAAGCCATGCGCGCCATTCGCCAACAGGCCCAGACGCTGAAAACCGTCGCGGTCAAGACCGGCGACGCCAAGCTGGCCATCGCGGCCGGTGGGTTGGAAGCCTTTATGGGAGCCGGCGCCGTCACCAAGAGCGGTCTGGCCCAGCCCATCGGCGCGATCATGGCCTTGGTCCAGCCGGCGCCGGCGCAGATAGCGCGCGCGTCCTGAACGACATCGCGCCCCCCGCCCCTTGAGCGGGAGGCGCGACAGCCGGGTCAGGCGTCGACCAGATTCCGTTCCTCGGCGGCGGCGCGCATGGCTTTCTGCAGCTTCTCGAAAGCGCGGACCTCGATCTGACGCACGCGCTCGCGCGAGACGCCGTACTGGCCGGCCAGTTCTTCCAGAGTGACGGGATCGTCCTTGAGGCGGCGTTCCGTCAGAATGTGTTTCTCGCGGTCCGTCAGCTCTTCCATGGCCTCTTGCAGGAGGCTCATGCGGATGCCCTTTTCCTCGTCGTCGGCCAGCTGGGTTTCCTGGGACACGGCCGTGTCGTCGGCCAGCCAGTCCAGCCATTCGCTCTCGCCGTCGGCGCGCAGCGGCGCGTTCAGCGAGGCGTCGCCGCCGAGGCGGCGGTTCATGTTGGTGACCTCTTCCTCGCTGACGCCCAGTTTGGTGGCGATGGCGGCGAGGTGTTCGGGGTGCAGGTCGCCTTCCTCGAAGGCCGAGATCTGGCTCTTGGCCTTGCGCAGGTTGAAGAACAGCTTCTTCTGCGCGGCGGTGGTGCCCATTTTCACGAGCGACCAGCTGCGCAGGATATATTCCTGGATCGAGGCGCGGATCCACCACATGGCGTAGGTGGCCAGGCGGAAGCCCTTGTCGGGATCGAATTTCTTGACGGCCTGCATCAGGCCGACATTGCCCTCGGAAATCACTTCGCCGATCGGCAGGCCGTAGCCGCGATACCCCATGGCGATCTTGGCCACGAGACGAAGGTGGGAGGTCACGAGACGGTGGGCGGCTTCGGGATCCTGGTGTTCCGACCAACGCTTGGCGAGCATGAACTCCTCGTCCTTGGTCAGCATCGGGAACTTGCGGATTTCGGTCAGATAACGCGACAGCCCTTGTTCAGGCGACATCACCGCGAGCGTACTATTGGCAGCCATATGGTCCCTCCGACCGTCAAAACGAGCGGGCGCTTCGACATCGACCACCCATGTGCGCCGACGTCTCACCCCTCAACCGATGAAGTAGCGATGGGTTGCCGCCGTTTTTAGAGGCGGGGGGTCACACGAAAGCGTGACCGTGGCCCAGGCGCCACTTGCGCCGATCAGCGTCCCCTATAAATCGGAGTCAGTTTTGATTCAAGACTTACTAATCGGGTGCGCCGGCCCCGAGGCAGGCCGACCTCAAATTCCCAGCAGACCTCGGTAGGTCGGGTGGACGACGTCCGCCTGTTCGGGATGCTTCTTCAGATAGGCGGAGAAGAAGGGACAGACGGGCAGGATCAGCAGGTCGCGGGCCTTGGCGTCGGCGAGGACGTGTTTGGCCAAGCGGCTGGCGATGCCCTGGCCTTCAAGACGTTGCGGGACCAGGGTCTCGGTGATCATCAGGTTCGGGGGTGAGAGGTTGTAGGTCACAATCGCCACCTCGCCATCGACCGCCAGTTCGTAGCGGTGGAGCTCCGGATTGTCGTGGATGTCCGGGTCGAGCATGGCGAACCTCAAAGGTCGGAGAGCAGGGTTTCGAGGCGAACCATATCAGCAGGGGGGGCGGTTTCGAAGCGCAACAACTCGCCCGTGACCGGATGGACGAAGCCCAGGACGGCGGCGTGCAGGGCCTGGCGGGTCAGGCCGACCTCGGCGACGGCGGCGCGGACCGAGGCGGCGGGGCTGCCTGAGCCATAGGTGGCGTCGCCCAGGATGGGCGACCCCTTTGACGACAGATGGACCCGGATCTGATGGGTGCGGCCGGTGTGCAGGGTGCAGGCGACCCGGGCGGCCAGGGGCGCTCCGCTCGTCTTGGGCGGTTGGCCGAAGGTCGCCTGGACGACATAGTCGGTGATCGCTTCGCGCCCCCCGGCCTTCAGGACCGCCATCTTCTTGCGGTCGGCGGTGGAGCGGCCGATGCGGGTCTCGATCCGGCCCTTGGACGGCGACGGGGCGCCGCGCGTCAGGGCGATATAGGTGCGTTCGATGTCGTGGGTGGCGAACAGGGCCGAGAGGCCGGCGTGGGCGCGGTCGGTCTTGGCCGCGACCATGACGCCCGAGGTGTCCTTGTCCAGCCGGTGGACGATGCCGGGACGGGCGACGCCGCCGATGCCCGACAGGCTGTCGCCGCAGTGGGCGAGAAGGGCGTTGACCAGAGTGCCGTTCGGCGTGCCGGGCGCCGGGTGGGCGGCCATTCCGGCGGGCTTGTCGATCACGATCAGGTCGGCGTCCTCATAGAGGACCGTCAGGGGGATGGCCTCGGGCTGGGGCGTGGCCGGGGCGACGGGCGGCAGGGCCACGACATAGAGGCCGGGCTGGGCCTTGGCCGAACCGACGGTCAGGGACAGGCCGTCGCGGCTGACGGCGCCGGCGGCGATCAGGGCCTGGAGACGGGCGCGCGACAGGGTGGGGAAGGCGTCGGCCAGGGCCTTGTCCAGACGCAGGCCGGGCGCGTCGATGCGGGCCTCCAGCAGGTCGGCGGGGGCCGCGGCAGGGGGCAGGTCTTCGTCGTCGATCAGATCAGGGTCGGACACAGGGCTTCCTAGCACGGCGCACGACTTGCGCGAGGGCGTGAGGTCGTTCGATAGTGAAGCTTGGGGCCTTGGGGATAGGCAATGAAGCGTTTGATGATCGTCGGCGCCTTGGTCGGGGTGGGAGTCGGGGCTGGGCTTCTGGCCAGTTGCACGACCATGAGCAAGGACGAATGTCTGGTCGGCGCCTGGGGGGAGAAGGGTTACGCCGACGGGGCGGCGGGCTATCCGATGAGCCGGTTGGACGATCATGCCCAAGCCTGCGCCAAATATCAGGTGGCGCCCAATCCGTCAGCCTATGGTTCGGCGCGCGAAGACGGCCTGCGGACCTATTGCACCTTCGAGCGGGGCTGGATCGAGGGTCGGGCCGGCAACACCTATTACGGGGTCTGCCGACCTGAAGAGGAGGCGGCGTTCGTACCCGCCTATCGGGACGGACTGAGGCTGCACGAGGTCGAGGCGGCCGTCGAGGCGGCGGAGGGTGCGTTGAACCGCGCCGAGGCCCGGATCGACAATCGCCAGGACAAGCTGGAGGCCAAGCAGAACGAACTGCGTGGCGAAAACCTGACGGACGAGGAGCGCGAACGCATCCGCGACCGGATCCAGGAGGTTCGCGGCGAGATCCGGGATGCGCGCCGCGACGCCCGTGAGGCGCGCGACGCGCTGGATCGCGCGGAAGCGGATCTGTTCCGGGTGCGGCGCGAACTGAGCGGCCGCTACCCGGTCTGAGCGATCAGGCCGCCTTGACGGCGGCGTTGCGGAAGGACGGGTCCAGGTCGCCCGAGGCGTAGCGGTGGGCCATCTTGGCGGTGGACAGGGGGCGGATCCGGGAGGCCTGGCCTTCGCAGCCGAACTGCTGATACCGCTCTATGCACAGCTTCTTCATCGCCTCCTTGGCGGGCTTCAGATAGGCGCGCGGATCGAACTCCCGGGGATTTTCCATCAGGGCCTTACGGACGGCGCCGGTGATGGCCATGCGGTTGTCGGTGTCGATATTGACCTTGCGCACGCCGTGGCGGATGCCGCGCTGGATTTCCTCGACCGGGACGCCCCAGGTCTGGGGCATTTCGCCGCCGTACTGGTTGATGATGTCCTGCAGGTCCTGCGGCACCGACGAGCTGCCGTGCATCACCAGGTGGGTGTTGGGCAGGCGTCGGTGGATTTCCTCGATCACATTCATGGCCAGGACTTCGCCGTCCGGCTTCTTGGTGAACTTGTAGGCGCCGTGGCTGGTGCCCATGGCGATGGCCAGGGCGTCGACCTTGGTGGCGGCGACGAAGTCGACGGCCTGGTCCGGGTCGGTCAGCAGTTGCGAATGGTCCAGCTTGCCCTCGAAGCCGTGGCCGTCTTCGGCCTCGCCCATGCCGGTCTCCAGCGAGCCCAGCACGCCCAGTTCACCCTCGACCGAGACGCCGCAGGCGTGGGCCATTTCGGTGACGCGGCGCGTGACCTCGACATTATATTCGTAGGAGGCGGGGGTCTTGGCGTCCTCTTCCAGCGAGCCGTCCATCATCACCGAGGTGAAGCCGTACTGGATGGCGGTGGCGCAGGTCGCCGGACCATTGCCGTGGTCCTGGTGCATGCAGACCGGAATGTCTGGATAGAGTTCGGCCAGGGCGTCGATCAGCTTGGCCAGGACGACGTCGTTGGCGTAGTTGCGGGCGCCGCGGCTCGCTTGAATGATCACGGGGGCATTGACCTCGTGGGCCGCCTCCATGATCGCCAGACCCTGTTCCATATTGTTGATGTTGTAGGCCGGCAGGCCGTAGCCATTCTCGGCCGCGTGGTCGAGCAGCTGTCGCAGCGTGATGCGCGCCATGATGAAATCTCCTGAGCCGAATAGTCTTTTTTGATTGGGCGGGAGATTAGCGGCGAGGCGCGACGAAGTCACGCCGCCAGCCGCCGCTTTCCAGAGTCCGCAGGTCGGGCGTCAGATGCGCAGGGCCTCGACCCCCGGCAGGGGTTTGCCCTCCATCCATTCCAGGAAGGCGCCGCCGGCGGTGGAGACGAAGGTCATGTCGTCCGAGACGCCTGCGTGGTTCAGGGCCGAGACCGTGTCGCCGCCGCCGCCGACGGCGACCAGCAGCCCAGCCTTGGCCAGGGCCGCCGCATGGCGGGCCACGGTCACGGTGGCGGCGTCGAAGGGCGGCACCTCGAACACGCCCAGGGGGCCGTTCCAGATCAGGGTTTTCGAGGCGGTCAGGGCCTCCAGCAGCCGCGCGACCGTGGCCGGGCCGGCGTCTAGGATCTTGTCGTCGGCCGACAGGGCGGCGCCGGCGATGACAGGGCGGGATGCTGCGCCGGGCTTGACCTCGGTCGCGACCACGAAATCGACGGGCAGCAGCAGTTTGCAGCCCTGCGCCTCGGCCTCGGCCATGATCTCGCGCGCCGTGTCGGCCATGTCGCGTTCGGCCAGCGAGCCGCCGATGTCGATTCCCTGGGCGAATAGGAAGGTGTTGGCCATGCCGCCGCCGATGGCGAGGCGGTCCAGCTTGCCGACCAGGTTCTTCAGCAGGTCCAGCTTGGTCGAGACCTTGGCCCCGCCGACGATGCCCAGAACCGGCTTCTGAGGATTGCCCAGGGCGGCGTCGAGCGCATCGAGCTCGCGGCGCATGGATTCGCCGGCGTAGGCGGGCAGGTGGTGGGCGATCCCTTCCGTCGAGGCGTGGGCGCGGTGGGCGGCCGAGAAGGCGTCATTGACATAGAGGTCGCCCAGATCGGCCAGCTTCTGGGCGAAGACCGGGTCATTGGCCTCTTCCGCCGCATGGAAGCGCACGTTCTCCAGCAGGACCACGCCGCCGGCGTCCAGGTCGCGGATGGCGTCCACGGCGTCCGGTCCGATGCAGTCGTCGGCGAAGCGGACGGGGGCGCCGAGCAGGTTTTCCAGATCATCCACGACCGGCTTCAGGCTCATCGACGGGACGCGCTGGCCCTTGGGACGGTCGAAGTGAGCCAGCAGCGCGACCTTGGCGCCGGCGTCGCGCAGACGCTGGATCGTCGGCAGGGCGACGCGCAGGCGGGTGTCGTCCGTGACCTTGCCGTCCTCCATCGGGACGTTGAAGTCCACGCGGACCAGGGCCGTCTTGCCTGCGAGGTCGTGAGCGTCGTCGAGGGTGCGGAAGGTCATGAAATCTACCGGGTCATGATGCCAACGGCCAACAGGAAGAGAGACGCGGCGACCGACGATGCTGCGGCCACCACGCCAATTAAAATTCTTCCGCCTGACAGGGCGAGTTGCGGGGACTCGTATCGCGAACCGGCATGGTCCACGGGACGAGCGTTAAAAAATGCCAATGCGAACGCTGCGGCGGCGCTTATCGGAAGCCAGAAGGTGGCAAGCCAGCGAGCGACGTTCAAGTCGTAGAGACGGCCGACCACCAGGCCGGCCGCCACAAGAAGAAGCAGACCGAAGATGCGACCTGCAAAAAGCATTCAGAGGAACTTCGCCATCACCAGGGCCGTGTCGGCCATGCGGGTCGCGAAGCCCCATTCGTTGTCGTACCAGCTGAGCACGCGGGCCAGCTTGCCGTCGACGACCTGGGTTTGGGGCAGGGCGGCGGTGGAGGACGCGGCGATGTGGTTCATGTCGTGCGAGACCAGCGGCTCGGTCGTCGTGAACAGGACGCCCTTCATCGGGCCGTCGGCGGCGGCCTGAAGCGCGGCGTTGATCTCGTCCGCCGAGGTGTCGCGGCTGGAAACGACCTTCAGGTCGACGACCGAGACGTTCGGGGTCGGGACGCGGATCGACGAGCCGTCCAGCTTGCCCTTCAGTTCCGGCAGGACCAGGCCCAGGGCCTTGGCGGCGCCGGTCGAGGTCGGGATCATCGACAGGGCGGCGGCGCGGGCGCGGTACAGATCCTTGTGCATCGTATCCAACGTCGGCTGGTCGCCGGTGTAGGAGTGGATGGTGGTCATATAGCCGCGCTCGATGCCGAACAGGTCGTTCAGCACCTTGGCCACCGGGGCCAGGGCGTTGGTGGTGCACGAACCGTTCGACACGACGATGTCGTCGGCGCCCAGGGTCTCATGATTGACCTTGAAGACGATGGTCTTGTCGGCGCCCTCGGCGGGGGCCGAGACCAGGACGCGCTTGGCGCCGGCCTTCAGGTGGGCGCTGGCCTTCTCCTTGGAGGTGAAGATGCCGGTGCACTCGAAGGCGATGTCCACCTTCAGTTCGGCGTGGGGCAGGTTGGCGGGGTCGCGCTCGGCCGTGACCTTGATCTTGCCCGTGCCGACGTCGATCCAGTCTTCGCCCGAGGTCACCGTGCCGGGGAAGCGGCCGTGGACCGAATCATAGCGCAGCAGGTGGGCGTTGGTCTCGACCGGGCCCAGATCATTGATCGCCACGACCTCGATGTCCGTGCGGCCGTGCTCGACGATCGAGCGAAGGACAAGGCGGCCGATGCGGCCGAAACCATTGATGGCGACGCGAACGGTCATGGGGGAGGCTCCTCTGAACGATTATGTTGTTGGCGTCTCAATGGAACTCTCGCGCCCCGGTTTCAACCCCGACGCCGCGCCTTAGCCCTAACATGGCGTGAGCAAGCGTTACGGTTAGATGAGGTGACGGCGTGTCCGGCAAGAAACACCTCTGCCGGGGCGGTTTTCGGTTCATTGAGCAAAATTTTTGCGACAGGGGTTGTGCGGCCCCGGTCCATATGGTTTCTTGGCGTCAGAACAGGGAGCCACCCGTGGCCACGATGACGCGCGACATTATGAAGGGACGCACCGCGAAGGCGGTGGCGGCCGTTCGCGCGCCGGTCGGCCTGGAAGGCCCCGTATTCCTCATTCTCCTCGTACTCCTCGGCCTGCTTACGCAAGCGGCGTGGATGCACGCGACCTGACCTAAACACACTCAGGATCGCCTCGCACCACCCCGCTCCCGAAAGGAAGCGGGGTTTTTCGTGCTTGGCGGTTCAAAAAGAACCGGACCGATGACGCAAGATTCTACCTCAGAGCCCAACAAGCCCAATGCGCGCAGCGCGGCGGTGACGCATGGCCCGAACCGGGCGGCGGCGCGGTCGTATCTGCGGGCGGCCGGGATGCAGGACGCCGACTTCGACAAGCCGATGATCGGCATCGTCAACACCTGGTCGACGGTCACGCCGTGCAACATGCACCTGGACCGGCTGGCCAAGGACGTGCGGGCGGGCATCGTCGCGGCGGGCGGCTATCCGGTCGATTTCAACACCATCGTCGTCACCGACGGCATCTCGATGGGCACGGCGGGCATGAAGGCCTCGCTGATCAGCCGGGAGGTCGTCGCTGACTCCATCGAGCTGGCCATCGAGGGCCACCAGCTGGACGGCGTGGTCTGCATCGTCGGCTGCGACAAGACGATCCCGGCGGCGGCCATGGCCCTGGCGCGGATGGATATCCCGGGCCTGGTCTATTACGGCGGCACGATCATGCCCGGCGTGATCGGGACGAAGGAGGTCTCGGTCCAGGAGGTGTTCGAGGCCATCGGCGCCCATTCGGCCGGCGCGCTGGACGACGCCGGCCTGAAGGCGGTCGAGACCGCCGTCTGCCCCGGCGCCGGCGCCTGCGGCGGTCAGTTCACGGCCAACACCATGGCCATGGCTCTGTCGGTCATGGGCATCTCGCCCATGGGCGCCAATGACGTGCCGGCGGTCGATCCGAACAAGGCGGCTGAGGGCGAACGCTGCGGCCGGCTGATCGTCGAGCGGGTCTTCGCCGGCGACACGGCCCGCAAATACATCACCCGCGCCAGCCTGAAGAACGCCGCCGTCGCCGTCTCGGCCTCGGGCGGATCGACTAATGCCGTCATGCACCTGACGGCCATCGCGGCCGAGGCCGGCGTCGAGTTCGGCGTTGAGGACTGCCACCAGGCCTGCGTCGAGGCGCCGGTCATCTGCGACCTGAAGCCGGGCGGCCGCTTCCTGGCCTCGCACCTGTTCGCCGCCGGCGGCACCCGCCTGGTCACGCAACGGATGGCCGAGGCCGGCAAGATCGTGAACACCCCCACCGTCAGCGGCCGCAGCCTGTTCGCCGAGGCCGGCGACGCCGAGGAAACCCCCGGCCAGGTGGTGGTGACCAGCTTCGACGCGCCGGTCATGGACCGCGGCAGCTTCGCCGTCATCTATGGCGACGTCGCCCCTGAGGGCGCCGTCATCAAGCTGACCGGCCACAAGGTCGATAAGTTCGAAGGCCCGGCCTGTGTCTTCGACAGCGAGGAAGACGCCTTCCACGCCGTTCAGGACGGTTCGGTCGGCGAAGGCGACGTCATCATCATCCGCTACGAAGGGCCCAAGGGCGGCCCGGGCATGCGCGAGATGCTGCAGGTCACCGCCGCCCTGAAGGGCCGCAAGATCGACAATGTCGCCCTGCTGACCGACGGCCGGTTCTCGGGCGCCAGCTACGGCTTCGTCGCCGGCCACGTCTCGCCGGAAGCCGCCGTGGGCGGCCCGATCGCCCTCATTCGCGATGGTGACCGCATCACCATCGACGTCACCAACCGTCGGATCGACGTCAATGTCGATCTGGCGACGCGCCGGGCGGGCTTTACGCCCCACGTAGTCCGCCCGGCGCGAGGTGTCTTCGCCAAATACCGCGCCTCGGTCGCCTCGGCGGCCCAGGGCGCGGTCACCATTCCCAACCCGCCGCCGGCCCAGATTCCCGATTTTGGCCAGGCGTCTCACAAATCCACTGCTGCTCAGGACGCCTGAATTCTCATGGCCATCACCATCTACACCAACGAAGACATCAAGCCGGGCGCCATCGCCGGTCAGCGCATCGCCATCATCGGCTATGGCTCGCAGGGGCGCGCCCATGCGCAGAACCTGAAGGACAGCGGCCATGACGTGGTCGCCGGCGTCCGTCACGGCGGCACGGGCTGGAAACACGCCACGGCCGACGGCGTCCCGACCGCCGAGCCGGCCGAGGCCGTCAAGGGCGCGGACATCATCGCCATCCTGACCCCGGACATGGTCCAGGGCGACGTCTATCGCGACATCATCGAGCCGAACGCCAAGGAGGGCTCTGCCCTGCTGTTCGCCCACGGCTTCTCGATCATCTACGAGCGCATCACCCCGCGTCCCGACATGGACGTGATCCTGGTCGCGCCCAAGGGACCGGGCGATCTGGTCCGTCGCGAGTTCCAGCGCGGTCGCGGCGTGCCCTCGCTGTTCGCCATCGAGAAGGACGTCACCGGCAAGGCCCGCGACCGGGCCATGGGCTACGCCAAGGGCAACGGCGGCGCGACCGGCGGCCTGCTGGAAACCACCTTCCGTGAAGAGACCGAGACCGATCTGTTCGGTGAACAGGCCGTCCTGTGCGGCGGCGCCAAGGAACTGGTCATGCAGGGCTTCAACACCTTGGTCGAGGCCGGCTACCAGCCCGAGATCGCCTATTTCGAATGCCTGCACGAACTGAAGCTGATCGTGGACCTGTTCTACGAAGGCGGCATTTCGAAGATGCACCACTTCATCTCTGAGACGGCCAAATACGGCGCCGTCGCCAGCGGCCCGCGCGTCGTCAACGAAGAGACCAAGGCCCGCATGAAGACCATTCTGGACGAGATCCAAGACGGCACCTTCGCGCGCAACTGGATCGCCGAGAACGAGGCCGGCAAGCCGCAGTACGAAGCCTGGCTGAAGGCGGACCGCGAAAGCCAGATCGAACAGGTCGGCGCCCGTCTGCGCGAGCGGATGGCCTGGCTGAACACGCCCAAGTCCGAAGCGGCCTGAGCCCAAGCGAAAGACCGGATGACCCTGATGACCGCCGCCGCCTTCAAATCCTCAGCCGAGGCCGCCCCGCAATCGGGGGCGCGCCTGCTGGTCTCCACCCTGGAGCGGCTGGGCGTGGAGGTGGTGTTCGGTTATCCGGGCGGCGCCATCATGCCGGTCTATGACGCCCTGGCCGGATCGAAGCTGAAGCACATCCTGGTCCGCCACGAGCAGGGCGCGGCCTTCGCCGCCGACGCCTATGCGCGCAAGAGCGGCAAGGTCGGGGTCTGCATCGCCACCTCCGGCCCCGGCGCCACCAATCTGATCACCGGCATCGCCAATGCGCTGATGGATTCCGTGCCGATGGTCTGCATCACCGGCAATGTCGCCCAGGGTCTGATGGGGACCGACGCCTTCCAGGAGATCGACATCCTGGGCGTCACCCTGCCGATCGTGAAACATTCGATCCTGGTCCGGTCCGCCGCCGATGTTCCGGCCGCCATCGAGGAAGCCTTCCATATCGCCGCCTCGGGCCGGCCGGGTCCGGTCCTGGTCGATCTGCCCAAGGACGTGCAGTTCGCCACGACCAGCGAGGACTACGGCTTCCACATTCCCAACGACACGCCGCGCATTGATCACGACGCCATCGCTGCGGCTGAGGCCGCGATCCGGGCGGCGAAGAAGCCGTTGGTCTATATCGGCGGCGGGGTGAAGATCGGCCGCGCGACCGAGGCCCTGCGCGCCTTCGTCGCCGCGACCGGCATCCCCCAGGTCTCGACTCTGAACGCCCTGGGCACCATCCCGACCGACGCGCCGGGCATGTTGGGGATGCTGGGCATGCACGGGACGCGCGCCGCCAATCATGCGGTGCAGGACAGCGATCTGCTGATCGTCGTCGGCGCCCGGTTCGACGACCGCGCCACCGGCAAGCTGGCCGAGTTCGCGCCCAACGCCCGGATCGTCCATTTCGACATCGACGCCTCGGAAGTCGGCAAGCTGCGGGCGGCCAATGTCGCCGTCGTCGGCGAGTTGAAGGACGGGGTCGAGGCCCTGACGGCGCGGATGGCCGGCGGCCCTGCCCTGGACATCCAGCCGTGGGTTGTCGAGTGCGCCCAGGCCGCCGCGACCCATGCCTATCGCTATGACGCGCCGGGCGAGGGGGTCTATGCCCCGGCCCTGCTGAAAGAAGTGTCCGAAGCGGCGGGCGATGATTTCGTCGCCGCCTGCGACGTGGGCCAGCATCAGATGTGGGCGGCCATGCACTGCCGCTTCTCGCGGCCCGAAGCCCACATCACCTCGGGCGGCCTGGGCGCCATGGGCTTCGGCCTGCCCGCCGGCATCGGCGCAAAGCTGGCCGATCCGTCGGCGACCGTCGTCACCATCGCCGGCGACGGCGGCTTCATGATGAACATCCAGGAACTGGCGACGCTGAAGCGTTACGGCATCCCGCTGAAGATCGTGCTGATCGACAATTCCTCGCTGGGCCTGGTGCGCCAGTGGCAGGAGCTGTTCTTCGCCGAGAACTATTCCGAGATCGACCTGTCCGACAATCCGGACTTCGTGAAGGTGGCCGAGGCCTTTGGCATCGAGGCCTTCCGTATCGATCGCCGCGATCAGGTGTCGGACGGCATCCAGCGCCTGCTGGCCGCCGACGGCCCCTGCCTGGCCCATGTGGTCATCGATTCCAGAGACAATGTCTGGCCGCTGGTTCCGCCGGGCAAGAACAACGCCGAAATGATGGAGGGCTCCTGAGATGAGCGACACGATCCACATCCAGATCGACCGCGCGGACGGTTCGCTTCAGCGTCTCATCGGCCTGGTGGAGCGTCGCGGCTTCCATATCGACGGCATCAACATGGCTGATGAAGGGGCGTTCCGTCATATCGCCCTGACCGTGCGCGGCCGCGACGCCGGGCGCTGCATGGACAATCTGGGCCGCCAGATCGACCGCCTGTTCGGCGTCCGCCGCATCGGCAACGACATTATTCAATCCGAGGCCGCGTAATGATTACCCCCGAAGACGTACGAGTATCGGGCGTATCCCGAACGGCGCAGATCGCCGCCGATCCCAACCGCGTCATCGTGTTCGACACGACGATGCGGGACGGAGAACAGGCTCCGGGCTTCTCGATGAGCGCCCAAGCCAAGGTGAAGATGGCCCAGGTCCTGAAGGACCTGGGCGTTGACGTTATCGAGGCCGGCTTCGCCGCCGCCTCGCCCGGCGACGAAGACTGCATCCGCCGCGTGGCGAGCGAGATCGAAGGGCCCATCTTCTGCTCCCTGTCGCGCGCCAACGAAAAGGACATCGACGCCAGCTTCCGCGCCCTGCAACCGGCGCCCAAGTCGCATCGTCGGTGCCACACCTTCATCGGCACCAGCCCGATCCACCGCACCGCCAAGCTGAAGATGTCGACCAACGAAGTGCTGTCGACGGCCGTGCGCTCGGTCGAATACGCCGCCAGCCTGTTCGACGACGTCGAGTTCTCGGCCGAAGACGCCTTCCGCACCGAGCCCGAGTTTCTGGCCGATGTGATGGAGGCCGCCGCCGATGCGGGCGCCCGGACCCTGAACGTGCCCGACACCGTCGGCTATGCGACCCCGGAAGAGGTGCGTGAGACCTTCCGCGCCCTGGCGGCGCGGATACATAAGCGTCATCCGCATGTGATCTTCTCGGCCCACTGCCACGACGATCTGGGCATGGCGGTCGCCAACTCCCTGGCCGCCATCGAGGGCGGGGCGCGTCAGGTCGAGGGGGCGATCAACGGGATCGGCGAACGCGCCGGCAATGCCTCGATCGAAGAGGTCATCATGGCCCTGAAGGTCCGCGAGGACCGTTACGGCGTCACGACCGGCGCCGACAGCCGCCATCTGGTGCGCGCCTCAAAGATCCTGTGCGAGATCACCGAGACGGTCATCGCCCGCAACAAGTCGGTGGTCGGCATCAACGCCTTCGCCCACGAGGCCGGCATCCACCAGCACGGCATGCTGGCCGACAGCCGCACCTATGAGATCATGCGGCCCCAGGACGTCGGGTTCGAGGGCAGCTGGTTCGTGCTGGGCAAACATTCCGGCCGTCACGCCATCGCCAAGCGGGCCGAGACCATCGGCCGGCCCATCGAGGGCGAACGCCTGGCGGCCGTGGTCGTCGGATTCAAGCAGCGCGCGGATCAGATCGGCGAGATCAACGACGCCGAACTGATCGCCATCATCGACCGGGTCGACGGCGTGGCGGTGGCTCAGTATGCGTGAGATCGGGCCGAACCCTCGGACCCTGTTCGACAAGGTCTGGGACGCCCACGTCGTGCGGTCGGAAACGGCCCATACGCCGGGCGTGCTGTATATCGACCTGCACCTGGTCCACGAAGTCACCAGCCCCCAGGCCTTCAGCGAGATCGAGGCGCGCGGCCTGAAGGTGCGCCGCCCCGACCGGACCTATGCGACCCTGGACCATTCGACCCCGACCCTGCCGGCGGGTCTGAACGGGCTGAAACCCTATGTCACGGCCCAGGCTGAGGCTCAGGTGCATCGGCTGGAGAAGAACTGCGCCGCGCACGGCGTGCCCCTGGCGGGCTGGGACTCTGATGATCGCGGCGTGGTCCATGTGATGGGACCGGAACTGGGCCTGACCCAGCCGGGCATGACTGTGGTCTGCGGTGACAGCCATACCGCCACCCACGGCGCCTTCGGGGCCCTGGCCTTCGGCATCGGCACCTCGGAAGTCGGCCATGTGCTGGCGACCCAATGCCTGTTGCAGCGCAAGGCCAAGGCCATGCGGGTCACGGTGGAGGGGCGGCTGCAGCCCGGCGTCTCGGGCAAGGATGTCGCCCTGGCCGTCATCGCCGCCATCGGCTTCGGCGGCGGCACCGGCTATGTCATCGAATACGCCGGCGAGGCGGTCCGGTCGCTGGACATGGAAGGGCGAATGACCCTGTGCAACATGTCCATTGAGGCCGGCGCGCGCGCGGGCATGATCGCTCCGGACCAGACCACCATCGACTGGCTGCGCGGCCGCAAACACGTTCCCGCCGACTATGAGGCGGCGACGGCGGAATGGCTGAAACTGTCCAGTGATCCGGGCGCGGTCTTCGACAAGGAAGTCGTCATCGACGGCGCCTCGATTCGTCCGATGGCGACCTGGGGCACGACCCCCGACGCGGGCGCGCCGATCGGCACGCCCGTGCCCCAGCCCCAGTCGGACTCTGACCGCAAGGCCATCGCCTATATGGGCTTCACCGCCGGAGAGGCGACGACCAGCCAGCCGGTGGACGTGGTCTTCATCGGCTCCTGCACCAACGGCCGCTTGCCCGACCTGCGCGCCGCCGCCGAGGTGCTGCGCGGGCGCAAGGTCAAACCGGGCCTGCGCATGCTGGTGGTGCCGGGCTCGGAAGCCGTGCGTCGCGACGCCGAGGCGGAAGGCCTGCACGAGGTCTTCATCGCCGCCGGCGCCGAATGGCGGATTCCCGGCTGTTCGATGTGTATCGCCATGAACGGGGATTTCGTCGCGCCGGGACAACTGGCCGTCTCGACCTCCAACCGCAATTTCGAAGGCCGCCAGGGCAAGGACGCCCGCACTATTCTGGCCAGTCCCGCGACGGCGGCGGCGACGGCGGTGGCCGGGGTGCTGACCGATCCGCGCGTCTTTTTGAGCGAGGCAGTCGCCCTCAAGCAGTCGAGCGCCGTGCGCGAGACGGTAGGAGCGCAAAATGTCTGAGCCCTTCCAGGTCCTGACCTCGAAAACTGTGACCCTGAGCCAGGCCAATATCGACACCGACCAGATCATCCCCGCGCGCTTCCTGACCACGACGTCGCGCGAAGGCCTGGGCAAGGCGGCCTTTTATGACTGGCGCTATGAGACGGACGGTTCAGAAAAGCCCGAGGCGATTCTGAACCGGATCGACCCGGCTGAGCACCGCATCCTGCTGGCGGGCAAGAATTTCGCCTGCGGTTCGTCTCGCGAACACGCGCCCTGGGCCCTGTACGACTATGGGTTCCGGGCGGTGATCTCGACCGAGATCGCTGACATTTTTACATCTAACGCGTTGAAAAACGGCCTGCTGCCCATCGTCGTCAGCCAGGACGTCTGGGACGATCTGGCGTCGCAGCCGGACCAGCCGGTCACGATCGACCTCCAGGCCAATCAGATCCGGCGCGGCAATGCTCAGCCTGTGCCGTTCGCGGTCGAATCCTTCGCGCGCGAATGCCTGTTGAACGGGGTGGACACCCTGGGCTGGCTGCAATCAAACCTGCCTGAGATCGAAGCCTATGAGCGTTCGAGAGAGACCGTATGATGCCGAACACCGCCCCCAAGACCTATAATATCGTCCTGCTGCCCGGCGACGGCGTCGGGCCGGAGGTGACGCGCGCCGCGCGCGATGTTCTGGCCGTCATCGGCGACTTCTACGGCCACAGCTTCAACTTCACCGAACATCTGATCGGCGGGGCGGCCATCGATGAGACGGGCGAGCCCCTGCCGGAAGCGACGCGGGCGGCCTGCGTCGCCTCCGACGCCGTCCTGCTGGGCGCGGTCGGCGGGCCCAAGTGGGACGGAAGCAAGCGTCGGCCCGAGGAAGGCCTGCTGGCGATCCGCAAGGCCATGGGCCTGTTCGCCAATCTGCGTCCGCTCCAGGTGTCGCCGGTGCTGGCGCACCGTTCGCCGCTGAAGAAGGAGATCGTCGAAGGAGTCGATCTGATCGTCTTCCGCGAACTGACGGGCGGCGTCTATTTCGGCGAGAAGACCCGCACCGCCGACCGCGCCACCGACCTGTGCGAATACACCGTGCCCGAAATCGAGCGCGTGACCCGCGCCGCCTTCCAGACCGCCCGGTTGCGGCGCGGCAAGGTGACCTCGGTCGACAAGGCCAATGTCATGGAGACCAGCCGCCTGTGGCGCGAGGTCGTGACCCGTATCCATGCCGAGGAGTTCCCCGAGATCGAGCTGGAGCACGCCCTGGTCGATTCCATGGCCATGCACCTGATCAGGAAGCCGCGCGAATACGACGTCATCCTGACCGAGAACATGTTCGGCGACATTCTGTCGGATGAAATCTCGGTGCTGGGCGGCTCCATCGGCCTGTTGCCGTCGGCCTCGCTGGGTACGGAAGGGCCAGGCCTGTTCGAGCCGATCCACGGCTCAGCGCCGGACATAGCCGGCCAGGATCTGGCCAACCCGGTCGGGACGATCCTGTCGGCGGCCCTGCTGCTGCGACACAGTCTGAAACTGGAAGACGAGGCCGATTCGATCGAGGCCGCCGTCGCCGCCGTTCTGGCCGCCGGCGCCATGACCGTCGATCTGGGCGGATCCCTGGGCACGCGGGCGGCGACCGAGGCCGTGATCGACGCCATCCGCGCCATCCACTGGGCGGCGGCGCATCGGGTGCAGATGCACTGGGCCTGACCTGATCGGGCTGCGAAATTCGTACCGCGAACGGCGTTACCGAGAACACGATTTTAAGGCTTAGGCCTCGCATGATGCACTGATCATGCGAGGCTTAACTTTTCTTGAATGACCGTTGCAAGAAAGTTGCACCGTTTACGGCCAAGCCCCTTGCGTTGGAAGCGATTGCAGTAAAACCTTCGCATCTGCGAGATTGCTAAGGGGGATTTTTGCTCATGTCGCGTGTCTGGAATCGACTTCCGGGAGCCGCCGCGCTCCTGTTTCTGACCATCGGTCTCTTCTATGCGGGCGGCGCCTTCGCCCAGACGCCCGAGGCGGCTCCGGCCCTGCTGGCGCACCAGTCCGTGCTTGAATTGGACGGCGCCGGCACGGCCTGGCTGGGCACTTCGACGGCTCTGGTCCTGCTGATGACCCTGCCGGGTCTGGCCCTGTTCTACGGCGGCATGGTGCGCCGCAAGAACGTCATCGCCACCATCACCCAGTCGGTCGGCGTCTTCGCCGTCGTCTCGCTGGTCTGGTTCATCGCCGGCTACAGCATCGCCTTCGGCGCCAACCCCGACGCCGCGCTTCAGCCCTATGTCGGCGGCCTGGACATGCTGTTCCTGAACGGCGTGACCCTGGGCACAGCCAACAGCCTGCTGACCGGCATTCCCGAATATCTGTTCATCGCTTTCCAGATGACCTTCGCCATCATCACCCCGGCCCTCGTCACCGGCGCCTTCGCCGAGCGGATGAAATACTCGGGTCTGCTGCTGTTCACGGCCCTGTGGTCGCTGCTGGTCTATTCGCCCATCTGTCACTGGGTGTGGGGCGGCGGCTTCCTCGGTTCGGCCGGCGTGTTGGACTTCGCCGGCGGCGCGGTCGTTCACGTCAACTCGGGCGTCGCGGGCCTGGTCTGCGCCATCTTCCTGGGTCGTCGTAAGGGCTATGGCGCCGAACCGATCATCGCCCACAACCCCGTCCTGACCATGATCGGCGCCTCGCTGCTGCTGGTCGGCTGGATCGGCTTCAACGCCGGTTCGGCGGGCGCCGCGAACGAACTGATGGGCGTCGCCCTGCTGAACACCGTCCTGGCCGCCGCCGCCGCCGCCCTGACGTGGAAGGTCATCGAACTGATCGAGAAGAAGAAGGTCTCGCTGATCGGCATGCTTTCGGGCGTGGTCGCCGGCCTGGTCGCCATCACCCCGGCCGCCGGTTTCGTCGATCCCAAGGGCGCGGTCATCATCGGCCTGATCGCCGGACCGGTCTGCTACATCTCGTCGGTCTGGATCAAGAAGCTGCTGCGTTACGACGACTCCCTGGACGCCTTCGGCATCCACGGCGCCGGCGGTCTGATCGGCGCCCTGCTGACCGGCGTGTTCGCGACCACCGCGATCAACAGCCTGTCGGAAGGCGCCAATGTCGGCTCCCAGGCCCTCGGCCTGGCGTGGACCATCGCCTACAGCGCGGTCGGCACCTTCATCATCCTCGTCATCTGCAAGTTCACCACAGGCCTGCGCGTGAGCGAGGCGGAAGAAGCCGCCGGTCTGGACACCTCGCTGCACGGCGAGAGCCTGGACCACTGACTAACGCTCGGGCGCGGCCCGCCGGCCGCGCCCGAGATCTCCGACATTCGTGTCGGTTCTTGAAAATAAATCTATAAAAATAAGGGGATATCGTAATGAATGTCAGGTTTTTGAGTTCGGTCGCGGCCGTAGCCTTGTCCTTGGGTCTGATCGGCCTGGCCGCTCCTGCGTCGGCTCAGGCCGACACTGAGGTCGATGTTGCGTTCAATGTCGGCGTCTTCAGCGACTATGTTTACCGGGGCTTCAGCCAGACCAATGAGGATCCTGCGATCCAGGGCGGCATGGATCTGACAGCCGGTAAATTCTATGCGGGCGTCTGGGCCTCGAACGTCGACTTCGGCGATGACACCGATGCTGAGGTCGATTTCTACGCCGGCTACCGTACCGAGGTGCAGGGCTTCGCCGTCGATGGCGGCGTGATCGCCTACAGCTATGTGAACGCCCCCAGCTTCACCGACTATAACTACACCGAGTTCAAGCTCGCCGCCTCGCGGGCGGTCGGCCCGGCCACGGTTGGCGCGGCGGTCTTCTACTCGCCTAGCTATCTCAACGAACAGACGCTGTACTACGAGATCAACGGCGGCTTCTCGCCGATGGACAAGCTGACCGTGTCCGGCGCGGTCGGCCTGCAAACCTACGAAGACAGCGATGAGTACACGACCTGGAACCTCGGTGCGACCTACGCCCTGATGGACAATCTGGGTGTCGATGTCCGCTACTATGACACCGATGTGGACGAGGTTCAGAACGCCGAAGACCGCGTCGTCGCGAGTCTGAAAGTGATGTTCTGATCCTTCGGAACTGAAGTTGAGAGGCCCCGGAGAGCGATCTCCGGGGCCTTTTTCGTTCAGCGGGCGTAGCGATCGTGGACTGGGTCGTACCGGTCCCACACCTTGCTGTCGGCCAGCGACCGCAGCAGTTTCAGATATTCGGCGTGTGTCCAGGCCAGGGGTGTCGCCGAGTCCGTGTTCTGACCCAGGGCGTAGTCGCGGACGGTCGGATCGCCGACCCCATCCCAGACCTGTTCGGCCAGCATCAGCCCGTCATTGGCGAACCGCTCCATGCCGCGCACATAGGTCTGGCGGATGGCGGCGATGTCGGCGGCGGACGGCGTCCCGTTCACGCTGACGCGGGCCAGTTCATAATGGCCGCGTTCGCCGGTGAAGAAGGGCCAGACCCGGCCGCGCTGACCGGGGCTCATCTGACCGCCGACGCCGTAGTTGGCGCCCGTGACATGGTCTTCGCCATAGCCGTCGACGCCGTATCGGCGCCAGCCCGGCGTCTTGTCGCCCTCGGGACCGAAGTCGTAGCGGACGCGGTACAGGGGCTCCAGCGACTGGTCGTCATAGACCGGCAGGGTGGAGACGATGTGGGCGTCGTCCGCCTTGCGCACGCCGTAGCGGACCAGTTCCAGGAAGCCGCCGTCCACCACCCGGTCCTCGGCCGGGGCGATCTGACCGTTGGCGGCGCCAATCGGGGCCTTGTCGTTCGGGTTCTCGTTCTGGCTGATGCGGATGTAGTAGCGGCCGTCGCCGAAGTCGCCGTTGGTGGTGAACATCCGCTCCTCGATCTTGGAGGCGTAGCTGTCGGCCGCCATCTGATAGCGGACGGCGCCGGCCGCATCGCCCGAGGCGCGCGCCATATCCGCGGCGACCGTCAGGCCGGCGACCACGGCGGCGGTGCTGGACGGTGAATACCCCTGCTGCTCTTCCCAACGTTCCTGTTGGGTGAAGGGCGGCTTGATCTCGGCGTCGTTCCACAACAGGCCGACCTTGCCGCCGTCCACCAGGAAGTCGGCCGCCGGCTTCAGCATGGATCGATAGTGGTCGGCCATTTCCGCGTCGGACAGCCAGCCCATCTTCCACAGACGATAGCCCAGCATGATCGGCATAGCCGTCTGGTCCAGCTGAACCGCGACCCATTCCAGTTCGCCATCGACGTGGGTCTTCTGCAGGAACCAGCCGCCGACGCCGGTGTTGCCGGGCGTGTTCGCACCGACCTGGACCTGGGGCAGATAGTTGAAGGCCGCCAGCGGCGTCTCCCTGTCGCCCAAGGCCGCCAGGGCCATGGCCACCTGATAGAAGTCGCGCGGCCAGACCGCCTTGTAGCCGGTCGAGGATTTCGACGCGTCCACCGTGTCGCCCCAGGGGTTCGACAGCGACGCGATCAGGGCGCCGGCGTGGGTGCGGTCCTCCTGCACCTTCAGCATCAGGGCCGAGGCGTAGGCCAGTTTGCCGCCGTCGGTCGCCTGTTCAGCGATGCGCGGCAGCTCGCTCAGCGAGGCGACATAATCCTCCCAACCCGCGCGCTCGCCCTCGCCGTTGAAACGGGCCAGGACCTCGTCCAGTCCGGTCGCGAAAGCGCCGCCCGCCGCCGCCTGGGCCGCCGCCTCGCTGTCGCCGAAGCCGATGACGAAGTCGCGGCTGACGCTCTGGCCCATGCGGATGGTCGGCAGGGCGCCGGTCATCATCGTGTTGCCGGCGGTCTCGCCGGTCGAGGCGTAGGTCCAGTCGAGTTTGCCGTCCTTCAGATCGGTCAGGCCGTCCGACACGCCGACGAAGCCGACGCTGGCCGCAGTGAAGGCCTCGCTGGGCTTCAGCACCAGATGGGTCGAACCTTCCCAGGCGTGGAAGCCCTGGGGCGTGACGGCGCCGCGATCCTCGACGCCGGTATTGGCGATGTGCGGCTCCAGCAGCAGATAGGGCGTGGCCTCGCCGCTCAGGGCCGTGATGACGACCCGCAGCACCAGGGCGTTGCGGTCGGGGTCGGTAAAGATGCGCTTCTCGATCTCGAACCGGCCGGCCCTGTCGCGGGTCGTGACCTTGTAGGCGGGGGACAGCGGGCGCCCCTCGGCGTCCACGTGCATGTATTCGGTCTTGGCCGTGGTGTCGTCGCCTTCCAGCGCCAGACCATCCGGCGTGACGACGGCGAAGCGGAGCGCCTTGATCTGGGCCTCGTGGATCAGGCCGTACATGGTCTCCGTCAGAACGCCGTCGGCGATGGAGAACCAGACCTTGGACACCGCCCCGGTCGGGCCGCCGTCGCGATATTGGCCGTCGACATAGGCTTCATACGACGCGCCCGCGCCGGTCTTGGCGGCGCTGGACCAGGTCGGCAGATCACCCGGGGCGCCCTGCGCGACGGACTGGGCGGACGCGGCCGAGGCGACGGCGAGACCGGCGGCGCCGGCCAGGCAAAGGGTTTTGAACTTACGCATGGAGAAGCCTCACGGGTTGCGCGTGGGGGAGGGGGAATGTTCGCGCACCAGCAGGGCGCTCGCCGCCGCCAGCACGAAGGAGACGGCGCCGAGCACCAGGGCCCAGATGGCCTGGCCGTCGAACAGGGTCTTCAGGATCAGGCCCAGGACGGTGGCGGCCAGCAGTTGGGGCACGACGATGAAGATGTTGAAGACGCCCATATAGACGCCCATCTTCCGGTCCGGCACCGCCGCCGACAGGATGGCGTAGGGCATGGAGACGATCGAGGCCCAGGCGAAGCCGACGCCGATCATCGGCAGCCACAGCAGGGCTGGATCGCGGATTAAGAAGACCCCGAACAGGCCCGCGGCGCCCAGCAGCAGCATCAGGGCGTGGGTCGCCTTGCGGCCGATGCGCTTGGCCAGAACCGGCAGGGTGAAGGCCGCCAGGGCCGCCACGCCGTTATAGACCCCGAACAGAACCCCGACCCAGTCGGCCCCGGCGGCATAGGCGGCCGAGGTCGTGTCGGTCGTGCCGTAATGGACACGGGTGACGGCGGCGGTGGTGTAGATCCACATGGCGAACAGGGCGAACCAGCTGAAGAACTGGACGACCGCCAGGCCCCGCATCGTCTCGGGCATACGGAAGATGTCGTTCAGAATCTCGGTGGCGGCGTTGACGATGCGGCGGCGCTGCATCATGCCGACCGCGATCTGCAGCAGCCCGAAACCGGCGAAGAAGCCGGCCAGAACCAGCAGTTCCTTCTCCAGGTTCAGCGCGCCGATCAGCACGAAACCCAGGCCCCCGAGCACGGCGCAGACCAGGCCCGACGTCATCCACCCCTGCACGCTGCGCGCCGGCGCCTCGGGGCCGTCGTCAGCAGGCGCGCCCAGCGCTTCCTGTTTGGCGCGCTCAAAGGCGGCGATCTGTTCGGGGCTGTATTCCTTGGTGCTGAGCACGGTCCACAGCACGGCCGAGAACAGGCCGGCGGCGCCGACATAGAAGGCGATCTTGACCGACAGGGGCACGACCCCCGCCTCGGCCGTCGAGACCACGCCGAACACGTTCGACAGCAGCCAGGGCAGAACCGAGGCGAAGACGGCCCCGGCGCCGATGAAGAAGCTCTGCATCGCATAGCCGGCGGTGCGCTGTTCCTCCGGCAAGTTGTCGCCGACGAAGGCGCGGAACGGCTCCATGGTGATGTTGATCGAGGCGTCCATGATCCACAGCATGGCTGCGGCGAACCACAGGCTGGGGCTGTTGGGCATGGCGATCAGGGCCAGGGTGGTCAGTATGGCCCCGACCAGGAAATAGGGACGCCGACGCCCGAACCGGGTCCAGGTCTTGTCGCTGAAATGGCCGATGATTGGCTGAACCAAGAGGCCCGTCAGCGGCGCGGCGATCCACAGGATGGCTAGGCTGTCGACCTCGGCCCCCAGGGTCTGGAAGATCCGGCTGGTGTTGGCGTTCTGCAGGCCGAAGCCGATCTGGATGCCGAAGAAGCCGACGCACATGTTCCAGATCGCCAGGCCGGACAGGCGCGGGCGGTGGGCGAGCAGGGTCATGTGGTCCTCCCCCAACCCGTCATCCTCGGGCTTGACCCGAGGACCGGGCGCCGGTCGGACTGTGCGTCGCCCCTTCGCATGAGCGGCTGATCATCCGATCCTCGGGTCAAGCCCGAGGATGACGGGGGAGAATGGGGCAGGCTCACCGACGCCTCCGCCCCAGCGGCACAAACCGGATCGCCTGGCCGCCGCCGGGCGCCAGGGCCAGCGACAGCGTGTCCGCCGAAGTCACCTCGCGCTGCTCGATGACGATGTCCTCGCGCTTGCTCTTGTAGTCGGCCTCGGGACCGTCGCGATAGATTTCGGCCCGATAGCGACGTCCGCTGTCTAGGAAGTTCAGCGGCGCGGACAGGACGCGCGGATGCTCGTCGGTGACGGCCCCCAGGGCCCAGATGTCCGTGCCGCGTTCCTTGCGGGCGGTGACGACGTAGTCGCCCATTTCGGCGGCCAGGGTGCGGCTCTCGTCCCAGTCGACCGGCACGTCCTTGATGAACTGGAACGGGCCGGGATTGTTCTCGTAGTTGACCAGCAGGTCGGCGGCCATCTGGATCGGGCTGTAGATGACGACGTAATAGGCCAGCTGCTTGGCCCAGGTGGTCTGGATGCCCTGCGGGCTGCGCGTCTCCATGCCGAAGATGCCGGGCGTATAGTCCATCGGCCCGGCCAGAAGGCGGGTGAAGACCAGGTTCGGCACGTGCTCGGGCGGGTTCGACGGGTTGCCCCAGGCCGAATATTCCATGCCGCGCTGGCCCTCGCGGCTGATGATGTTCGG
>NZ_JAUSOE010000132.1 GCF_030656255.1 Brevundimonas sp. | reverse complement strand
CGCGGCGCAGAGCGCCGTGACGGAGGGGGGCTGCAAGGTTCAGCCCCGCACCACTTTCATGCAGTCGCGAACCCTCCCCCGCAAGCGAGGGAGGGTCTGGTCCTTCAGTTCTGGTACACGTCGCCGGAGCCGGCGATTTCGCTGGTCAGCTTGGCCGGGCGCGTGGCCAGGGTGACGTCGCCGGAGCCGGCGATGCGGACCTGGACGTCGCCGGTGGGGGCGATGTCGGCGTCGCCGGAGCCGGCGATGGCGATCTTGGCGTCCTTGGCGTCCAGGGCCCGGAGATCGGCGTCGCCCGAACCGGCGATGTCGAGATCCAGGGCGTCGGTGCGGCCGGCGGCGGTGACATCGGCCGATCCGGAGATCGACAGGGCCATCGCGGGCTGGTCATAGGCGGTGATGTCCAGGTCGCCCGAGCCGTTGGAGGCGAAGCGGCGCACGTTCGGGGCGGTGACGACGACGCGCAGTTCGTCGCGTTCCGACCGGGCGGAGAAGTTTCCGTTGTCCCAGCCGAACACGATCCGTTCGTCGCCGTCGCCCATGAACAGGCGGCCGTCCGTCAGGGTGACCCGGTCGGTCAGCCCCTTGGGACCGGTGATGACCACGGTATTGGCCGGACCCTGGACGTATTCGACGTCGATGCTGGAATCGATGGTCAGGGCCTCGCCGCCGGTCCAGGCCAGGGTGCGGGTGGTGAAAGGGCCGAGATCGTCGGTCCCGCCGCCCTTGACCCGTTCGAAGCGGACGCTTTCGCCGTTGTCGTCCTTGAAGGTCCAGGCCCAGCCGTGGCGTTGCAGATCGTGGCCGCCGAGGGCGACGGCGCCGCCCAGGGTGACGATGCACAGCACCAGGGCGGCGCCGGCGATGATGAACAGAGTGCGGATCATAGCGAGCCTCCCGTGCTCGTGGTTTCGGATTGGGCGTCGGATTGGGGTTCAAGCGCCGGCTTCAGCAGCCGGTAGTGCAGGCGGGCGAACCAGACGATCCCGTTGACCAGCCAGATGGTGACGATGGTCAGCAGGGCGCCGATGAAGACGGCCCCGGCCATCAGGCCCAGACCCATCAGGATCGCCGCGAAGGGCCCGCCGGGGAAGCCGGCGAAGGGACCGGCGACCATGACCGCGCCGCCCGAGAAGAACAGGGCGATGGCGGCGATGAAGAAGCCGAAGATGGTCCCGACCAGGCCCATCAGGATGGGCAGCAGGATCAGGATGTCGATGGCGCCCAGGCCCAGGACGGCGAAGACGGCGGCGGCGGCGGCGGAGGGGTTCTTCTCCTGGCGCCAGCGCTGGATCCCGGCCTCGGCCTTCAACTCGCGGGCCAGCCGGCCCGGATCGCCCAGGGCGGCGGCCACCTCGGCCTCGGTGCGGCCGGCGGCCAGGCCGTCGGCGAAATGGGTCTCATAGTCGGCGATGATGTCGGTCGCCGTGGCGGTCGGAAGGCCGACCAGGCCGCTTCTGAGACGGGCGATGAATTCCGCGCGCGTCATTGTTCCTCTCCCTCCGGTTGAGCGTCGGCAGCCTGGGGCTCCGGCGTCTGGATCGTGTTCGTGTCGTTCGCCAGGACGGCGTCGACAGCCTTGGTGAAGGCCGACCATTCGACGGTCTGGGCGGCCAGGGCCGTCCGTCCGGCGTCGGTCAGGCGATAGTATTTGCGGGACGGGCCGGATGAGGATTCGACCAGATAGGTCTCGACCTGTCCGTCCGACTGCATCCGGCGCATCAGGGGGTAGATGGTCCCTTCCCCCATATCGATCGCGTCCGACAGGCGGCTGGCGATTTCGTAGGCGTAGCTGTCCGCCCGGTTCAGAAGCGCCAGGACACACAGTCCCAGAACCCCCTTCTTCAGCTGTATCTCGATGGTTTCTGTCACCTCGATCTCTCCTCTGATGGAGATTGAGTACGACAAGGTACCTTGTGACGCAAGGTACCTGTTTAAACATGACGAAGGTTTAATCCAACGCGGTTCGGCCGGACATTGAGGCCGGTTTGCGGCGAGGGGGCCGTGATCGCTTGGCAAGCGGGAGGCGATCCGATAGGGACTCAAGCAAGTGCCGGGTGGACCAACATGCCCGCGCGAAGACTTGCGATTCACTCGCAAGTCTCTGCTGCAAAAAGACATTATGGGGACTTCGTATGGGAATGGGGACGCGAGCCCTGAGAAGAGCGAAGGCGGGAGCGACCACGGCCACGACGGCTGTCGGGATCGCTCTGTTCTCCGCCGCGCCGACTTGGGCGCAGGATCTGATGGGCCAGCCCACGCCGGGCGGCATCGGCTTGCAGCCGGCCGCCGCGCCGCTGAAGCACGACGCCATCTGGTTCCACGACATCGTCCTGATGCCCGTCATCACGGGCATCACCCTGCTGGTGCTGGGCCTGCTGGCCTGGATCGTGTTCCGTTACAACAAGAAGTCCAATCCGACGCCCGCGCGCTGGAGCCACAACACGACGGTCGAGATCATCTGGACCGTGCTGCCGGTGGTGATCCTGGTGGGGATCTCGCTGTTCTCGTTCCGCCTGCTGTTCGCCTATCACGACATGCCGGAACCCGATCTGACGGTGAAGGTCACGGGCAACCAGTGGAACTGGGCCTATGAATATCCCGACCAGGGCGTGGCCGAATATATCTCCAACATGGTGCCGGAAGGCGAACTGGCCGAGCGCGGCCTGTCGCACAGCGTCTATCGCCTGGCCGCCGACGAGCCGATGGTGGTGCCGGTCGGCAAGACGGTGCGTCTGCTGATCACCGCCTCGGACGTGATCCACGCCGTGGCCCTGCCGGCCTTCGGGCTGAAGACCGACGCCGTGCCCGGCCGGGTCAACGAGACCTGGTTCAAGGCCGAGCGCACCGGCGTCTTCTATGGCCAGTGCTCGGAACTGTGCGGCGTCGATCACGCCTTCATGCCGATCCAGATCAATGTCGTGACCCAGGCCGAGTTCGAACGCTGGATCGCCTCCAAGGGCGGCTCCATGACGCCGAAGACGCCCGAGGCGGCGCCGGGCGGAACTGCGGCTCAGGTCGAAGCCGGCACGACCGGCGCCCCCGTGATCGGAACGGCGACGACCGGTCCCGAAGCGGGCGCGACCACCGGCGCCCCCACCGCCCAGACCGCGACGACGCCGACGGCGCCGACCGTTCAACCCGCTCCCGCCGCGGCCTCCGCCGCGCCGGCCGCCCAGTAAGAGGCGAGCAGTTCCATGGCTGACGCAATCATCTCGACCCACGACACCCTGCACGCGCCCGAGGCCCATCACCACGACGACCACAAGCCGGGCTTCTTCACCCGCTGGTTCCTGTCGACCAATCACAAGGACATCGGCACCCTGTATCTGCTGTTCGCCATCATGGCGGGCGTGGTCGGGGGCGCCCTGTCGGGCCTGATCCGCTGGGAACTGGCCGAGCCGGGCATCCAGATCTTCAAGGAAGGCTCGTCGATCCAACTGCTGGGTCTCGTGGAGCAGTCCAAGCACGGCTATAATGTCACCGTCACGGCCCACGCCCTGATCATGATCTTCTTCATGGTCATGCCCGCCATGATCGGCGGCTTCGGCAACTGGTTCGTGCCGATCATGATCGGGGCGCCGGACATGGCCTTCCCGCGCATGAACAACATCTCCTTCTGGCTGCTGGTGGCGGCCTGGGTGCTGCTGGTGCTGTCGATGTTCACCGACGGCGGCCCGGGCCAGGGCTTCGGCGGGGGCTGGACGGCCTATCCGCCGCTGTCGACCACGGGCCACGTCGGCCCCGCCTTCGACCTGGCCATTTTCGCCCTGCACGTCGCGGGCGCCAGCTCGATCCTGGGCGCGATCAACTTCATCACCACGATCCTGAACATGCGCGCGCCGGGCATGACCCTGCACCGGATGCCGCTGTTCGCCTGGTCGGTGCTGATCACCGCCTTCCTGCTGCTGCTGTCGCTGCCGGTGCTGGCGGGGGCGATCACCATGTTGCTGACCGACCGCAACTTCGGCACCCACT
>NZ_JAUSOE010000168.1 GCF_030656255.1 Brevundimonas sp. | reverse complement strand
AGAACGACATCAAGCGGGTCATCGCCTATTCCACCTGTTCGCAACTGGGCTACATGTTCTTCGCGGCGGGCGTCGGCGCCTATCAGGCGGCCATGTTCCACCTGTTCACCCACGCCTTCTTCAAGGCTCTGCTGTTCCTCGGCGCCGGTTCGGTGATCCACGGCATGCATCACGAGCAGGACATGCGGAAGATGGGCGGGCTGTGGAAGCTTCTCCCGATCACCTATGCGGTCATGACCATCGGCACCATCGCCATCACTGGCCTGGGCATCCCCGGCGTCGGCGGCTTCGCCGGCTTCTATTCGAAGGACTCGATCATCGAGAGCGCCTTCGCCTCGGCCGCCTCGGGCCATTCGGCAGTCGGCATGTTCGCCTTCTCGATCGGCCTGATCGCGGCGGGTCTGACGGCCTACTATTCCTGGCGCCTGATCTTCATGACCTTCCACAACAAGCCGGTTTGGAAGGAAGAGGGCGACGCCCATCATGCGGCCCATCATGGGGACGACCACGCGTCCCACGCCCAGCTGGAAACCCATTCCGAGCCGGTCGCCGATGCGCACGCCCATGATGATCACGCTCATGATGACCACGCCCATCACGGCCCGCTGAAGCCGCACGAGAGCCCCTGGGTCATGCTGGTTCCGCTGATCCTGCTGTCGGTCGGTGCGGTCGCCGCAGGCTTCGTCTTCGCGCCGCACTTCATCGGCCACCACGAGCATGAGTTCTGGCGCGGGGCCATCTTCACCGGCGAGCACAACCATGTGCTTCACGAAAGCCACGACGTCCCGACCTGGGTGAAGTGGTCGCCGCTGATCCTGACCCTAACCGGTACGGCCTTCGCCTACTGGATCTATGTCGCCCGCGAAGGCATGGGCCGTCGCATGGCCGAGCGGGGCGGGTTCCTGTACAACTTCCTGTACAACAAGTGGTATTTCGACGAGCTGTACGACTTCGTCTTCGTGCGCGGCTTCAAGGCCGTGGGCGACGCCTTCTGGAAGATCGTCGACGTGAAGATCATCGACGGCCTCGGCCCGAACGGCGCCGCCTGGGCGTCGCTGAAATCCGCCGCACGACTGGGCAAGCTCCAGTCTGGCCTCGTCTATCATTATGCCTTCGTGATGCTGCTCGGGGTGGCCGGTCTGCTCACCTTCGCCATCCTCGCGTGGGGAGCCTGAGCCCGTGCCCTACATTCTGAGCCTCGTTACATTCCTGCCGCTGGTCGGCGCCCTGGCGATCTTCCTCGCCCGGCTGGCGTCCAAGTCCCAGGACGCCGCCGCCCCGGCCGCCCGCTGGATCGCCCTGATTACGACCCTGGTCGTGCTGGGGGTCTCGGTCGTGCTGGTCGCCGGCTTCGATCCGTCGAACGTCAGCTATCAGTTCGTCGAAATGGTCCCCTGGTTCGCGGGCGCCAGCTATCATCTGGGCGTCGACGGGATCTCGATCCTGTTCGTCCTGCTGACGGCTTTCCTGATGCCGATCTGCATCCTGGCCAGCTGGAAATCGATCGAGACGCGCGTCGTCGAATATATGATCGCCTTCCTGGTGCTGGAGACCCTGGTCATCGGCGTCTTCACGGCGCTGGACCTGTATCTCTTCTACATCTTCTTCGAAGGCACCCTGGTGCCGATGTTCCTGATCATCGGCATCTGGGGCGGCGCCAACCGGATCTACGCGGCCTACAAATTCTTCCTCTACACCCTGCTGGGGTCGGTGCTGATGCTGCTGGCCATGCTGTGGATGTCGCATACCGCCGGCACCACCAGCATCCCGGAGCTGAAGCAGTACGCCTTTGATCCCTCGGTTCAGCCCCTGTTGTGGCTGGCCTTCTTCGCCTCCTTCGCGGTGAAGATGCCGATGTGGCCGGTTCACACCTGGCTGCCCGACGCCCACGTTCAGGCGCCGACGGCGGGGTCGGTCATCCTGGCCGGCATCCTGCTGAAGTTGGGCGGTTACGGCTTCATCCTGTTCAACGTGCCGATGTTCCCGGTCGCGTCCGAGATGTTCCGCCCGCTGGTCTTCACCCTGTCGGTCATCGCCATCGTCTATACGTCGCTGGTCGCCTGGCGTCAGACGGACATGAAGAAGCTGATCGCCTATTCGTCGATCGCCCACATGGGCTTCGTGACCCTGGGCATCTTCTCGGGCAACGACATCGGCATGCAGGGCGCGGTGTTCCAGATGATCAGCCACGGCCTGATCTCGGGCGCCCTGTTCTTGTGCGTCGGCGTGGTCTACGACCGGATGCATACGCGTGAGATCGCCTTCTACGGCGGCCTGACCTCGCGCATGCCCTGGTTCGCCGCCATCTTCCTGATGTTCACCATGGCCAACGTCGGCCTGCCGGGCACCTCGGGCTTCATCGGCGAAGTCCTGACCATGACGGGCGCCTATCAGGCCTCGACCTGGGCGGCTCTGGTCGCAGCCTCGGGCGTCATCTTCTCGGCGGTCTATGCCCTGACCCTGTATCGGGCGGTCATGTTCGGCGAGATCACCAATCCGAAGCTGAAGACCATCGCCGACATCGACAAGCGTGAGCTGCTGCTGTTCGTGCCGTTGATCCTCGGCACCCTGTGGCTGGGCGTCCATCCGGCCGCCGTCCTTGATTACACCGGGCCCGCCGTCGAGGCCCTGACCAATGCCTATCGCGTCGCGATCGGCGGGTGAGACCAAACATGCCTGACCTGTCCTCCGCCCTTCATCTCGCCGCCTCGGAGCTGACCCTCGCGGTCGGCGCCCTGGTCCTGCTGATGGTCGGCGCCTTCATCGGCGACAAGAGCGCCCGGCTGGTGTCGATCCTGTCGGTCCTGCTGCTGATCGCCGCCGCCGTCATCGCCTTCATGGGACCGTGGGGCGTCGCCTTCAACGGCGCCTATGTGGCCGACCCGCTGGCCATCTACGGCAAGAGCGTCATCTATCTGTCCGCCGCCGTGGCCGTCATCCTCGGCGACGGCTGGATGAAGCGGACCCACATCGCCAAGTTCGAATATCCGGTCCTGATCGTGCTGGCCTCGGTCGGCATGGGGATGATGGCGTCCTCGGGCGACCTGATCTCCATGTATGTCGGCATCGAGCTGCACTCGCTGGCCCTGTACGTCCTGGCCGCCTTCCACCGCGACGACGTCAAGGCGTCGGAAGCGGGTCTGAAGTATTTCGTCCTGGGCGCCCTGTCGTCGGGCCTGCTGCTGTACGGCTCCAGCCTGATCTATGGGTTCGCCGGTTCGATGCGGTTCGAAGACATCGCCGCCTTCGCCCAGAACAACCCGGGCCCGGGCTTGGTCTTCGGTCTGGTCTTCCTGATCTGCGGTCTGGCGTTCAAGGTCTCGGCCGCGCCCTTCCACATGTGGACGCCTGACGTGTACGAAGGCGCCCCGACCCCGGTCGTGGCCCTGTTCGCCACGGCGCCCAAGGTTGCGGCCATGGTCCTGATCGCCCGCGCGCTGGAAGGCGGCTTCGGCGAGGCCCACGCCCAATGGTCTCAGGTTCTGGTCGCCATCTCCCTGATCAGCTTCGTCGTCGGCGCCTTCGGCGGCCTGGTGCAGAAGGATATCCAGCGTCTGCTGGCCTATTCGTCGATCGCCAACATCGGCTACGCCCTGCTGGGCATCGCCGCAGGCACCAGCGAAGGCCTGCAGGCCATGCTGATGTTCATGACCCTGTATGTCATCGACCAACTCGGCTTCTTCGCCATCCTGCTCAGCCTGTCCAAGTCGGGCCGTCCGATCCGTCGCATCGCCGATCTGGCCGGTCTGAAGAAGGACCGTCCGGTCACGGCCGTGGCCCTGACCATCCTGTCGCTGTCGGTCCTCGGCATGCCGCCGTTCTCGGGCTTCTGGGGCAAGTATTATGTCTTCGGCGCCGCCGCCGACGCCGGTCTGTGGCCGGTGGCCGCCGCCGGTCTGGTCGCCTCGGTCGTCGCTGCCTTCTATTATCTGCGCATCATCAAGCTGATGTGGTTCGACGCGCCCGTCGACGACATCCAGATGGACAAGTCCTCGCCGGAAACCAGCATCATCGGCTGGTCCTGCGCCGCCTTCGCCTTCCCGCTGGTGATCGTGGGTCTGACCTGGCTGGAGCCGCTGACCAAGGTTGCGAGCGCCGGCTTCGGGAACGGTTAGGGCGTTGACGCCTGCCCCCTTGGTCATTCTCGACGAGATCGACTCGACCAACGCTGAGGCCCGTCGCCTGGCCGAGGCCGGAGAGGCCGGGCCGCGCTGGATCGTGGCGCGTCGTCAGACCGCCGGCCGGGGGCGACGCGGCCGCAAATGGGATACGGATCAGGGCAACCTGGCCTCCACCCTGCTGATCACCACGCCCAAGTCGGCGGCCGAGGCGGCCCAGGCCACCTTCATCGCCGCCCTGGCAGTGGCCGACCTGCTGGACGTCTTCGTCTCGCCGGCCCTGGTTTCGATCAAATGGCCCAACGACGTCCTGCTGGACGGGGTCAAGGTGTCGGGCATCCTGGTCGAGTCCGGCGCCCATGCGAACGGCGACCTGTGGCTGGCCGTCGGCATCGGCGTGAACCTGGCCCACGCACCGGAGGACACCGAACGCGGCGCGACCTCCATCGCCGCCCGTCTGCGCGCCGACCTAGTCTATGTCCCGCCCATCGAGGCCGCCGCCGAGATCCTGGCCGAGACCTTCGCCGTCTGGTGGGGCCGCTGGCAGACCCTGGGCTTCGAGCCGGTGCTGGACGCCTGGACCAGCCGCCTAACCGGGCTGAACGGCCCCTGCGTCGCACGACTGGATCATGAGACCCTGGAAGGTGTGGCCGAAGGGGTCGAGCCTGACGGCGCCCTACGCTTGCGTCTGACCGACGGCTCGGTGCGGCTGATCTCGGCCGGCGATGTCTTCTTTGGCGGGGCGGTCTGATGCTGCTGGCCATCGAACAGGGCAACACCAATACGCTGTTCGCCGTCCATGATGGATCCGAATGGATCGCCCAGTGGCGGGCCGCCACCGAAGCCAGCCGCACGGCCGACGAATACGCGGTCTGGCTGAACCAGCTGATGGTCATGAAGGGGCTGGAGTTCGCCGCCCTGACCGGCTGCATCATCTCCAGCGTCGTGCCCCAGTCGATCTTCAACCTGCGCAATCTGGCGCGCCGCTATCTGAACATCGAACCCCTGGTGATCGGCGAAAACGCCGAGCTGGGCATAGAGGTGCGGATCGCCAAGCCCAGCGAGGCCGGCGCCGACCGCCTGGTCAACGCCATCGGGGCCAAGCTGGTCTATCCCGGCGACCTGATCGTCATCGACAGCGGCACCGCCACCACCTTCGACATCGTCGCCGACGACGGCGCGTTCGAGGGCGGTCTGATCGCCCCCGGCATCAATCTGTCGCTCCAGGCCCTGCACGAGGCGGCGGCCAAACTGCCGCGCATCGCCATCCAGCGTCCGGACCACGTCATCGGCAAGGGCACGGTCGAGGCCATGCAGTCCGGCGTCTTCTGGGGCTATATTTCGTTGATCGAAGGCCTGGTCCAGCGCATCAAGGCGGAATGGGCGCGGCCCATGACCGTCATCGGCACCGGCGGCGTCGCCAGCCTGTTCGAAGGCGCGACCGACAGCATCGATCACTTCGATCCCGACCTGACTATTCGCGGCCTCCTAGAAATCTGGCGTCGTAACGCCCAAATGACTGACTGAATGAAAAAGCAAAACCAAGACGAACTCGTTTTCCTGCCGCTGGGCGGCTCCGACGAAGTCGGTATGAACCTGAACGCCTACGGCTTCGGCCCGGCGGACAATCGTGAATGGCTGATCGTCGATGTCGGCGTCACCTTCGGCGACCTGTCCACGCCCGGCGTCGACGTGATCGTGCCCGATCCTTCCTATCTGGAAGGCGAGACGATCAAGGGCATTGTCCTGACCCATGCGCACGAAGACCATATCGGCGCCCTGGGCTGGCTGTGGCCGCGCATCAAGGCGCCGATCTACGCCACCCCCTTCACCGCCTATCTGATCAAGGACAAGCTGCGCGAGCGCGGCATCCTGGACGAGGTGCAACTGATCGAGGTGCCGCTGGGCGGCACCGTCGACATCGGCTCGTTCGGCGTCACCTTCGTCAACATGAGCCACTCGATCGCCGAGCCGAGCGGCCTGGCCATCGACACCCCGCTGGGCGTGGTGTTCCACACCGGCGACTGGAAGATCGACGACCAGCCGATCATCGGCGAGAAGACCGACGCCCCCGCCATCCGCGCCATGGGCGACGAGGGCGTGCTGGCCATGGTCTGCGATTCGACCAATGTCTTCGTGCCGGGCGTCGCCGGCTCCGAGGGCGATGTGGCCGTCGCGATCACCAAACTGATCTCCAGCCTCAAGGGCCGGGTCGCCGTGGGCTGTTTCGCCTCCAACGTCGCCCGGATGGACAGCGTCATCCGCGCCGCCGAGGCCTGCGGACGTCGCGTGTCCCTGGCCGGCCGCTCGATGCACCGAATCACAGCCGCAGCCAAACACGTCGGCATGCTGCAGGACGTCAAACCCTTCCTGTCGGATGAAGAGGCCCGTGTCTGGCCCGCCGACCAGATCCTGTATCTGTGCACCGGCAGCCAGGGCGAGGCCCGTGCGGCCCTGTCGCGCGTCGCCGACGGCACCCACCCGGTCGTCAAACTGGGCCTGGGCGACCACTGCATCTTCTCGTCGCGTCAGATTCCCGGCAACGAACTGGCCATCGGCAATCTGCAGGACCGGCTCGCGGATCGAGGCGTGCGCCTCTACACCGAGAAGGATCACCCCGGCATCCACGTCTCGGGCCACCCATGCCGTGACGAGCTGAAGCAGATGTACGAATGGGTGCGGCCGCAGATCGCGGTGCCGACCCATGGCGTGCGCCGCTTCCTGCTGGAACACGCCAACCTGGCCAAGGACATCGGCGTCAAGGAAACCGTCACGCCGCGCAACGGCGACATGGTGCGCCTGGCCCCCGGACCGGCCAAGATCATCGACGAAGTGCCGAATGGCCGCCTGTACGTCGATGGCGGCATGCTGGTGACCGAACAGGGCGAGGCCCTGAAGGAGCGTCGCCACGCCTCGACCAACGGCGTGCTGATCGTCAGCTTCGCCCTGGACAAGCGCGGCCGCATCGCCAGCGACATCGACATCCGCAGCGTCGGCCTGCCCGGCGACACCTCTACGCCGCTGGGCGACGCCCTGGATAATCTGGCCGAACGCGTCGAGCAGGTGATCAAGAACCTGAAGGGCGAGGCTCTGGACGACGAAATGGTCATCGAGCAGGCCGTCGCGCGCGTACTGAAGAAGGCCAGCCAGCAGATCTGGGATCGCCGCCCGATCGTCGAGACGGTCGTCCTGCGCGTCTGATGCAACCTTGACCGTTCGCGCGCATTTGTCTGCGCGAACGGTCAAGGAGCACCCCATTGATGTCCAGCAAACCCGGCCCCACACGCGGCCGCCGTATGCTGGAACGGGTGCGCCACGCCCGCCATCCGCTGCGGGGCTGGCGTCGGTGGGCCTTGATCGCGGGGCAAGGGGCGGCAGGGTTTGTCGCCCTGTTCGCCGCCGTCAATCTGGCGCTCAGCCTGTCCACCTTCCGCGGTGAGGAACCGTTGTCGCGGACGGTTCAGGAACTGCGGGTCCTGTGGTTCAGCCCGGCGGAGGGCCAGCCCATGTCGCCGACGGCCTTTCCGACCGTCTATGGCCGCGACCTCGGCCCCGCGCCCGACACCGCCGCCATCCATGCCTATCTTGAGCGGGAGGCCGAGGACGGCGTCTTCCTGCTCGACCATGTCATGGTGGACCGGATCCTGAAACTGAACGGCCGGATCGACGCCCGCAGCCTGCCGTCCGGCGTCTATGTCGGCGTCCACGCCCTGGGGCCGGACCGTCTGCCTCTGGTGCCCGTGACCAAATACATGGCCCACTATCTGCTGTTCCCGCGCCACGCCTATATCCTGGTGGTGCCCGCGAGCGGGCCGGCCATCGCCTTCTCCGCCAGCCAGAACGCCAAGTTCGGCATCGACGTCCACCCGGAGCGTCTGTCCGCCGAAATCGCCCCGTATGGCCCAGACGCCTATGACTTCCCCAGCTCGGGAGAAGCGCTGCACGAGATGACGCGGATCACCAGAGACCCGGCCCGCGTCGCGGAAGCCATCGAGGCCCTGAAGGGCGCCCAGGCGCATCTGGCGGCCGAAGGTATGACCTATGGACTGCTGGCGCCGAACTCGAACACAGCCGTCGGCTGCGTGCTGGAACGGTCAGGCGCCATCACCCAGGCGGAGCGGTCATCCATCCTGTTGGCGTTACGCGCGCCGGGCTTCGGCGCAGCCTGCGAATAGACGTCGCGGAACCCGTCAGAGGTCCGCTATATCTCGTTCATGGCCGAACGACTCTTCCTGCTGAATCCCGACTGGCATGACGACCAGGGCGGCCCGTGGTTCTGCCCGCCCGGCGCCTATATCGAAGGCGTGCTGGCCTTCTATCCCCGGCTGCGAGACGTCCTTGAGGTGGTCTATCTGGACCATCCCCGCCCACGCCCCCCTGTGATCGAGCAGGTCGGCGAAGCGCATCAGAGCTGCCCCATCCTGATCCTGGACGGCGAACTGGACTGGCCGCAGGCCCAGGTCAGCGAAACGACCGGGCGCCGCTTCCTGCAGGATCACGCCATCGCCCCCTATCTGGCGGCGCGGTATGGCGTCGGCCGGCCGCACCCCTGAGGGGCGGCATACCCGATGTCCAATCAGCCGAGCGTGGCCTTGCGATAGGTCTCGTTCAGTTCGAACACCTCTGCCGACACCTCGACCTTGCCGGTCGCGTCGGCCAAGGCGGCGGTCAGTATCTCAAGCACTTTTTCGCTCAGCGCGATCTTCTGCTCCGGCGTGCGGCCCAGCATCAGGCCGATGCGGCAGGCCAGCATGGCGGTCTCGGGCGCATCACCGGCGATGACGACATGATCCAGGGCGATCAGCCGGGTTTTGCAGGCTGACAAGGCGGCGCCGGCGATCTCGACGGCGGCCTGGTGGATCTCCAGGGCGACCGGGGTCCAGTCGGTGTCGGCCAGATGGCGGGTGTATTCCAGGGTGATCTGCGGCATGTCGGGGACTCGTCCAGGGGAGGCCGATCCTCTAGACCGGTTTCAACCGGGCGCCAAAGCCCGGACAGGAGGTCTCATGCCTATCGGCCCCATCACCATGTTCGGCATCTACATCATCGTCTGGTGGACGGTGCTGTTCGGGGTGCTGCCGCTGGGAACCTCGCGCGAGACCCATGAACCGCCGACGGACGGCGCCCAGTGGGGCGCGCCGACGACGCCGAACCTGAAGCGCAAATTCATCACCACCACCTGGGTCGCCGCCCTGGTCTGGGTCTTCGTCATGGTGCTGATCTTCACCGGCTGGCTCCCCCTGCCGGACTTCTCGCGCGGGCCGGCGGTCTAAAACAGGCGGTCTAATCCCCATCCCGGCCTAGCTTTCGCCCCGGTCCAGCGGCTAAAGCCTTGGACTGTCTCTACGCCTAGGATTCCCCATCATGCGCCTGTCGCGCTTTTTCCTGCCCACGCTGAAGGAAGCCCCTTCGGACGCCCAGATTGTCTCGCACCAGCTGATGCTGCGCGCCGGCATGATCAAGCAGGAGGCCGCCGGCATCTACGCCTGGCTGCCGCTGGGCCTGCGGGTGCTGCGCAAGATCGAGCAGATCGTCCGTGAAGAGCAGCAGCGGGCCGGGGCGGTCGAGCTGCTGATGCCGACCCTGCAACTGGCCGACCTGTGGCGCGAGAGCGGCCGCTATGACGCCTACGGCCCCGAGATGCTGCGCATCACGGACCGTCACGAGCGCGAGCTGCTGTACGGGCCGACGAATGAGGAGATGATCACCGACATCTTCCGGGCCTATGTGAAGTCCTACAAGTCGCTGCCGCTGAACCTGTTTCATATCCAGTGGAAGTTCCGCGACGAGCGCCGCCCCCGCTTCGGCGTGATGCGCGGCCGCGAGTTCCTGATGAAGGACGCCTATTCGTTCGACGTGGACGAGGCCTCGGCCCGCAAGGCCTACAACCGCATGTTCGTGGCCTATCTGAACACCTTCGCCCGCATGGGCCTGAAGGCCGTGCCGATGCGCGCCGACACCGGCCCGATCGGCGGCGACCTGAGCCACGAGTTCATCGTCCTGGCCGAGACCGGCGAGAGCGCGGTCTTCTGCGACAAGGCCCTGGTCGAAATGCCGGCGCCGGGCGCGGACGTGGACTGGGATGATCTTCAGTCAATCGTTGATCAACGAACGGCGCTCTACGCCGCAACCGAGGAAATGCACGACGAAGCCCGGTTCGAGGCCGAGACCGCCGAGGGCGACCGCCTGTCGGCGCGCGGCATCGAGGTCGGCCACATCTTCTATTTCGGCGAGAAATATTCGGCGCCGATGAAGGCCAAGGTCGCCGGGCCGGACGGTCAGGACGCCAATGTCCACATGGGCAGCTACGGCGTCGGCGTGTCGCGCCTGCTGGGCGCCATCATCGAGGCCAGCCATGACGAGGGCGGCATCATCTGGCCCGACGCCGTGGCCCCGTTCGACGTGGTCGTGATCAATCTGCGCGCCAATGACGCCGCCGTCTCCGCCGCCTGCGAGGACGCGGTCGCCCAGCTCGAGAAACTGGGCAAGGACGTGCTGTACGACGACACCGACGAACGGCCGGGCGGCAAGTTCGCCACCGCCGATCTGATCGGCGTGCCGTGGCAGCTGACCATCGGTCCCAAGGGCCTGGCCGACGGCGTGGTCGAGCTGAAGCGCCGCGCCACCGGCGAGAAGGTCTCCGTTCCCCTGGCCGAAGCCCTCGAAAGGTTGACTGCTTGAACCTGCCGTCCCGTCCTTCCGGCGCCTTCTCCTCGTGGGAGATCGGCCTGGCCCTCCGCTACCTGCGCGCCAAGCGCAAGGAGGGCGGGGTCGCCACCATTGCGGTGATCAGCTTCATCGGCATCATGCTGGCCGTCGCCGTGCTGATCAGCGTCATGAGCATCATGGCCGGCTTCCGCTCGGAACTGCTGGGCCGGATGCTGTCGTTCAACGGCCATATGTACGTCCAGGGACCGGTCCTGACGTCGGAAGACCGGGACGCCGCCCTGAAGCGGATCGCCGACGTGCCGGGCGTGGTCAGCGTTACGCCCCTGAACGAAAGCCAGAGCCTGGTCCGTGTCGGCAACTTCACCACCGGTGCCATGGTGCGCGGCGTGCGGCCCCAGGACCTGGCCACCACCAAATACGTCTTCGACAGTCTGACGCCCAAGGAACGCGCCGACTTCGGCAAGGGCGCCTACGGCGGCGACCGCATCCTGATGGGGGCGACTCTGGCCAACTCCCTGGGCCTGCGAGTCGGCGACCCCGTCACCCTCTATTCCCCGACCGGCGCCGACAGCGCCTTCGGCAATCTGGGCGGACTTGAGAAGACCTATTTCGTCGGCGGCCTGTTCCGTTCGGGCACGGCCGACTTCGACCGCGCCTACCTGTTCATGCCCCTGGAGCAGCAGCAGCTGTTCTTCGGCAAGGAAGGCGTCTGGGATGTCATCGAGATCAAGGTCGACGATCCCGACCGCGTCGCCGACCTGATCCCCGCCATCCGCGACGCCGCCGGGCCGGGCTCGGTGATCAGCGACTGGCGCGAGCGTCTGGCCGCCTTCTACGGCGCCCTGCGGGTCGAGCGGGTGGCCATGAGCATCATCCTGGGCCTGGTCGTCGCCATCGCCGCCATGAACATCATCTCCGGCATCGTCATGCTGGTGAAGAACAAGACGCGCGACATCGCCATCCTGCGCACCGTCGGCGCCAGCCCGTCGTCGATCCTGCGCATCTTCTTCATGTCCGGGGCCATGATCGGCGTGGCGGGCACCCTGGCCGGCCTGGCCCTGGGCCTGCTGTTCTGCTGGAACATCGGCACAATCCAGCACGCCATTGAGGCCGTGCTGGGCGTGCAACTGTTCAACGCCGACGTCTATCAGCTGGACGCCATCCCGGCCCTGGTCGATCCAATGGACGTGACCTGGGTCGCCGTCTGGTCCCTGATCATGAGCTGCGTCGCCAGCCTGCCGCCGTCCTGGACGGCGTCCCGTATCGATCCCGTGGAGGCGCTCCGCTATGAGTAGGTCTCCTATCCTGTCGGTGCGCGGCCTGACCCGCACCTATGACACCGCCAACGGCGGCCTGACCGTGCTGAAGGGCGTGGATCTGGACGTCATGCCCGGCGAAATGGTCGGGCTGATCGGCCCCTCCGGCTCCGGCAAGTCCAGCCTGCTGCACGCCGCCGGCCTGCTGGAGAAGCCGACCGAGGGCACGGTCGCCATCGACGGCGAGATGGTGGGGGATTTGGACGAGCGCGCCCGCACCCGCCTGCGCCTTTCGCGGATCGGCTTCGTCTATCAGTTCCACCATCTGCTGGCCGAGTTCGACGCCCGCGACAATGTCGCCCTGCCGATGCGGATCGCGGGCATGAGTCTGGCCCAGGCCCGCGCCCAGGCCGAGGAGACCCTGACGACCCTGGGTCTGGGCGAACGCCTGACCCACCAGCCGGCCCAGCTGTCGGGCGGCGAGAAACAGCGCGTCGCCATCGCCCGGTCCCTGGCCAACAAGCCGCGCCTGCTGCTGGCCGACGAGCCGACCGGCAACCTGGATCCGACCACCAGTCAGTCGGTGTTCGAGTCCCTGCGCGACCTGGCCAAGACCACGGGCGTCGCCGCCCTGATCGCCACCCACAATATGGAGCTGGCCGGCCACATGGACCGCGTCTTCGCCCTGAAGGACGGCCATCTGGAAGAGCGGGCGGCCCAAAGTCAGGCCTATTGAGCCAGGCCTACTGACACCTGGCGTACGCCGTCACCCCACGGCGGCGTCGCCCCAGATGGCGCGCAGCCTCTGGGGCCGGCGGCAGCCCTGGCGATAGGCCTCGTAATGGGCGCGGTTGCGGCGGGCGTAGTCCTGATGCTCCGCCCCGGCGGGCCAGAACCGTTGGGCGCCGACGACCGGGGTGGTGAAGCTCTTGCCCAGAACACGCATGGCGGCATCGCGCGACGCCACCGCCGCCGCCCTCTGCTCCGCCGTGGCGAAGACCGCCGCGCGATAGGACGGCCCCTGATCGCAGAACTGCCCGTTCGGATCGGTCGGGTCTATGGTGCGCCAGTAGCGGTCCACAAGGGCGCGATAGCTGACCACGCGCGGATCGAAGGTCACCTGGACCGCCTCCATATGGCCGGTGCCGCCGCGCACCACCTGCTCATAAGTCGGGTTGGCCGTCTGACCGCCGACGAAGCCCGACACCGCCGAGCGAACGCCGGGCAGGCCGTCGAACGCCTTTTCCTCCGACCAGAAACAGCCGCCGGCGAAGACGGCCGTCTGAAGCGGCGTCGAGGCCGGCTGGGCCTCGGCGCGGTCGGTCCGGGGCAGGGCGGCGGTCGCCAGAACGGCCAGGGCGGCGGCGGTCGTCGCGCCGGCCAGGAATTTCAGAGACTTGGTCATGGGGATATCTCCGTTTCTCCACAGGCATACGATGCGCCGCTGCAAATGGTTTCAGGTCGTCCTGGCCCTTGGGAAAAGACCGGGGTTGACGAGAACAATGAGCGAACATAGAACAAGGCAAGAACATTCATGTCTGGGGATAAGCCGCCATGCCGCGTTTGATGAGAGATATGCTGTCGCTGGCCTCGTGCAGCGGTTTCGTCTGGATGGTCTGGACCCTGGCCTTCAGCGTGACGACCGCCTGATTTCAGACTCGCGCGGGCAGTGTCTGAATCTGCGTTGTGTAAAATCAGTCGCTTATGAGAGATTTCAGACTATTCAGACTGTGTTTTTTCGCCGTGAAGGTCTGAAGCCTCTATCCACAGCGGATCGATGATTGCACGGCCCGGCTGAAGGTTTGCTGTGTTCCGGCGGGCGGCGATGTGAGACTCGGTCCAGGATGATGCGCGGCCTCCCTTCGGAGGCGCGACAGGCGGAGGTCCAGTGAGCGAACCGGTCAACAGTCAGGGTTTCGTCCATCTGCGCGTCCGCTCGGCCTATTCGCTGCTGGAAGGCGCGATCAAGGCGGGCAAGCTGGGCAAGCTGGCGGCGGACGCGGGCATGCCGGCCGTGGCCATCGCCGACCGGACCAATCTGTTCGGCGCGCTGGAGTTCAGTCAGTACACCCGTGACGCCGGGGTCCAGCCGATCATCGCCTGCGCCCTGCCGGTGTTCGGCATCGGCGGGCAACAGGCCGTGCGCTGGGCCAAGACTCCGACCGTGGTCCTTCTGGTTCAGAACGAGGCCGGGTGGCGCAACCTGTGCGCCCTGTCGTCCTCGGCCTATCTGGATGCAGGCGAAATGGCTGAGCCGGGCGTGGCCTGGGACCAGGTCGTGGCTCGGTCCGAGGGGCTGATCCTGCTGTCGGGCGGACCGGACGGTCCGGTCGATCCCCTGTTCACGCAAGGCAAGAAAGGCGAGGCCTCGGCCGCCCTGGCGACGATGAAATCCGTCTTCGGCGACCGCTTCTATGTCGAGCTTCAGCGGCACGGGCTGGAAGACGAACGGCGGGCCGAGCCCGGTCTGGTCGAATGGGCCTACGCCAACGACACGCCCCTGGTCGCGACCAACGACGTCTATTACGCCAAGGCGGCGCAGGCGAAGTCCCACGACGCCCTGCTGTGCATCGCCGACGGGGCCTTCACCGGTCAGGAAGACCGCCGCCGCATCACCGGTGAGCACTGGTTCAAGTCGGCCGAGGCGATGCGGACCCTGTTCGCCGACCTGCCCGAGGCCTGCGACAACACCATCGACATCGCCCGGCGTTGCGCCTTCTTGGTCAACACCCATGCGCCCATCCTGCCGCGGTTCGACACCGGGGCAGGGCGGTCCGAGGCCGACGAACTGGCCCACCAGGCGCGCGAGGGACTGAAGGTCCGGCTGGGCCAGATCACGCCCGCCGTGCCGGAGGCGGAATACTGGTCCCGGCTGGAATGGGAGGTCGGCATCATCCAGCAGATGGGCTTCCCCGGCTATTTCCTGATCGTGTCCGACTTCATCAAATGGGCCAAGGAACACGGCATCCCGGTGGGGCCGGGGCGGGGCTCCGGGGCCGGTTCTCTGGTCGCCTGGTCCCTGACCATCACCGATCTGGACCCGCTGCGGTTCGGCCTGCTGTTCGAGCGGTTCCTGAACCCCGAACGGGTCTCCATGCCCGACTTCGATATCGACTTCTGCCAGGAGCGGCGCGAAGAGGTGATCGACTATGTTCAGGACCGCTACGGCAAGGACCGGGTGGCCCAGATCATCACCTTCGGCACCCTGCAGGCGCGGGCGGTGCTGCGCGACGTCGGCCGGGTGCTGCAGATGCCGCTGGGCCAGGTGGACCGGCTCTGCAAGATGGTGCCGAACAACCCGGCCGCGCCTGTCACCCTGGCCCAGGCCATCGACCTTGAGCCGCGCCTGAAAGAGGCGAGGGACGCCGAGCCTGCGGTTCGCACCCTGCTGGAGACGGCGCTGGAGCTGGAGGGGCTGTACCGCAACGCCTCGACCCACGCCGCCGGCATCGTCATCGGCGACCGGCCCCTGGTCGAACTGGTGCCCCTGTACCAGGATCCGCGCTCCACCATTCCGGCCTCCCAGTTCAACATGAAATGGGTCGAACCGGCCGGCCTGGTGAAGTTCGACTTCCTGGGGCTG
>NZ_JAUSOE010000167.1 GCF_030656255.1 Brevundimonas sp. | reverse complement strand
AGGAAGAAGGCGGTCGTCACACCCCGTTCTTCACCAACTATCGCCCGCAGTTCTACTTCCGCACCACGGACGTGACCGGCATCGTCCACCTGAAGGAAGGCGTCGAGATGATCATGCCCGGCGACAACGCCGAGCTGAACGTCGAACTGATCACCCCGATCGCCATGGACCAGGGCCTGCGCTTCGCCATCCGTGAAGGCGGCCGCACCGTCGGCGCCGGCGTCGTCGCCAAGATCATCGAGTAATCGATAGTCTGACCTAGTCGCGTAACAGAACGGCCCCCGGAGCGATCCGGGGGCCGTTTTGCTGTCTGGGTTGGAGTGTCGGGGGGCTTCGCCCGGGCCGGCGTGCGAATCAGGACGCCGGCTGGTCCTTCGCCCCGTACCGCATCCGACTCAGGGCATCGCTCACCTTGCGGAACGGCGCCTCGAAATCCTTGCCGGCCTTCCATTTCTCGAAGGCCATGACGTTTTCGATTCGGCGGGCGACGAAGGCCTCGGCCGGTTCACGACCGTCGAACCAGCGCATCGTCAGGGCGGGGATCAGGATGCCCGACAGGATGGTGCGCTTCGAATAGTGGTTCCAGTCGGTGGTCTCGTCGCCGGCCCAGCGCCACAGGTGGTCCGCGCTCTCCCAGGCCAGTTTCAGCCCCAGGTCGGCGTTGGTCGGCAGGGCCAGGAAGGCGGCGCACCGACGTGTGGCCTCCAGGTCGGCGGCGCCGGCTTCCATCCGTTCGGACACGGCGCGGGCGATTCGCTCGCGAATCTTCAAGGACTTGGCGTCGATCGCGCCCAGAGCCTCAAGCGCACGGGCGTCATGGCGGCGCGACAGCAGGGCGGCCAGATCGCGTGCGCCATTGGGCAGCAGCAGTTCCTCGTCGCCACGCGACAGGCCGCAGGCCTCGCAGGATTCCCGCACGAGACGGGCGTTCCAGCCCAGGGCAGGGGCGCGCGCGACGGCCGCATCCAGCACGGTCTGTTCGGTCCGGTCGGCCCAATCGTCGTTCTGTGTCATGGGCGGATCATACGCCCGTCTCATCGGGCTTTCGAGCCTCGAAGAATGGTTGCGACGAACTGGACAGGCGCGGTCTGCTCGTGTATCAGCGCGCCTTCATCCGGGAGCCCAACTTTCGGACGACGATTTTATTTTGTTCGCCCGTCTCCCTCACAGGACGCGGCGGGCGGCCAAAGGAGAGTTCAACCTGGTACAGATTTTCGTTCGCGATAATAACGTCGATCAAGCGCTAAAAGCCCTCAAGAAGAAGATGCAACGCGAAGGCAGCTTCCGTGAAATGAAGCGCCACGTGCATTACGAAAAGCCGTCGGAAAAGCGCGCCCGTCAAAAGGCCGAAGCTGTCCGCCGCGCCCGTAAGCTGGCCCGCAAGCGCGCTCAGCGCGAAGGCCTGCTGCCCCCGCCGAAGCCGCGGGTTCCCGGCCCCGGCGCCGCTGGCGGCAGCCGCTAAGGCTCAGGCTCAGGCCAAAAGATTCAAGGCCGCCTCCGCAAGGAGGCGGCCTTTTTCTTTGTCTCCTCCCGGCAAAGCGGGGGCGTGCTCAGCTCCGGCCGGTGATGGCTCGGCCGAAGCTCTTCCAGCTCAGTTTGACGTCCGACAGGGCGCCGGCCCGGAAGGCGCGGCCGGCGATCCAGACCATCAGGGCCGCAGTGGCGAACATGCCGATCAGGGTCAGGACGATCTCGATCAGCGGCGGATCGCTGGGCGCCCGCGCGCTCATCAGGAAGGGCGTGAAGAAGGGGATCCACGACAGGACCTTGACCACCGGAGCGTCGGGACTGGTCAGGGCCATCTGCATGACCAGCATGGGCACGACCAGGATCATCATGATCGGCCCCATCAGGGTCTGGGCGTCGCGCGGAGTCTCGCAGAAGGCGCCGATGGCCGCGAACAGGACCGCGTACATCAGATAACCGCCGACCATATAGGCGATGAAATAGAAGACCAGGCCGTCGTTCATCAACACCTGCCCGACCGTCGCCGCCGTCTCGGGCGAGGCGGATATCAGGCCGAACGCGCCGATCCCGCCCCAGACCGCCAGCACGCTTAGGGTCAGCATCGCCACCCCCAGCACCTTGCCGGTCAGGATTTCGGTCGCCGAGGCCGACGACAGCAGCACCTCAAGGATCTTGTTCGACTTCTCCTCCATCACGCTGTTCAGCAGGATGGAGGCCCCGGTGATGACCAGCGACCACAGCAGGAAGCCGGCGCCCAGGCCGATGAAGGACGGAATGTGGTCGCGCATCGACACCTCGCCGCCGCTGGCGGCGGTGGGCGAGAAGGCCTTCACCTCGGGCCGGAAGTCCTGAACCTCGGCCGCTACGGCCGGCGCCACCCCGGCTGCGGTCAGCAGTTCGGTGCGTCTGGCGTCGCGCAGGGCGCCGCGAATGAAGCCGGAGACGTCGTTGTCGTTGGCGCGGCCGGTCCAGACCTGGGCGGCGGGCTTGCCGTCCACACGGCTCAGGAAGACGACCGCGTCCAGGCGGCGGTCCTTCGGCGTTTCCTTGTCCAGGGCCGTCTTGATGGCGGCGTCGCGGGCCGGGCCGACGGCCTCGGCGATGGCGGGCGGCGGGGCGACCAGACGGATCTTGGGGCCGCTGATAGAGGCGACGGCGCGGCCGGCGCCGGCCTGGCCCTTTTCGGCGGCTTCGCGGAGTCGTTCGGCCTGGCGGTCCAGATCGGACTGGAGCGAGGCGCGCACAGCGGCGGCCAGGCCCGTGGCGGCCGGGCCGTCCTCGATGACGGCCACCGTCTTGACCGGTTCGGCCGACTGGATCAGCAGGGGAATGCCGCCGCCCAATAGGGCGAACAACGGCAGGGCCAGCAGCGACAGCCAGAAGCCGACGGTCTTGGCGTAGGCGACATATTCGCGCCGGGCGATCAGCAGGGTGCGTTTCATTGGGCCGCCTCCGAAGGGGTGACGGCTTGATCGGGATGGTCGCCGGTCAGGCCGATGAAGGCGTCGTGCAGCGTCGGCTCCTTCAGGGCGAAGCCGCGCACGTCCAGCCCGTTCAGGAAGGCCGCCTTCAGCGTCTCCTGGCCGCCGGCGCCGGGCGCCAGGGCGATCTTCAGCCGCCGCACCCCGTCCGCGTCGGACAGGGTCTCGACCCCGGCCACGCCGGGCAGGGCCGCCGCCGCCTCGGGCGTGATGGCGCCGTCCAGATCAAGAAACCGCGGCGAGGTGGCCTTGGCCTCGTCCACCGAACCCTCGAAGGCCTTCTTGCCCCGGGCCAGCAGCACGACCTTGTCGCACAGCCGCTCGGCGTGCTGCATCACATGGGTCGAGAACAGGACGGTGGCCCCGTCGGCCGCCAGCCCACGGATCATCTCTTCCAGCCCCTGCTGGTTCATCGGGTCCAGGCCGGAAAAGGGCTCGTCCAGGATGACGAACTCGGGCTTGTGGACCACGGCGGCGATCAGCTGGACCTTCTGGGCCATCCCCTTGGACAGCTCCTTCATCTTCTTCTTCTGCGCCGCGCCCAGGCCCTGCTGCTCCAGCAAGAGTTTCGCGCGCTTCTTGCCCTCGTTCATCGGCAAGCCCTTCAGGGCGCCGAAGAAGGCGATGGCCTCGACCGGGGTCATCTTCTTGTAGAGGCCGCGCTCCTCGGGCAGGAAGCCGATCCGGTCGCGCACGAACCGTCCATTGGGCGCGCCCAGAATATCGATCCGCCCCGCGGTCGCCTCCTGCAGCCCCAGGATCATCCGCAGGGTCGAGGTCTTGCCCGCCCCGTTCGGGCCCAGGAAGCCGCAGATCGAGCCCTTGGGCACCTGGAAGCTGAGATCGCGGACGGCGTCGAACCCGCCGTACCGCTTGCTTAGGCTCTCCAGCGTCAACGCCGCCGTCATATGGTCTCCCCCCGTAGTTGCAATCAGCCTAGCAAGGCCGAAGCGGTCCAGGCCAGCCGCTTCGGCGTCGCGCCCCTACTTCAGGACGGGCAGGTCGATATAGGAGGCGTCCTCGCCCGCGTGGTGGATGGCGTTGTCGGCGATGACGCCCTGGGTTTCGGTCTCATTGGGACCGCCCGTATTCAGATTGCGGACGAATTTCGGAAAGTTGGAGCTGGTGACCTCGACCCGGATCCGGTGGCCGGGCTGGAAGGTGTTGCTAACGGTCATCGGCGTAGGTTGGACCGTCGCCACTTGGCCGGGAACCAGGGGCGTCGGCCGCGCATAGCCGTCGCGGTAGCGGGCGCGCATGATGGTGTCGCCCAGGATATAGGCCGTCCCATCCGGCGCCACGTCGACCAGCTTGACCGCGAAGTCCGTGTCCTGCGCCGACGACGACACCTTCAGCACCGCATCGATGAAGCCGGTCACCTGCATCGGCGCGGTCAGGGGCTCGGACGTATAGACCAGCACGTCGTTGCGCGCCTCGATCTGGCGCTGATCGAAGGCGCCGGCCGTGACCAGGCCGCCGTTGCAGCAGTCGCCGCCGCCGATGGTCTGGACCGGGTTCATCGGATCATAGCGATAGCGGTCCGCCGCCTCTCCAGCCGGCGGCGCCTCCAGGCTGAGGCGGCCGTCGCCGTTCAGGCTGTTGGCCTCGCCGCCCGAGCGCAGATACATCCGCACCGTCTCGACGCCCTGCGGCGGCCACTGGGCGGCGGTGCGCCACCTGTTTTCGCCCATGTTGAAATACTGGACATGCGGCGTCGTGGCCGGGAAGGCGCGGGCCTCGCCCTTCAGCCAGCGGTCGAACCAGGCGGCGACCAGGGCGTCGCTGTCGAAGCTGGCGTCGCCCAGTGGCCGGTCGCCCGAGCGGTAGTTCGGCCCCAGGCCGCCAAAGGCGCAGTGGTTGTTCGGCCCCACCACAACATACTGGTTCTCGGCCGCCTCGCGATCCTGGGTGGTCGTGCGGGCGTGGTTGAACAGCTCCATGTTCGGGCCGATGGAGACGTCGTACCAGCTGTTGAACCACAGCGACGGCACGCCCCAGCCCATGTCGTCGTGATACAGGCCCCCCTCGCGCCAGGCGGGATCGTCCGGCGTGCGCGCGATCAGGTCCTCGAAGGTCGCCGGCGGCTCGCCCAGGTCCTTGAGCATTTCATTGACGGGCAGATGGCGGATCTGGTTGGGCCATTTCACATCAGGCTTCTTGGCGTCCAGGTCGTTGTAGCGGACGATGCGGGCGCGGGTTTCCGGGTCCAGATCGCCGGGGATCTGGGCGCGCTCGGGATTGTCGGTGTCGTACAGCCAGACGAAGAACAGGTTGCGGGGCACGCCGCCGGTGTACCAGTTGCCCTGTTCCTGGAACCGGCCGACCTTGCCGATGCCGGCGCCGGACGCCTGGGGCACCATGGCGGCGTGGGCGGGGTGGTTCTGGGCCGCCAGGGCCAGCTGCCATTCCGCCGAGGAGGAACAGCCCAGGGTGCCGACCTTGCCGTTCGACCAGGGCTGGGCCGCGATCCAGGTCAGTGCGTCGTAACCGTCGGTCTGGGGATAGCCCAGGATCTCGTATTCGCCCTGCGAGAAGTAGCGGCCCCGCTCGTTCTGCATCACCAGGGCGTAGCCCCGGCTGACCCAGGTCAGGGCGCTGCGCGTGGTGCGGGCGTTGTAGGCCAGCTCGTTATAGGGGGTTCTGATGAAGACGGTGGGCAGGGGGCCTGTGGCGCCCTTGGGCCGATAGATGTTGGTGGCCAGGCCGACGCCGTCGCGCATCGGCACCATGACGGCCATCTGCACATCGGCGATCCGGGACAGTTCCGTCTGGGCGGCCGCATCGCTGTATCGGCCGTAGTTTTCGGCCGAGGCGGCGATCGGCGCAGCCGACAAGGCGGCCGCGACGACGGCGGCGACAAATCTGTTCATATCCAGTCCCTCCACAGAAAGGGGAGGTTAGGACGATCTCGGCCCGCGTCGCAATGGATTGCCCAGACTCAGGCTTAGGCTCAGGCCTTAGCCTTCACCGCGACGTCGAAATGGCGGCCCACCACCCGGGTCGGATTCACCTGGCCGCCGTTGCGGCGCACCTCGAAATGGAGGTGGGGGCCGGTGGAATAGCCGGTGGAGCCGACCAGGCCGATGCGCTGGCCGGGCGTGACCGTGTCGCCGCTGGCCACGTCGATACGGCTGAGATGGCCATAGACGGTGCTGAGGCCGTTGGGGTGGCGGACCTCGATGAAATTACCGTAGCCGCCGGCGTCATAGCCGGTGCGGACGACCCGGCCCTCGGCGGCGGTGAAGACGGTCGTGCCTTTAGGGGCGGCGATGTCCACGCCCTTGTGCGCGCGGGCGCGGGCTTCGATCGCCAGTTTGCGCAGGCCGTAGGGCGAGTTGATCGCATAGCCGCGCACCGGGGCCGAGAAGACGATCTGGCGCATCACCGGACCGGGGGCCTCGACCTGGGCCTTGACCGGCGGGGCCACGGGGGCGGCGGCCAGGGCGGGCGGCGGGGTTTCGCGCGTCACGCCGGGGGCGGCGGCGGCGGCCAGTACGGCCACGGCGGCGAAGGCGACCGTCTGGCCGGAGTGGATCAGAAGGGTCTTGCAGCGCGCCAGGGGCGCGTCGGTCAGCAGGCGTCGCATTCGGCGGCGTCTCCAGCGTATTCACGCTCTGGATTTGAAGGCGCGGCGGCGCGGTCTCGCGGCGGCCGTCCCAGGGAGGCCGGCTTATGCCCGGCGGCTGGGGCGACTTTTGGGCCGTCGTCGGGCGGCGGATCGTCGCAGCGTCAGCCCAGGGGACGGCGTGCGATCAGATCGATCAGGGCCGAGCGGCCATGATGGCCCGAACCTTCGTCAAGATCGGCGTCATAGGCGTCCAGCGTCTCGATCTCGAAGTCCCCGAAGGCCTGGCGCAACAGGTCCGACGTATAGAGGTAGTCCACCTGGGGCGGCCCGCCGGTGCCGTATTCGATCTGGCGCGGCGTATAGCCGTGCAACAGGATCAAGCCGCCGGGTTTGACGGCCCTCTTCATGCCCTCGAAAATCTGGTGTCTGAAATCAGGGTCGGCGAACTGGATGAAGACAGCGACGACGGCGTCATAGGCGGCCTGGGGCCAAGCCCAGTCCTGCAGGTCCTGCACCCTGAAATCGACCTCCACCCCCGCTTCCCGAGCCAGGCTTCGCGCCTTGTCCTGACCGGACGGCGATATGTCGGTCGCCACGACGTCGTGGCCCAGAGACGCCAAATACACGGAGTTACGACCCTCGCCGTCCGCGGGCGCGAGAATCCGGCTGGCCGGTGTCAGAACCTTCGCATGGTTCAGCAGAAAGCGACTGGGGGCTGTGCCGAACACATAGTCGTCGGTTGCGGCGTAACGCGCGTCCCAGCCGGTGCTTGCAGTCGCCATGATCGTCCTCGTTATTTTGCGAGTCGTTATCAATCCTCCACGTTCGGCGCAATCCGCCGAACGGGTCAGGCGATGATGTCGGGCAGGATCTGGTCCTCGATCTTCACGATCTCGTCCTTGATGGCCAGTTTCTTGCGCTTCAGCCGGGCGATCATCAGCTGGTCGGGCACGGCGGCCTCGGTCAGGGCCTCGATGGAGGCGGAAAGGTCGGAATGTTCGAGGCGCAGCAGTTTGACGCGGGCGTGAAGCGCCGCCTCTTCCTCGCTGTATTCCGGAACGTCGTCATTCATCATGCAATCCCCGAAGCGATTATAGCCGCCGGCGTCTCAGGCCGGAAGGGCGTCGGCCAGCCGGATCAGGGCGGGACGCGGCGTGACCTGGGCCCAGACCCGCGCCGTCGCGACCAGGGCCTCGACGAGGGGGCGAGACGGGCCGGTCGGCGCCTCCGACGCCAGGGCCTCCAAGGCCTCAAGCAGATGGCGCTCCGCCAGCAGCTCCAGCGCCTTGACGCGGTCGCGCACGGCCTGGCGCGGTTCGTCGTCGATGTCGGGGATCGGCGCCTTCAGGGTGCGGCGGATCGCGCGCAGCGGCGCCACGACGACGCTGTCCCAGGCGCGGGCGGTGTCGCAGGCGGCCTCGATGGTCTCGGCGTCGGGATTTCGCCCCGTGGCGGCGATCCAGGCGGACCACAGCAGGACCGGCACGTTCTGCTCGTGATTATCCTGTAAGGCGACGCAGGCTTCGCTGACGCCCGGCGCGGCATAGGCGGCGACCGCCCAGTCCCACAGGGATGTGGATTGAAGGACGGTCACTTCAGACCCTCCCAGCGTCGCACGCCGTTCCAGTCGAGACCGAACAGGTCCAGGGTCCGGCCGACCGACTGGTCCACCATCTCCATGATCGAGGCCGGGCGGGCGTAGAAGGCGGGCAGGGGCGGGGCGATGATCGCGCCCATCTCGGTCAGGGCCGTCATGGTCCGCAGATGACCCAGGTGGAAGGGCGTTTCGCGCACCATCAGCACCAGAGGCCGACGTTCCTTCAGCGTCACGTCGGCGGCGCGGGTCAGCAGGGACGAGGTCACGCCGGTGGCGATCTCGCTCATCGTCTTCACCGAACAGGGGGCGACGATCATGCCCAGGGTCTTGAACGACCCCGATGCGATGGTGGCCCCGACATCGGCCATCTTGTGAACGACGGTCGCCTTGGCGGTCAGGTCCGCAGGCGACAGGTCCGTCTCCTGCGACAATGTGAGCAGGGCGGCCTTGGACACCACCAGATGGCTATCGACGTCCAGGTCCTTCAGGGCGTCCAGCACCCGCGCCCCGTAGATCGCTCCGGAAGCCCCTGAAATTCCGACGACCAGTCGATAGGGAGGGTTCCGTATGGCTCCGTTCACATCATGGACCATTTTAGGGGTCAGCCTCCGTGGGTCCGGCGAGACCGGCTGTCACTGGAATGTGATTCCACAGCCTGCCAAACCGGGCGCTCACTCTACTGGTCCCTAACCTGAGGAGGCGCAAGCCATGACCATCGAGGCTCGTATTCGCGAACTGGGTAATCGTCATCGCACCCTGGATGAGACCATCCAGAAGGAGCTCACCCGTCCGTCCACGGATCCGTTGCAGGTCAGAGCGCTGAAGCAGAAGAAGCTTCGCCTGAAGGAAGAAATCACCAGTCTGGAGGCGCGGGCCCACTAGGGGCGCACGACCTCCGGAAAACGACGACGGCCCCGGAGAGCGATCTCCGGGGCCGTTTTTATAAGTCGTCATCCTCGGGCTTGACCCGAGGATGACGGAATCAGGATCAGTCCTTGGTGCCGAACACCGACGCGGCGGTCGGTTCGGCGCCGGGACGCTGGCGGGCTTCCGGCACGAACTCGGGTTCGGCCTCGACCTCTTCCACCGGCTGGATGGTGCCGCCGCCCTTTTTCAGGTCGTCCTTGGTCTTCTTGTCGGCGGCCTTCTTGACGATTTCGTCCAGCACCAGCTGGCCGACCAGGCCCAGGGTCACGGGATCGACCGGCTTGATGTTGGCGCTGTTCCAGTGGGTGCGGTTGCGCACGCTTTCGATGGTGGACTTGGTGGTGCCCAGCAGTTTGGCGATCTGGGCGTCGGTCACTTCCGGGTGGTTGCGCACGAACCAGGCGATGGCGTCCGGGCGGTCCTGGCGACGCGAAACCGGGGTGTATTTCGGCGCCGGCTTGGCCGACTTCATCAGTTCAGCGTGACGGCTGACGATCGCCTTCAGACGATAGTTTTCGTCGGCCTGGGCCTTGTCCAGTTCTTCGCGGGTCAGTTGACCGCCGGTGACGGGATCGACGCCGCGGATGTCGCGGGCCACGTCGCCGTCGGCGATGCCGCGCACTTCCAGCGGATGCAGGCCGCAGAAGTCCGCGATCTGCTCGAAGCTGAGGGAGGTGTTGTCGACCAGCCAGACCGCAGTGGCCTTCGGCATAAGAATGTCGCTCATGGGGCGTTCGTCCCGGAATGGTGGGCCGCCGAATAGGGGTTCGGCTGGCGTTGGATACGACGGCGCCCGGCCTTTCGACCGGGCGCTTATGGTTTCGATATAGGCCTATTCGCCTGAAAAGAAAACGCCGCCGAACATTCATGTACAGCCAAGGTTCATGTGCGCCGAGGCAACCTTTGCGGTAGTCGAGGCTTTCGCCTTCGGGAGAGGAGAACCAACCATGTCCATCTTACTCGCTGCGGCTCTCACGGCCGCCATGTCTTCGCCGGTCGAACCGCAACAGCAACGCGTCGCCCCGCGCGGCGGCTACGCCCAGAGCTGTTCGGAGGCCTATGTGAACCAGGGTCGGCTCTACGCTGATTGCCGCGACACGCGCGGGCAAATGCGTGGCACGTCGATCGAACTGGCCCGCTGCGGCAATGAGGATATCAACAACGACAACGGTCTGCTGGTCTGCGGCCGCTTCCGCGGTGAATACGAGGGCAATCAGCCCGGTCGTCCCGGCAACAGCGGCCCCGGCTGGGGCGGCGGCAACGGCGGCGGCTGGGGCCGGTCGTCGATCACCGTCTACGAGAACGCGAACTTCCGCGGCGCCTCGCGTGAGTTCGTCGGCGAGGACCGCAATCTAGGCCGCACCCCGTTCAACGATCGGATCAGCTCGGTCCGCGTTCAGGGCCGCTGGGAAGTTTGTACCGACGCCGAGTTCCGGGGCCGTTGCCGTATCGTTGAAGGCGACGTCCGCAATCTGAACGGCGGCTTCAACGACAGCATCTCGTCGATGCGTCCGGTGCGCGGCGGGCGCTGACTCAGGCGGTCAGCACGAACTTGCCGACGTGATCGCCCGCCTCCAGCGCGCGATGGGCGTCGGCGGCGCGCTCCAGCGGGAAGATCGCCTGCACCGGCGGCCGGACCGCGCCTGAGACCACCCACGGCCAGACCGTCGCCTCGATGGCGGCGGTCAACCGGGCCTTTTCGTCGGCGGATCGGCTGCGCAGGGTCGAGCCGGTCAGCACCAGCCGTTTCAGCATCACCCGCATCAGGTCGATCTCGACCTTGGACCCCGACAGCGAGGCGATAACCACCCAGCGTCCGCCGGCCTTCAGCGCCTTCAGGTTCAGTTCGGCGTAGTCCCGCCCCACCATGTCCAGCACCACATCGGCCCCGCCCGCCTCGGCGATGGCGGCGGCCAGATCGTCGGTTTTGGCGTCCAGGCTGACGTCGGCGCCCAGGGCGCGTGCGGCGGCGGTCTTGTCCGCCCCGCGCGAGGTGGCGATCACCGTCGCGCCGGCGGCCTTGGCCATCTGGATGGCGGTGACGCCGATGCCGCTGGTCGCGCCATGGATCAGCAGGGTCTGGCCCGCCTTCAGCCCGCCCGCCTCGAACACATTGGCGAAGACGGTGAAGACCGTCTCGGGCAGGACCGCCGCCTGCACATAGTCCAGTCCATCCGGGATCGGCAGCAGATGCCGGGCGTCCACCACGACCCTGTCGGCGTAACCGCCCCCGCCCAGCAGGGCGCAGACCCGGTCGCCGACGGCCCAGCGCGTCACGCCCTCGCCGACGGCCTCGACCTCGCCGGCGACTTCCAGCCCCATGATGTCCGAAGCCCCCGGCGGCGGCGGATAGACTCCATTCCGCTGCAACAGGTCCGGCCTATTGATTCCCGCCGCATGAACCCGAATCGTCACTTGGCCGACGCCGGCCACAGGATCCGGACGTTCCGCCAGCCGCAGCGCCTCGGCCGGTCCTGAACCGCCTTCGATCTCGATGACCCGCATAGTCGCTCCGCTTGCAATCGTCCGTGTCCGGGCGTTCAGATAGGCGCCCCGGCCGCGTGCGGCCATGGCAGAATGAAGAAAGGCGACGACGATGTTCGAGGATATCGAACCCCGCCCCCGGCGCGGCGAGGCCCTGACGGCCCTGGGGCGCGAAGATCTGGACCTCTATTCGATCGACGACCTCGAGGAGCGGATCGAGGCGCTGGATCACGAGATACAGCGCGCCCGCTCGGCCATAGAGGGCAAGAAGTCCAAGAAGAGCGCCGCCGACGCCCTGTTCAAATTTGGAGCGTGATCGCGCAGGGATCGAAACCGTGGCATGACGGTTGCAGTCCTGACGGCAAGGGCGCCGTCCTTGCCCAAAGTCAGAACAGCGTCCACTCTCCATGATGATGTCCACCATGAACCTGAGCGACACCCAGAGCACGGGCTCCAAGGCCGACCGCGGTCGCAAGGTGCAGGACTTCGCCCGCTCGGAACTGTTCGACCGCACCTTCCGCGAGGGGATGGAACTGGTCGAGGAGACCGCCGCCTATCTGGACGGCGAGGGTCGCCGGGATTCCAAGATGCTGTCCCGCGCCGCCGCCCTGGCCTATGCCGCCGAGAGCATGAAGCTGACCACACGCCTGATGCAGATCGCCTCGTGGCTGCTGGTCCAGCGGGCCGTGCGCGAGGACGACATGACGCCGGACGCCGCCTGCGAGCCGCGTTATCGCCTGAACGACCGCAAGATCGAGAGCGAACCCAGCCACGCCGAACTGCCCATCGCCCTGGTGGAATATCTGGTCCGGTCTGAAAAACTGTTCGACCGCGCGCTTTATCTGGACCGCCGCATGTATCTGGACGTCCAGGAAGAGCAGCCGCAAAATCCGGTGCTGAGCCAGCACGGTATGCTGGAAGCCGCCTTCAAGGGCTGAAGCTTATAACGCTGAACTTCTCCCTCCCCCGAGGGGAGGGAGAGGCTTGTGAGCTCTACGGCCCGACGTCGTTGACGTCGCGGCGACCGTCGTCGACCGGCTTGGGCAGGCTGACGGCGATGCCCAGGGCCTGGGCCAGCTTGTCGTCACGGCCATAGATGTCCTCGCGGAACGCCACCCGTCCCTGACCATCGACGAAGGCGGTCCAGTACAGCAGCCGCACGGAGATCTCGCGGCCGGTGGTGACGCGTGTCGTCTCGCGCGTGTCCTGGGCCGTGTCGAACTCGGCCAGCTTGACCGGGTCGGGCGACAGCAGCAGCCGCGCGAACTCGACCGCATTCTGCACCCGCACGCAGCCGTGGCTGCGCTGGCGCATGGCCAGGTTGAAGGCCGACTTGGTCGGGGTGTCGTGCAGGAAGATGGCGTAGCTGTCGCGCAGCTCGAACTTCACATAGCCGAGGGCGGCGGTCGGTCCGGCGCGCTGAATGACCATGCCGTTCGAGATGTACATGTTGTTGGCCGCCAGATAGCCGGGGCCCTTGGGCAGGATCTCGTTGCGGGCGATCGAGGCCGGGACGTACCAGGGCGGATTGGCCACCACGGAGGCGAACTGCTTCTCGAGGCTGGGGGTCTGGTTGGCGGGCGAGCCGCAGACGACCCGGTTCGAGTGAACCGGCTTGCCGTCCTTCCAGTAGACCATGATGGCGGCGGCGGTGTTGACCTCGATCCGCTCGGGCGCGACCTCGCGCTTCAGCCAGCGACGGCGTTCCA
>NZ_JAUSOE010000165.1 GCF_030656255.1 Brevundimonas sp. | reverse complement strand
CAACAAGATCGTCCGCACCAGCCGCCAGATGCTGCACGAGATCGGCCGCGAGCCGACCCCGGAAGAGCTGGCCGAGAAGCTGGCCATGCCGCTGGAGAAGGTGCGCAAGGTCCTGAAGATCGCCAAGGAGCCGATCTCGCTGGAAACCCCGATCGGGGACGAGGAAGACAGCCATCTGGGCGACTTCATCGAGGACAAGAACGCCGTCCTGCCCATCGACGCCGCCATCCAGTCGAACCTGCGCGAGACCACCACCCGCGTGCTGGCGTCCCTGACGCCGCGCGAGGAGCGGGTCCTGCGGATGCGGTTCGGCATCGGCATGAACACCGACCATACGCTGGAAGAGGTCGGCCAGCAGTTCTCGGTGACGCGCGAGCGGATCCGTCAGATCGAGGCCAAGGCGCTGCGAAAGCTGAAACACCCCAGCCGGTCGCGCAAGCTGCGGTCCTTCCTGGACAGCTGAGAATGATCAGGGGCGGCTCCGACAGGAGCCGCCCTTTTTCGTCGGAGCCGCTGCGGCATGGGTCGTAAACACGTCAATCTGGGCCGGGCGCCCGACAAGGCCGACCTGCCGCAAAAGGTCTGCGTCGCCTGCGGCCTGTCGTTCGCCTGGCGCAAGAAATGGGCGCGGGACTGGGATCAGGTGCGGTTCTGTTCGGACCGGTGTCGGGCCGCCGGCGCGGCGCCGGAACGGCGATAGGCGGCTCTCCGCCTCGTGACCGACGCGCCCGGCGGGAATCGGCTAGGATTCGGGCGATGGCTTCCAATGTTCTGATCATGCGTCTGTCGGCCGGCCTCGCGGTCCTGCTGATCCTGAGTGGCTGCGTGCGGCGCGCGCCCGAGCCGCTGCGGCCGTCGCCCTATCCGGGGCGGACGCCTGCGCCCCTGGTCGGGGGGCTGGTCGACCGCCCCATAGACGGGGGCACCCAAGGGGCGGTGGTGCGCGTGGGCGCGGACCTGGGCCGGTGCCTGGCCGAGCTGAACGCCGCGCGGGTGACGTTCAGCCCTGTGCCCGACCGGACCAATACCGCCACCTGCGGCCTGAGACAGGGCGGGGTGCTGGGCGCCGACATGGGCACGGTGGCTCGGATGGCGCCGGGGGACGTGCAGATGACCTGCCAGACGGCCCTGGCCCTGAGCATCTGGCGGCGCCAGTCGCTGGAGCCGGCGGCGCGCGAGATACTGGGGTCCGACGTGGTCCAGATCGATCACATGGGCGCCTACGCCTGTCGCAATGTGAATAACGGCGCGGGCTCGACCCGGATCAGCGCCCATTCGCAGGCGGCGGCTCTGGACTTCGCCGGGGTGCGGCTGCGCGACGGGCGGCGCATTTCGGTGACGAACGGCTGGAACGGCGAAGGGGCCGAGGCCCGCTTCCTGCGCCGCATCCGCGACGACGCCTGCCGCATCTTCGGCACGACCCTGAGCCCCGACTATAATGCGGTGCATTATGATCATCTGCATCTGGAAGCCACCGACACGCGTTTCTGCCGCTAAGGCGGCGCCCATTCAGGCGGCCGGGTCAGGGACGAATGCATGGCGCCGAGGTTGAAGGTCTTTACCTGGTCGGACGGATTTCACGCCTTCACGGTCGCCGCCAGCTCGCGCCCCAAGGCGCTGGAGGCCTGGGGGTCGAAACAGGATCTGTTCGCCACAGGCCTGGCCAGCGAACTGAGCGGCGGACCCGACTATGATGCGGCCCTGGCGGCGCCCGGCGAGGTGATCGAGCGCGGTCTGGCGATCGATGTCGGCAAGATCGGGAAAGCCGCCAGGCCGAAGGCTTCAGGGCCGTCGAAAGCCCGGCTTGCGAAGCTCGAAAGACTGCAAGACGAGCTCGATCAGCTGGACGCGGACCATCAGGCGGCTTTGTCGTCCATCGACGATCAGCTCAAGGCGCTGGAGGCGAAGAGGGCGGATCTGGAACGGGCCCATGGCGCACGCCGCAAGGCCCTGACCCTGGACCTCAAGGCGGCTCGAGGCTGATCAGGCGATGGCGCGGCCGCTTTGCGCCGGGTGTTCGTCTTTTTGGCCCACAGTCTCCAAGGCCGAGATCAGGGCGCGGACGTCGATGGGTTTGGCGACGACGGCGTCCATGCCGTGGGCCAGACACTCGTCGCGCTGATGCGGCATGGCGTTGGCGGTCAGGGCGATGATCGGAATGCGAGGCAGGCCCTCGGCGGCCTCGCGTTCACGAATGGCGCGGGCGGCTCCGAAACCGTCGAGGACCGGCATCTGCACGTCCATCAGGACGATGTCCCAGTCGCCGCCCAGCCAGGCCTCGACCGCCTGGGCGCCGTTTTCGACGATCATCGGTTCGATGCCGAACTGGCCCAGCAGGGTGCGCAGGACCAGGCGGTTGATGGCGTTGTCCTCTGCGGCCAGAACCCGAAGACCGGCGCCGCCCTGTTTGACGTCGGAGGCGGAAGGGGCGGGCGCGCCCACCGCTGGGCCGAGCCAGGGCAGGGGCAGGATGACGGTGAATCGGGAGCCCTCGCCCGGCCGGCTGTCGACCTCGATCCGGCCCTGCATCAGCCGGGTCAGCTCGTGCACGATCGACAGACCCAGGCCCGTGCCGCCGAACCGGCGCGTGGTCGAGGCGTCGGCCTGGGCGAACGGATTGAAGATGCGCGTGATGACCTCGGTCGTCATGCCCACGCCCGTGTCGGCGACGGTCAGGACCAGGGCGTGACCGTCGCGCCGCGCCGCGATGTCGATGCGGCCCTGAGACGTGAACTTGAGGCTGTTTGAGATCAGGTTCGACAGGATCTGGCGCAACCGGGTTGGATCGCCGCGATAGAGGCCGGCGGCGTCGCCCATATCCAGGGCCAGGACCAGACCCTGGTCGTCGGCGGTGGACGCATAGGTCGAGCGGAGATTTCCGAGCAGGATCTCCAGATCGAAGGCCACGCTTTCCAGCTCCATCTTGCCGGCTTCGACCTTGGACAGGTCGAGGATGTCGTTGAGGATGGTCAGCAAGGCGGCGCCGGACTCGGCGACGACGTCCAGCCGTTCGCGTTGCACGGCGGGCAGAGGATCGGCCTGCATGGCTTGGGTCATGCCCAGTATGCCGTTCATGGGCGTGCGGATCTCGTGGCTCATCACCGCGAGGAACTGGGATTTGGCGCGACTCGCGGCCTCGGCGCGTTCGGCGAGCAACCGCATTTCCGTGACGTCCCAGTTGGCGCCGACCAACCGGTCCGGCGCCCCGTCGATCCCACGCTCCAGACTGCCGAAACCCTTGATGTGCCGGATCTCGCCGTCCGTCCGGCGTATGCGGAACTCGGTGTCCAGCAGGAGACCGTTCAAGGCGGCGGCGGTGTCTCGTTTCAGCGTTTCGCGATCATCTTCCAGAACGAAGCTGGCGAAGAAGTCCAGATTCAGAACGTCCGGCTCCGGGGTGAGGAACAGGTCGAACATCTCCGGCGACCAGGACAGGGCGTTGGTGTTCAAGTCCAATTCCCAGATTCCGATCTGGGCGGCGCGTGCGGCCAGGGTGGCGCGGTCGGCCAGCTTGAGCCGCTCGGCCTCGGCCGCCTTACGGCCGGCGATATCCTGAACATGGGAGATATAGAACAGGGGGTCGCCCGCAGCGCTGCGGACCAGAGAGACGGTGCGGGTGGCCCAGGCGACGCCGCCGTCCTTGCGGATATAGCGTTTCTCGATCTCGTAGGACGGAATACGGCCTGAGGTGAGTTGTTCGAACAGGACGAGATCGGCGTCCAGATCGTCGGGATGGGTCACGTCCCGGAAGTTGACCGTCCTGAGTTCGTCGCTGCTGTACCCCAGGAAACGACGCAGGGCGGCGTTGCCGTTCAGCCAGACGCCGTCCAGCCCGAAGACGGCCGTGCCGATGGGTGAATGTTCGACCGCCTGACAGAACTGCGCCACATCGAATGTGGCGGTGTCCGCCGTCTGACCGCTGGGCATGGGCAGCTTCCCCTTGGAAGCTCAAGTCTGCCGCGAAGATATTGCAACGGGGTGAACGTGACGGTCTCGGGGCGATCGACTTCAAGCGTCGAAGATCGTCTCGAAGCCGCCGACGACCATTCGCTTGCCGTCGAACGGCATCTCCATCTCGTGGAAACGGGGATCCTCCATCATCTTCTTCTCGGCGGCGTCGCCGGTCGCCTTATCGGGCCAGACAATCCAGGACAGGACCACGGTCTCGTCGGGTTCCAGCTTCACCGCCATCTTGAAGTCCGTCAGCTTGCCGTCGCGAATGTCGACGCCCCAGTTCTCCATGATGGAGAGGGCGCCGAACTCCTTGAAGATGGGCGCCGCCGCCTCGGCGCATCTCAGATAGGCGTCCTTGTCGCTCGTTTTCACGGGGGTCACGAAGCCGGTCACATAGGTCATGATCTGTCTCCTCAGTTTTTGGTTTCGGCCAGTTCGGCCAGTTCGGCCAGTTGGTCGGCCACGGCGTCCCAGCCCTGTTGGAAGCCCATGGCGCGGTGGGTCTGCATCGCCTTTTCATCCCAGTGCCGGGCGACGGCGGTGTAGCGTGTGTCCTCGCCCTCGGGTTCGAAGGTGTCGATGCGGACGAAGTTCATTTCGCCCGCCTGCGGGACCCAGCCCTCGGTCAGCGCCCCGGTCGAGACCAGCCGACGGCCGGGGACCACCTCCAGGAAGACGCCGGAATAGGCGTGGCGCTCGCCCTCGGGCGACTGCATCTCCACATTGGCGCGGCCGCCGGTGCGAAGGTCCCAATCGACGACGGGCGTGGTGCAGGGACGCGGGCAGAACCATTCCCCTGTCCGCTCGACATAGATCTTCCATACGGTTTCGGGGGAGGCCTGGATCAGGCGAGTGACGCCGAGTTCGAAATGGTCGGACATGTCAGGTCTCCCGCTCAGGCCGGTGTCAGTTCATTGGCGGCGAAGGTCTCTGGCCCGGCGGCTATGGCGGCGGGGTCCATCCACATGATCTCCCAGATGTGGCCGTCCGGGTCCGCGTAGCTGCGTCCGTACATAAAGCCGTAGTCCTGGGGCCTGTTGGGGTCCGCCGTTCCGCCTGCCGCCCCGGCCTGGGCCGCCATCGCATCGACCGCCTCACGGCTGTCTCGCGACAAGCAGAGCAGCACTTGGGCCGAGACATGGGCGTCGGGGATCTGGCGATCGGTGAAGGTGCGCCATTTGTCGTGGGTCAGCAGCATGACGTGGATCACGTCCGACAAGACCATGCAGGCGGCGGTCTCGTCGCTGAACATCGGGTTCTTCGTGGCGCCGACCGCTTCGTAGAAGGCGATGGACCGGTTCAGGTCGGCGACGGGCAGATTGATGAAAATCAGCTGGGTCATACGTCTGTCCTCTCCCTATGTTTGCTAACCGTGCTGCGCGAGATTAGAACAGTCAACCATGAAGTTAGAAAAAGTAACCATCAAGTCAGGCCGTCGGTATCATGACGCCTGCGGGGCGGCGCACGGACTGGATCTGGTGGGCGAGCGTTGGGCGCTTCTGGTGGTGCGCGAACTGATGATGGGCCCGCGCCGGTTCGGTGACCTGAGAAAGGACCTCTGCGGCCTATCCGCCAATGTGCTGACTCAGCGGCTGGAGGGGCTGGAGGCGTCGGGCGTGGTGCGTCGTCGCAAGCTGCCGCCGCCGGCCTCGGTTCAGGTCTATGAGCTGACGGACTGGGGATATGAAATCGAACCGATCTTCATGGTTCTCGGCCGCTGGGCCGCACGGTCGCCGGCGCATGATCCGACGCTGCCGATCAGCGCAGTCTCGATCATGCTGTCGTTCAAGACGATGTTCGACGCCGGCAGAGCCGGTAAGGCCGCCATGGCGCTCGGCTTCGTCTTCGACGACGAGAGTTTCCGGGTGACGGTGTCCGAAGGTCGTCTCCAGGCGCAGCGCGGCGAAATCGCGGGCGTGGACGTGACGGTGACGGCACGGCCGCCGCTGCTCGCCGCCGCCGTCTACGGCAAGGTTCCGCTCTCGACCCTGGCGGCGGACATGACGATTGACGGAGACCAGAGCGTGTTCGAGCGGTTCATCGACTTCTTCCACCTCCCGGAAAAAGCGACGACGGAAAGCGTGGCCTTAGCAAGGTTTGGTAACACCTGAGCCTTAGCACAACTGTCTCAGGTTGCTTTGGAGGCGGACGTGTTCAAGTCCTTGTCTATTTCCATCAAACTCATGATCGCCCTGGGGGCCATGATGAGCGCCTGCGGTGTGGCGACCCTGGTGGTCCTGTTCAGCCTGGTCTCGCTGCAGCGATCGGACGACGCTGAACGATCGGCCACCCAGATCAGCCGGGCCGCCGACCTAATCCTGGCCACGGCCGTGGAACAGCAGAACGCCATGCGCTCCTATGTGGCGACCGGCGAGCCGGAATCCCTGACGAAATACAAGGAGTCGAAGGCGGCCTTCGATCAGGCTGTCCAGGCCCTGAAGACAAGCGATGCCGACGGCGTCGACGCCGGTCAGCTGAATGCGATGACGGCGTCGGCCGCGGCATTCAACCAGCAGTCCCAGGCCCTGATGGACCTGGCCCGCGATCCGGCCCTGCGGCCGCAGGCGGTGTCGCAATTGACCAAAACAGCCCGACTGACCGATGTCCGCGCCGCCGTGAAGTCGATCGACGATCTGACGCAAGGCGTGCTGAACCGCAAGAACGCCGAGAAGCGTACGGCCTTCAACAGCGGCTACGCCGCCCTGGTGGTCGGCGGGGTTCTGGCCCTGCTGGTGGCGGCGGCCATGACCCTGTGGCTCGTGCGGGCGCTCAGCCAGCCTATCGTGGCCATGACCCGCGCCATGGATCAGCTGGCTGCCGGCGACCTGAAGGTCGCCATTCCCGCCCAGGGCCGCGGCGACGAGATCGGCCGGATGGCCGCCTCGGTCGGCACCTTCCGCGACAATGCGGTCGAGAAGATCCGGCTGGAGGCCGAGACCCAGTCGCAGCGTTCCATCAGCGAAGCCGAGCATCGCGCCAATGAAGCCGAGAAGGCGCGTATCGCCGAAGAGGACCGTGTCGCCCTGACGGCCCTGGGCCAGGGTCTTGCGGCCATGTCGAACGGCGATCTGACCCACCGGTTCACCGTCGAGGTCGCCCCGCGCGCCGAACAGCTGAAGTCCGACTTCAACGCCGCCATCGCCCAACTGCAGCAGGCCGTGTCGGTCGTGGTCGGCAATGTGGCCAGCATCCGCTCGGGCGCCGGCGAGATCTCCCAGGCCGCCGACGACCTGTCGCGCCGTACCGAACAACAGGCCGCCAGCCTGGAAGAGACCGCCGCCGCCCTGGACGAGATCACGGCCACGGTGAAAAAGACCGCCTCGGGCGCCCGTCAGGCTTCGGACGTGGTCCAGGCCGCGAAGGGCGACGCCGAGACCTCAGGCGTCATCGTGCGCGATGCGGTTTCGGCCATGCAGGCGATCGAATCCTCGTCCAGCCAGATCAATCAGATCATCGGCGTCATCGACGAGATCGCCTTCCAGACCAATCTGCTGGCGTTGAACGCGGGCGTTGAAGCCGCGCGTGCGGGCGAGGCCGGTCGCGGCTTTGCGGTGGTGGCGTCGGAAGTGCGGGCCCTGGCCCAGCGCTCGGCCGATGCGGCCAAGGAAATCAAAACCCTGATCTCGACCTCCACGACCCAGGTCGGTTCGGGCGTCAAACTGGTGGGTCAGACCGGGGAGGCCCTGCAACGGATCGTCGACCGGGTGGCCGAGATCGACGCCCTGGTGACGGAAATCGCAGCCTCGGCCCAGGAACAGGCCGTGGGCCTGGCCCAGGTCAACACGGCCGTGAACCAGATGGACCAGGTCACGCAGCAAAACGCCGCCATGGTCGAGCAATCGACCGCCGCCAGCCAGTCTCTGGCCCAGGACGCCGAGGCGCTGCAGGCGTCCGTGGCGCAGTTCCAGGTCGGCGCCCCTGCGGCGCGCACATCGGCGCCGCCTCAGCCTCGCGCCACGGCGCCCGCGCGGGCGCCCCATATGGCGGCGGCGTTGAAGACTCTTGGGCGCGGCGGCGCGGCGCCCAAGCCGCAGGCCGCGCCGTCGGTGGACGGCTGGGAAGAATTCTAGCCCGGCAGACCGCCGCCGAGCGTCAGGCCAGCATGTCCAGCAGGGTTCCGCTCATGTCGTCGGCGGTGCGGACCACGGCGGCGTTGGCGGTAAAGGCGGTCTTGGCCTGAATCCGCTCGACCGTCTCAGCGGCCAGGTTGTCCAGGGGCGCGGTCGCGGTGCGGCGGGCGCTGGCCTCGAACCGTGATTGGGCGCTCATCATTCCGACGGCGGCGATAGACATGGCCTGCATGGGCGGTCTCCTTCAGCCTGCTGTCTGACCCCCGTCCGGTCAACGCCCGTCAAACAAACAGGGTGAACGACGAAATATGGCGGATCGGGTTTCATCCCGGCCCGGCGCCTCCATATCCGGTGTCCTGTCTATTGAAGGAGACCCTCGCCATGGAACTGAAGGATCAAGCCCTGATCGTCACGGGCGGAGCCAGCGGCATCGGGCGAGCGGCCTGTCTGGCCCTGGCCGAGAAGGGGGCGAACCTGATCGTCGCCGACTTCAACCTGGATGGCGCCGAGGCGGTGGCGAAAGAGGTCGAGGCCTTGGGCAAGGGCGTCAAAGCCTTCGCCTATAAGGTCGATGTCTCCAAGGCCGAGGAGGTCGAGGCCTTGGTCGAGTTCGCGGTCGAGAAGCTCGGCACGTTGAACGGCATGTTCAACAATGCCGGCATCGGCCTGGTGAAACCCTTCTTGGAGATGGACCCGGCCTCCTATCTGAAGGTGATCGAGGTCGATCAGCACAGCGTCTATTACGGCCTGTATTATGGGGCCAAGAAGATGGTCGAACTGGGCGCCAAGGGCGCCTTCGTGAACACGGCCTCGATTTACGGCTCCATCGCCGCGCGCGGGAGCTTCAACTACAACGCCGCCAAGGCCGCCGTGGTGTCCATGAGCCGGTCGGGCGCGCTGGAACTGGCGGAATACGGCATCCGAGTCGTGGGCGTGGCGCCGGGCTTCATCGACACCCCGATCCTGGGCGACGACCCCGCGGCCAAGGCGCCCCTCGCCGCCCAGCATATGCACAACCGACTGATTCAGCCGGAAAAGGTCGCCAGCGTGGTGGCCTTCCTGTTCAGCGACGCGGCCTCGGCCGTCAACGGCTCAACCGTGGCGGTGGACGACGGTTTCCTGTCGTTCAAGGTCTGATCCGGGGTCGTTCTTGAGCGGGGCGTCGTGGTGAACGGCGTTTTTTGCCCCGCTCGCGCCATTATCCGTGTATAGAGCGGCATTACTCGCCCGGCCTGAGGACTGTCCTCGGCCGGGCGCGGTCGTTTCGACGACCGCCTTGTCCGTTGTCCCAGGTAGCCGATGCCCTTTCCCGCCGTCCATCCCGCGCTAGACCGCGCTCTCGTCAACAAGGGCTATGCCGAGCCGACCCCGGTTCAGGCCGCTGTCCTGGAAGTCGAATACGCTGAACGCGACCTGCTGGTCTCGGCCCAGACCGGTTCGGGCAAGACGGTCGCCTTCGGCTTGGCCGCAGCCCCGACCCTGCTGGGCGACAAGCCGATCTTCGGTCCGGGCGGCGCGCCCCTGTGCCTGGCCATCGCGCCGACGCGGGAACTGGCCATGCAGGTCGCGGCCGAGCTGAGCTGGCTGTACGCCGACTCGGGCGCCAAGATCGCCACCTGCGTTGGCGGCATGGATGCCCGTCGTGAAGCCCGCGCCCTGAGCTTCGGCGTCCACATCGTCGTCGGCACGCCCGGCCGTCTGAAGGACCATATCGACCGGGGCAACCTGGACCTGTCCGAGCTGAAGGTCGCCGTCCTGGACGAGGCCGACGAGATGCTGGACATGGGCTTCCGCGAGGACCTGGAGCACATCCTGGACCAGGCGCCGGCCGAACGCCGCACCCTGCTGTTCTCGGCCACCATCGCGCGTGAGATCGTCACCCTGGCCAAGCGCTACCAGAAGGACGCGGTGCGGATCGACGCCACCGACAAGACGCGCCAGCACGCCGACATCGAATACCGCGCCTATCGCATCGCCCCCAACGAGATCGAACACGCGGTGGTCAACACCCTGCGCTGGTACGAGATGCCGCGCGCCATGGTCTTCTGCTCGACGCGGGATTCTGTGCGTCACCTCCAGGCCTCGCTGCTGGAGCGCGGCTTTTCGACCGTGTCCCTGTCGGGCGAAATGGGCCAGCGCGAACGCACCGACGCCCTGCAGGCGCTGCGTGACGGCCGCGCTCGCGTCTGCGTCGCCACCGACGTGGCCGCGCGCGGTCTGGACCTGCCCGACCTGGGCCTGGTCATCCACGCCGAACTGCCGATGAACCGCGCCGGCCTGCTGCACCGTTCGGGCCGGACGGGCCGGGCGGGCAAGAAGGGCGTCTCCGTGATGCTGGTGCCGCACTCGCGTCGCCGCAAGGCCGAGCGTCTGATGGACGACGCCGGCATCGACGCCGTCTGGTCCGGCGCGCCGACCTTCGACGAGATCCGCAAGGCCGATGAAGGCCGTCTGCTGTCGCCCGAGTTCTTCGAGGCCGAGGTCACCGACGAAGACATGATCGTCGCCAAACGGATGATCGCCGAGCGCACGCCGGACGAGATCGCCGCCGCCCTGGTGCGTCTGCTGCGCAAGGAGCAGCCGGCCCCGGAAGAGCTGTCCGATCCGGGCTCGGATCGCAGCCCCGTCAAGCGCGAGCGCACCGTGCGCAACGAAGACGGCACGGCCGCCCAGCCCTGGCCGGGGGACCGCCTGGGCGCGGACGACGTGGTCTGGTTCCGTCTGGATGTGGGCCGCAACAAGAACGCCGACCCCAAATGGCTGATCCCGCTGATCTGCCGCATCGGCGGCATCTCCAAGCCCCAGATCGGCGCCATCCGCACCTTCCCGGAAGAGACCCGGTTCGAGATCGCCAAGACCCACGAAAAGGCCTTCCGCGAGGCCGTCGCCGCCTCGAACGACGAGGTCAAGATCACGTCCTCGGAAGCCCCGACTCCGGGTTCGATGAAGGCGGGCAAGTTCGCCGGCGCCGGCAAGCCGCGTCGTGAAGACGGCGACCGTCCGTTCAAGAAGACGCCCTACAAGCGCGCCGACAGCGGCGAGGGCGACGCCCGCCCGCCGTTCAAGAAGAAACCCTGGGCTCCCAAGGCGGACGCCGGCGGCGAGAACCCGCGCTCGAACGCGGCCGGCGACAAGCCGTTCGCCAAGAAGCCGTTCAAGGCCAAGCCGGGCTTCAAGAAGGCCGGGTTCAAGCCCAAGGCCTAAGGGCTTGCCTGGTCATGGGCGGAGGCGCACCCTCCGTCCATGACCGCGCCGCTCAGACCAGGGGAAAGATACGCCTCGTTCGAGGCCTTCTATCCCTATTACATCCACGAACATTCCAACCGGACCTGCCGGCGGATCCATGTGGTCGGCACCGGTCTGGTGATCCTGGCCTTCGTCGGCTTCGGGCTGACGCTGAATCCGTGGTGGCTTCTGGCCATGCCCTTGATCGGCTACGGCTTCGCCTGGGTCGGGCATTTCTTCTTCGAAAAGAACCGCCCGGCGACCTTCCAGTATCCGTTGTGGAGCTTGATGGGCGACTTCCGCCTGTTCTACGAGACAGTCACGGGCCGGCGTCGCTTCTAGACCGTTGCGATTTGAAGCTGTGCCGTGACCGGGAAGCGGATATGTTCGCTCTGCGGCGGGAGGCCGCAGGCAAGGGACATCAACCCCATGAAGATCATCGCCCTCGTCGCCGGCGCCGCGCTCGCGTTCGCGCCCGGCGTCAGCGTCGCACAGAAGAGCGGCGCCAAGCCGGACTTCACTCTCGACCCGAACTATGGCGAGGTCACGCTGCAGACGGGCTTCACGCCGGATCCCTGGACCAAGTCCATTCTGGCCGGCGGCTCCGTGCCCGCCTCGGCCGCCCGGTCGGGCTGCGAGGGATCGGTCAGCGCCGCGCCCGATCTGCAACTGACCTTCGAGGCCGGCGATCTGGATCTGACCGTCCGCGCGGTGGCGTCCGAGGACACCACGCTTCTGGTCAACACCCCCGACGGCCAGTGGCTGTGTGATGACGACAGCGGCGGCGATCTGAACCCGAAGGTGCTGATCTCGAACCCGCAAAGCGGGCGTTACGACATCTGGCTGGGCACCTATAACGACAACATGGTCCAATCGACGCTGGAGATCAGCGAACTGGGCGGGTCGGAGACGAGCGCCGCAGGCGCGCCGGATGCGGACCTGGAGCCTAATTTCGGCTCGGTGAGGCTGCGTTCTGGCTTTACGCCGGACCCGCATGAGAAGCCGATCCTGGCGGGCGGGTCGATCCCGGCCTCTGCGGCCAAGCCGGGCTGCGAGGGCAAGGTCAGCGCGGCGGCGGACTATCAGGTCTTCTTCGAACCCGGCGACCTGGACCTGACCTTCCTGGTCGAGGCGTCCGAGGACACCACGCTTCTGGTCAATGCGCCGAACGGACGCTGGTATTGCGATGACGACAGCGGCGGCGGCGTGAACCCCAAGGTCCTGATCACCAATCCCCAGGGCGGACGCTACGACGTCTGGGTGGGCACCTATGGCGACGACATGGTGCAGTCGACGCTGAAGGTCAGCGAACTGGAATAGGGTCCGGTCTCAGGCGGACACGAAGACGCCGGCGGCCGTGAGGCGCGCCGGCGTTTTTCGTCTGGTTCGAATTTAGTTGGAGGCGTTTTCCCAGGCCGGGGGGCAGCCGTCGAAACGGCCGGCGTCGGCGATGGTCAGGGTCTGCATGTTCAGCCGACGGGCCTGGGCCATCGAGCCCCGGCCATGTCCGGTGTAGAGGTCGATCTTCTGACCCTTGATCGCGCCGCCGGTGTCGGAAGCGTACCAGTAGCCGTCGTGGATCGAACCATCGGCCAGACGCAGGCCGACCGTCTCGCGGATGAACAGCTTGGTGCGGCGGGGAATGACGCGGGGATCGACCGCGACGGTGCGCATGGCGATGGGGCGGCAACCGAGGGAATCATTGCCCGTCGCCCCGCCGCCGCCTGCGTGATAGAGGCGGGCCGAAGCGCGCCAGTCCGGATCGCCGGCCATCAGTTCGGCCTGGTCAGCGTCCAGTTCCGAGGCGATTTCTGACGAGGCCTCGGTGGAACCGATCTCGGGAGCCAGGGGTTGAACCCTGGCTTCATCCGCCGCAACAGCGACATTGTAAGGGACCGGTCCGCTCGAGAGCGAGGACATGGCGGCCCACATCATGGCGAAGGCAGCGGAAGCGCCGATCATCCGATTTGCTCATTGAGGCGCCGGCTCCCAACGCCGCCGGCGCCGGTTTTGTCGCGTTAACTTGTGGCCAGAAAGGGGCGCGGGCCTGTTCGGGCGCGCTCAACCGGACATGGTCGGCCTTAAGCGACTGAGTCCACGCCGTATTTGTTCGGCTTATAAATCCACCTCATCGGCGACGTCTTGAACGATTCGATCCCTCAGGACGGCGCGTCTGGACGGTCATTCGTTGAGGCGCTCCCGCCTCAGGCCGCCTCTTCGCGACGGGCCTCGGCTTCGCGCACCGCGTCGGCGGCCTGGTCCACCACCTCCAGCCCGGCGCCCGGCCGGATGGCCTCGACCGTCAGGATGCGGCGGAAGGCGCGCGCGCCGGGGCGGCCATGCATCAGGCCCAACATGTGGCGGGTGATGGCGGGCAGGCGCGCGCCTTCCTCAAGCCGGGCGGCGATATAGGGGCGGTAGCGGTCCAGGGCGGCGAAGGCGTCCACGTCCGCCGTGTCTGCGCCGTACAGACGGCGGTCGGCCTGACCCAGGATGGCCGGCTCGTGATAGGCGGCGCGACCCAGCATGACCCCGTCCAGCCGCACCCCGTCCGTCTCGGCCAGATGGGCCTCGGCCTCGTCGAGGTTGGCGATCCCGCCGTTGATGGAGACGTTCAGATGCGGCCGTTCGCGCTTGAGCCGGCGCACCAGATCATAGTCCAGCGGCGGCACGTCCCGGTTCTCCTTGGGCGACAGACCCTGCAGCC
>NZ_JAUSOE010000164.1 GCF_030656255.1 Brevundimonas sp. | reverse complement strand
CGAAGATGTTATCGGTGGTCAGGGCGATGATCTGGATGCCTTCGCCGTTGTAGCGGCGCAGGAATTCCTCGATCTGGTAATTGTCGTCCTGGCTTTCGTTCAGGGGGATGCGGATGGCGCGGTCGGGCGCGATCATGGCCTGCGAGAACAGGCCGGTCGCCTTGCCCTTGATGTCGAAATACTTCTGCTCTTCGAAGTTGAAGACCGAGCCGTAGAAGCCCGACCATGTGCGCATCTGGCCACGACGGACATTGTGGGTCAGGTGGTCCAGGATCTCGAGACCCATCGAGTTCTTGCGCTCGGCCTCTTCCCAGCCCTCGATCTCGTCCCAGGCGTCATACAGCGAGCCGGCGTCGCCGTACTGGTCGATGACGTACAGCAGCGAACCGCCGATGCCCTGAAGGATATAGGGATAGTCGCCCAGCGCCCCGCCGTTCGCGTCGGTCGCCGCCACGGCGCCGCGTTCCAGGGCGCCTTCATAGGCGGCCTTGGCGTCGGTGGTGCGGAAGGCCATGCCGTTGGCCGAGGGGCCGTGGTCAGCGGCGAAGGCCTGGGCCTGACCGGTCGGCGTGCGGTGGACCAGGAAGGAGATGTCGCCCTGCTTCAGGCGCACAACGTCGGTCTTGGGGTTCACGTGGGTCTGGGTGAAACCCATCAGTTCCAGGCGCGAAATCATCGCCTTGGGTTCGGGGCCGGTGAATTCGACGAATTCGAATCCGTCGACGCCGAGGGGGTTTTCCAGGTTGATCTGTTCCGCAGTGGCTTGGTTAGGGGCCTGGGTCATATCGTTCATGGCGCGTCTCCCGCGTAGCTTTGGTGGCGGGCTTAACCGAAAGGGGCCGCCGATTGGCGCGGAACCTAGTCGCGGATGACGACAGAGCCAAGGCGGACCCACGGGGTCGTGATGCGTTAGGAGTTGGGCGAAGGTCTCAGGTCGAGCGCGTCGCCAGTATCGGCGCCGTGGTTACGGCCCAAGCCTTGGGTGTTGGCAACGGCGCCTCGCAGACGGCCTCGACCGTCCGACCGTCTGCGAACCGATAGCGGACCGATAGGTTTTGGGCGCAACGGGCTTGGACCGCGAAGAACATGGTTTCGGGGTCCGCATAGGGGTCGTGATCCTCTATGCTGGCCAGAAGGGGGGCGCCCGACAGCACGCCGCACCTGTCGCCCGTGTCCAGCTTTATGCCTTCGGGATTCCGGTAAAAGCCCGTCCCGCCGCCGGTGCAGTTCTGATCGTTCAGATGGAAGAGGGCGGCCTGGCGATAGTCGTCCCGGCCGGGCTTGTCCTCCAGCGTGACGCCCAGGGTCGCCAGTCGGGTTTCGAGGCCCGACCACCGGTCCACGCCAGGCCCGTCGAGCAGGATGCTGACGCCGCTGTCGCCAGGGAGAAGGGCGCGGAAGTCGGCCACTCCGTAGCCGTTGCCAGCGCGACCGGCGTCCAGCAGCGTCTTCCACAGGTCGAAGATGTCGCGCCGGCCGTCCGAGGCCTGGCGCGCTTCCAGATCTGCGATCCACTGGATCACGACGCCGCAATCGTAGACCGCCGAGCCGGATCGCAGGCGCCGGGGGTTATAGTCGCGATCCTCCAAAGCCGATCGGCAACCGTTCAGGCGCTGGGCCAGGGAGGATTTCACCTGGGCGTCATCGATGACGCCGGACGATGCAGCGGCGACCAGAGCGCCGTATTCCGCGCCGCCTTCATGAAGCCAGGGCGCAGTGTCGCCATCCTTGGTGATGACTCCGTGCCCATTCCACAGGTGAAAGGTCTCATGCCAGACGAAGGTGGAAAGCGGCCCGGTAACCTCTTCGGGCGGGCTGTCCCAGGACGTGCCGTAGAAGCGCAATGCGATGACGCCGGTGTCTGTTACATCCCCGCGAAACGTCGTCGGACCGGGGCTGTCTGTCGTGACCACCAGGACCGGTTTGTAAGGCAGGTCGCGGCCCAATCTGGCGCCGTAGAAACCTTGTGCGGCCAGAAAGCCGTCGCCCATCAGCGTCGAAAGCGATGCGGGAACCGAGGCGCCGATCACGGCCGCGCCGCCGGCCCTGCGCGTCACAGCCTCCTCTGGGCCGACGTAGGCATAGCCTTTGATCGCCTCCGCCTCGGGCAAGGTTGTCTCGCCCTCGACAGGCCTGAAGGTCAGTTCGGCGTCCATGCCCTTCAGCGCCAAGCCGGGCCCGTAGAGCACATGACCTGCGCCGACCCGGGTCAGGCCCATATAGACGCGATCCACTTCGGCTGCGTCGGGCGAAATCAGGATTTCGAAGGTGTCGAAAGGCCGTTCGGATGTCACGACGCCGTCCGCCAAGGTCAGGCCGGGCGTCGTTACGGTCCAAAGACTGCGGATGATGTCGGGGTCCAGGAAGACGACCTGATTGGTCGGCTGGGCCAGCCGCCAGGTGACGGCGACGCCGCCGGGTGCGGTGCGCGCCTCAATTGTGGCCGCCTGCTGGGCCTGGGCCGGTGCGGCTACCCCGAAGGCGAGGACAAATGCGGCGAGGCCGCCGGTCAGGTTCGACTTCATGGAATCAGACTCCGGCGACTAGGCGAGCGCATAATGATGCGATGACGCGAAGTGATTCAACTGAAGCCTGCGTCCAGCGCTCTTCAATTTCGAGGCTTCAGCCGGGCAGCAGCCGCGTCGCCCATTCCGCGCCCAGCAGCAACCCGGTCGCCACCACGCCCAGGATCGTCAGCCAGGCCGTCGTCAGCGCAGCGCCGCCGATCACGAACAGGCCGTCGCGCTGGATCAGGCCGACGGACAGAAGCGCCAAGGCGACGGAGGGTATGGTGTTGGTCATCGGCAGGACGATGGTCAGGGTGGCCAGGATCATGAAGACAGCCGCCAGTTTCTCGCCGGGGCCATCGGCGAAGCGGCGCAGGCGGGGGCGCGACAGCCGGTCGATCCAGCCCAGTTTCGACTCGGCGAAATCGGCCATGGCCTTCAGCCAGCTGGCCTTGGCGCGCAGCTTCAGCAGCCAGCGCGGCAGCCAGGGCTCTTCGCGCCCGACCAGCATCTGGCCGGCCAGCAGGATGATGGCCACTCCGACCACCTGGGGCACGCCGTAAAGGCCGGGCACCAGGCAGGGAATCGACAGCAGCAGGATCAGCAGGCCGTAGGCGCGCTCGTCCAGCCGGTCGCGAATTTCTTCCAAAGTCAGACCGGCGTCGCCGCCGTCGTCGGACAGCCGGCGCAGCAGGCGCGAGATGTCGTGGCTGACGTCGTCGGCGTGGCCGGACGGGGAGGGGACAGTCATGCCGCCTCCTTTAGAGGCGTCGGGAACGGACGGCGAGGGCTGCGATGTCGCGGCGCGTGACGTCGGACGCAGGTCTTGCTAGGGCGTCGCCCCTTCCAAGGGATTTCCATGCTTCGCAAGCTCTATGACGGCGTCTTTGATCTGGCGCGAGGCGGCCACGCCACGCCCGCCCTGGCCGTGGTCGCCTTCGCCGAGAGTTCCTTCTTCCCCATCCCGCCCGACGTGATGCTGGCGCCAATGATCCTGGCCCGGCCGGAGAAGGCTTATTTTTATGCTGGTGTCTGCACCCTGGCCTCGGTTCTGGGCGGGATGCTCGGCTACGCCATCGGCTATTTCCTGACCGACCTCGGGCTCGCGATCCTCCGGGTTCTCGGCCATTCGGACGGGCTGGATCATTTCCGCCAATGGTTCGCCCAGTGGGGCCTGTGGGTCATACTGATCAAGGGGTTTACCCCCATTCCCTACAAGCTGGTGACCATCGCCTCGGGCCTGGCGGCCTTCAGCTTCCCGATCTTCATGGGGGCGTCGGTCGTGACCCGGGGCGGCCGGTTCTTCCTCGAGGCCTGGATCCTGAAGCGTTGGGGGGCGGTCATGCTGGCCCAGGTCGAGAAACGCCTGGCGCTGTGGTTCGGGATCGGTCTGGGGCTGTTGATCGCACTGATCGTGGTGCTGAAGCTTCTGTAAGTCGACGGCGACGCCTTGGCGGGGTAAGACCGCTGCACGATGAGAGACATCTATCGCCTGCTGACCCGTTGGTGGACCGCCTTCGCCCTGGCCGCGTCGCTGGCCATGCTGGGCGCGGCCCATGCCTTTGAGCGCTTCGCGGGCCTGGCGCCCTGCAACCTCTGCCTCAAACAACGCGAGGTCTATTGGGGCGCGGTGGCCGTGGCGGTGGTGGCGACGGCCTGGACGATCCTGAGCGGCAGCCGACGCGGCACGCCCCGGATCGCCGCCTTTCTGCTGGCCGCCGTCTTCGCCACCGGCGCCGTTACCGCCGTCTTCCATATGGGGGGTGAATACAAATGGTGGAGCCTGCCCGCGACCTGCATGGGCGGAGGCGCGATCGATCTCGAAAGCCTGACCGCCCTGGCGCTCGGCACAGGGCCGGCCCAGAGGGTGGCCATGTGCGATTCCGTGGCCTGGAGCTGGCTGGGCCTGTCGATGGCGGGCTGGAACGCCGTCATCTCCCTGGCGTTGGCAGGGTTCAGCCTGCTGGCGGCCAAACGCCCCAAGGACGCCCGCGCCCCCCGGTTCGAAAAGGCCTGACGCCATGACCGACTCGACATCCCATATTCCTCTGCCGCGCCCGGGAATGGGCGCGAACAAGGCGCGGATGGACGAGATCCTGCGCGTCGATCACGCCGGCGAATATGCGGCGGTCCTGATCTATCGCGCCCAGAAGGCCGTGTTCGAGGGCCGCAAGGCGCACGGCGGCATGGTGCGCGATCTGGGGGAGATGCAGGACCAGGAGGCCGTGCATCTGGCCCGGTTCGAACGGCTGTTGAACGAACGCCGGGTGCGGCCCACGGCGATGACGCCGCTGTGGCGGATCGCGGCCTCGGCCCTGGGGGCCGGCACGGCCCTGATGGGCGAGAAGGCGGCGCACGCCTGCACCGAGGCGGTCGAGAGCGTGATCGAAAAACACTACGCCGACCAGATCGCCGAGATCGGCGAGCGCGACCCCGAGCTGGCCGCCGAGCTGAAACAGTTCCGCGACGAGGAACTGGCCCACCACGACCACGCCATCGAACACGGCAGTCGCGAGGCGCCCGCCTATCGGCTGTTGTCCGGGGTGATCAAGGCGGGATGCCGGGCGGCGATCAAGGTCAGCGAGCGGGTCTGACCTTGATCACCCGTCGCCCTCGGGCTTGACCCGAGGGCCGGATGGTCCGCCGCATTGCATCACGGGCGGCGCACAGCCCGATCCGCGTCCGGTCCTCGGGGCAAGCCCGAGGATGACGGAGTTGGAGTGGGTGATGGTCTTAGAAGATCTCGAACAGGCCGGCCGCCCCCATACCGCCGCCGATGCACATGGTGACGACGCCGTATTTGGCGCCGCGGCGTTTGCCCTCACTCAGGACGTGGCCGGTCATGCGGGCGCCGGACATGCCGTAGGGGTGGCCGATGGAGATGGCGCCGCCCGAGACGTTCAAAAGTTCGTCCGGGATGCCCAGGGTGTCGCGGCAGTGGAGGACCTGGACGGCGAAGGCCTCGTTCAGTTCCCAGATGCCGATGTCGTCCACCGTCAGGCCGTGACGTTTCAGCAGTTTGGGCACGGCGTAGACCGGGCCGATGCCCATCTCGTCCGGCTCGACCCCCGCCACCGCCATGCCGCGATAGGCGCCGAGCGGCTGAAGATTGCGTTTCACCGCCTCGCCGGCCTCCATGATGACACAGGCCGAGGCGCCGTCGGACAGCTGGGACGCATTGCCGGCGGTGATGAACTCGCCCTGCTGGATCTCTTCGCCGCTGCCGAAGACGGGTTTCAGCGCCTTCAGGCCTTCCAGGGTAGTGTCGGGCCGGTTGCCCTCGTCCTTCGACAGGGTCACTTCCTTTGAAGAGGTCTCGCCGGTCGCCTTGTCCGTGACCAGCATCGTGGTGGTCATGGGCACGATCTCGGCGTCCAGCCGGCCTGCCGCCTGGGCCTGGGCCGTGCGCTGCTGGGACTGAAGCGCGTATTCGTCCTGGCGGTCGCGGCTGACGCCATAGCGGCGGGCCACGACCTCGGCCGTCTCCAGCATCGACATATATATATGGGGCGCCAGTTTCAGCAGGGCCTCGTCCTTGCCCCGGTACAGGTTCATGTACTGGTTCTGGACCAGGGAGATGCTCTCCAGCCCGCCGCCGACCGCCATCTTCTGCTGGTCGAACACCACCTGTTTGGCCGCCGTGGCGATGCCCATCAGGCCCGAGGCGCACTGGCGGTCCAGGCTCATGCCCGGAACCGAAGACGGCAGGCCGGCGGCAAGCGCGATCTGACGCGCCACATTCGTGCCAGTGGAACCCTGCTGCAGGGCCGCGCCCATGATGACGTCCTCGATCTCAGCCGGGTCGACGCCGGCGCGCTGGACTGCGTGTTTCACCGCATGGGCGCCCAGTTGCTGGGCCTGGGTGTCGTTGAAGGCGCCGCGATAGGCGCGGCCGATCGGGGTGCGGGCGGTGGAGACGATGACGGCTTCGCGCATGACGGAGATCCTTCTTGATTGGGCGGGCCTGTCGCGCCTTACGCGCGACTTGAGACCAGAACGGTTTCCTCTTTGCGAACTTAGGCCCCTCACGCGGCATCAACGCAAGTCGCTGCAAGCCGCAACCGGGGCGGTTTCCCGACCCGCGTTCGCCCATTGTGTTGAAACGGCGCCACAGTCGCCACATTCGTCTCAGGGGTACGGAACAACCGTCCAGCGATGCCGTTTGGCTCGGGAACGTCGGGCAACAGCTCGGCTTCAGGCATTTTACAGATTGAGGAAGCTATGAAGCTCAAACTTCTCGCCTCCGTCGCCGTCGCAGGGCTGTTCGCAGCTGGCGCGGCCTCGGCGGAACCGAACGGCTGGTACGGCGCGATCGACGCGGGTTACCACATGATCGACGACATCAACGCCGAGTCGTCGACGACGGGCGCCAACTGGAACTATGAAGTGAACGACGGCTGGGCGGCTTTCGCCCGTCTCGGCTATCGCTTCAACCCCAACTGGCGCGTTGAACTCGAAGGCGGCTACCGCTCGGGCGACATCGGCACCGTGCGCGCCGTCTCCGGCACCCAGGGCCTTTGCAACTTCACCCCGGCGACCGGCGGCTGCTTCTCTCCGGAAGGCGACATCGAGTCGACGACCCTGATGGCCAATGTCATCTATGACTTCGGCTATGAAGCTTGGGGCATCCGTCCCTTCGTCGGTCTGGGCGCCGGTGTGAACCGCGTCACCACCGACACGACCGGAAATCTGCGCGCCAACCGTGGCGCTACCTTCACGGCCGATGACGACTCGACCAAGTTCGCCGCTCAAGCGATCGCCGGTCTGGCCTGGGCCGTGGGTGATCGCACCAACATCGACCTGACCTACCGTTATCTGACGGGCGACGCGTCGTTCGCCTCGACCACGGTCGGCACCGGCGTCGGCGCGACCTCGTTCGGCGAATGGGACGGCGACTACGACCAGTCGCATACCGTGACCCTGGGCCTGCGTTACAGCTTCGGCGCTGAAGATGCGCCGCCGCCGCCGCCTCCTCCGCCCCCGCCGCCCCCGCCGCCTCCGCCCCCGCCGCCGCCCCCGGCTCCGGTGGCTCAGGCTCCGGTCGCCCGTCAGTTCGTGGTCTACTTCGACTGGGATCGTTCGGACCTGACGACGGAAGCCCGCTCGGTCGTGACGCAAGCCGCGACCTACGCCAAGTCGGGTCGTCCGACGCGCGTCCTGATCGTCGGCTACACCGACACCTCGGGCTCGGCCGCCTATAACCTGGGCCTGTCGAACCGTCGTTCGCGCACCGTCGCGGACGCTCTGGTCGCTCAAGGCGTCAATGGCGGCGTGATCGCCCTGGACGCCAAGGGTGAAACCGCCCTGGCCAAGCCGACTGCTGACGGCGTGCGTGAGCCGCTCAACCGTCGCGCGACGATCGACATCAACTTCTAAGCCTATGGTCTCCGGCCTGACGAAAGTCGGGCCGGAGGCTCAGGACTTGAAGCATGTCTATCGGACGGATCAAAAGCCGCCGTCCTCTTTCGAGGGCGGCGGCTTTTTCTATGTGGAGAGACGGTAACGGTTGGTCGAAATCGCGCCGCATTATGGAATTTGGGTTGATCCGACCTCTGTAGCGAGCGACATAAAGCGCAATGGTCACATTCTCCGCCAAACGCCCCGATTGCATCGGCGAAGAGTCGTCTCTTGACCCGTCGCGCCGTGTCGAGCGCGCTGGGGGTCTGTAAAATGGTTGATCTTCGCCAATCGCATCGACAGGTCACGGGGCGCCGGAGGCGGCGTTACCGGCTCAGGGCGGACAGCGCCGCCAACGTCCAATCGCGGCTTCGCGCGCCCGCTCAGCCGCTTGAGTACGGCGGCGAAGTGACTGTCCTGCCTGTCAACCGCCCCCGTCAAGGTCTGTCCGGCCGGCGGTTCCTGATCGTGTCGGCGCCTTTCGGAGGATTCGGCGTCGCTCTGGCGCGGACGTTGGAGGCTCGGGGGGCGACGGTTCAGCGGATGATCTTCAACGCCGGCGACGCCATGAACTGGCGCCGCCCCGGCGGCGTCGTGTTCAAGGCCGCAGCGGAGGTCTGGGCCGAACGTTTAAGCGAGGTGGCGGCTGACTTCACCGATCTGCTCCTGTTTGGCGAAGGCGGCCCCTATAATCGCGCGGTCCTGTCGGCAATCGAAGGGCTCGACGCTCGCGTCTGGGTGCTCGAGAATGGATATTTCCGTCCAGACTGGGTCACGGTCGAACTGAACGGCGTCAATGCGTCCAGCGGCCTTCCCCGTTTTCGAGACGGCTATCCCGCGCCGGAACCCGTCCTTCCCGAGCCCATTCCTGTGGGTCGGATCCTGCCTCACCATGTGGTCAACATCACCGCCTATCATTTGGCCCAGACGGTCGGCGCCTTCCTGTTCCCGCGTCACGCCAACCACTACACGGCCTCGCCCCTGAGCCAGTGCCTGGGGCATGTGCGGCGCTATCTAGGGCTCGCCTTGCGCCGTCCGTCGGAGAACGACGTCGATGTCATCGCCGCGCGGGGGGAGTTCTTCATCGCCTGTCTCCAGCGCGAGGGCGACGCGCAACTGCTTCGTTATTCGCGATACGCGGACAACACCGCCTTCCTCGCGGAGGTGATGACCAGTTTCGCAGCCCATGCGCCCCGGAACGCGCGGCTGGTGGTGAAGAACCATCCGCTGGATCCGGGTCTGGTCGATCTGTCGGCGGTGACGCGGCGTCTGGTCATCGAGCGCGGACTGCAAGGACGGGTCGATTTCATCGACGGGGGCAATCTGGCCCAGTTGTGTCGCGCCTCGCAGGGGATGGTGGTGAATAACTCCAGCGCCGCCCTGTCCGCCCTGGGTTTCCACACGCCGGTCAAGGTTCTGGGCGACGCCTTCTTCGACTTCGACGGATTGACCGATCAGCAGGCGCTGGACGACTTCTGGTCCGCGCCCCAGGCGCCGGACACCGCCCTGTTCACCCGGTTCCGCGCCCATGTGATCGCCCAGAGCCAGGTCAACGGCAATTTCCACGAGCCGCGCGCCATACAGCGCACGGCGTCTGGCGCCGCCGACATGTTCGAGCGGGTCTCCTAGCCAAAAATTGCGCTTATCGGAGAACCATGTGTGGCTCTTGAGCCACCACTGGGCCTTGTCACGAGTCTGACATATAAATGTCGCCCAGCGTTTCAAGAGCAGACGTAGAGGGGGCTGGATTGTGACGTGCTTGAAACACGTCCTGACCATTTTCGGTCCACCAGCTGGGGATAGCTAGATGACATTCCGCAACCTGGCGTACGGCGCTTCGGCCGTCGCCCTCATGATGTCGGCGGGAACGGCCGCCTTCGCTCAAGAAACCACCGGGGCGATCTCTGGCGGCGTTTATGACGCGGCAGGCGCGCCTGTGGCGGGTGCGACCGTCAGCGTCACCCACGTTCCGACTGGCACAGTGTCGACGACCGTTACAGATTTCAACGGCCAATTCTCGGCGCGCAATCTGCGCGTCGGCGGTCCCTTCATCGTCAGCTCGGTGTCGAGTTCTGGTGAGGCTGTCAGCCAAGTGCCTTCAATCGGCATCGGCACGGCCGTGTCGGTCGAACTAGTGATCACCGCGCCGGACGCAAGCGGCGCAGCGGATCTGGGCGACATCGTCGTCACTGGTGTGGCTGGCGGCGGTCTGCGGACTTCCCCGCGCTCCAATATCGGTCTAGCCGACATCGAGACTTTGCCGAGCGTCAGCCGCGACATTCGTGACTTTGTTCGCACCACGCCCTTCGCGACCGTTGACCCGTCGAACAACGACGCCCTGTCGATCGGCGGTCAGAGCAATAAGATGAACGCCTTCCTGGTGGACGGCATCCGCCAAGGCGACGACTTCGGTCTGGCCGCCAGCGGCTATCCGACCGTTCGTTCGCCGATTTCCGTCTCGGTTCTGGAAGCAGTCAGTGTCGATGTGGCTCCCTATGACGTCCAGTACGGGTCGTTCCAGGGCGGCGTGATCAACTCGGTGACCAAGTCCGGCACCAATGAGTTCCACGGCGAGGCCTTCTACGAGAAGACCGACCAGGACATGCAGGGCGACACCTTCAGCTACGACGATTTCCAGACGGGCGCGCGTCGCAACGTCGATCTTTCGAGTTCGGAATTCGAAGAAAAGACCTGGGGCGCCACGCTCGGCGGTCCGATCATCAAGGACAAACTGTTCTTCCTGCTGAATTACGAGAAGTTTGAATCGACGCAACCTGTCCTGACCGGTCCCGAAGGCTCAGGCGCGGCGGTCGAAGTCCCCGGCATCACCCAGGCTCAGGTCGATCAGGTTCGTCAGATCGCCCAAGATGTCTACGGTTATGATCCGCTGGATGCGATCGCCGACGAGCTGACGACGCAAGACGAGAAATACTTCGCCAAGCTGGACTGGAACATCAACGACCGCCACCGCGCTGTCGTGTCCTATCAGCAGACCAAGGGCGGTGTTCTCAGTCTGAACAACACCTCCACCAGCGGGACCTACCCCAGCGTCGGCCTGCTGTCGTCGGCCTACACGCTGGAATCCAACTTGGTGGCCTACAAGGCTCAGTTGTTCTCAGACTGGACTGATCGCTTCTCGACCGAGTTTGCGTTCTCGCGCAAGGAAGTCGAGAACATTTCGTCGAACCTCGCCGGTTCGGACTTCGCCGCCTTCCAGGTCTATCTGGACAACCCGGGCGGCCCGGCGCCGCGCCGCTCGATCCGCTTCGGTCCGGAACGTTCGCGTCACGCCAACTCGCTGACCAACGACGTCAACCAGTATCGCGCCGTCGGCACCTATCGCGCCGACGGCGGTCACAACTTCACCTTCGGCTACGAGCGTGAAGAGACCGAAATCTTTAACCTGTTCGTCCAGTTCGCGAACGCCGAGTACGAGTTCGCCTCGCTCGCAGATTATGAAGCTGGTCGCGCTTCATCGATCGGCTATCAGAATGCCGCCTCGAACAACAAGAACGATGCTGGGGCCTCGTTCGGCTACGCGCTGAACACCTTGTTCTTCCAAGACGAATGGCAAATCACCCCCAGCCTGACCGTCAATGCCGGTCTGCGTTACGACTGGTATGAGTCCGACGACAAGCCGCTGGCCAATCCCTTGTTCGAAAGCACCTACGGCTTCGCCAGCAACAGCAACATCGACGGCATTTCCGCCCTGCAGCCGCGCTTCGGCTTCAACTGGCGAGCCAACGACTCCCTCACCATCTACGGTGGCTTCGGTCGCTTCCAGGGCGGTTCGCCGAACGTCTGGGTGTCCAATAACTACACCAACACCGGCAACCTGCTGGGCACCTTCCAGTGCAAGCGCGCCGGCTATGCTTCGAACTTCGCCACAACCTTCCCGGTCTGTTCGGCTGCGGAACTGGCGGCCCTGGACAATGTCGACGGCTTCAACGTCGCCCAGGTGGCTAAGGACCGCGTCACCACCAGCGCCAACCGCGGCACGGGTCTGATCAACATCATCGATCCGACCTTCGAGACGCCCACGATCTGGAAGACGTCGCTGGGCGCCGTTCAGACCTTTGATCTGAGCCGCTGGGGCGCGGGTGAAGGCTGGATGGTTCGTGCTGAATACGTTCACTCGGAAGTCGATAAGGCCGTGGCCTGGGTCGATCTGAACCTGGCGCGTCAGCAGGGCGTCAACGCGCCTGACGGCCGTCCGACCTTCTTCAACGACACCGCTACGCCGTTCACACAGTCGGTGCTGATGCTCACCAACACTACCGGGGGCCAGACGGATCAGTTCGCCATCTCGCTGAGCAAGGACTGGTATGACGGCTGGGCCCGCGGCCTGGGCTTCAACTTCTCCTACACCTATCTGGACTCGACCGAGCGCAATCCGGGTACGTCCTCGGTGGCTCTGTCAAACTACCAGCAGGTCGCGGTCGTCGATCCCAACCACATCGCTTTGTCGGACTCCAACTACGAGATCGAAGACGCCTTCAAGCTGAACCTCAGCTACAGCCGCGCCTTCTTCGGCGACTACATGACCCGCATCAATCTGTTCGGTCAGCATCGCTCGGGGCTGAACTTCAGCTATGCCTACGGCACGGGCGTGAACACGCTCTACGGCGAAATCTCCTCGCAGCAGCGCGGCCTGTTCTACGTACCGCTGGCCGACTCCTCGGGTCAGGTCACGGCCACCAGCGACCCGATCATTCGCTACGCCGCGAACTTCGACTTTGTAGCCTTCAACCAATACCTTCAGCGTACCGGGCTGAATTCTTATGCCGGACAGATCACACCGCGGAACGCCTTCAAGTCGCCGAACGTGACGACCTTCGATCTGCATATCGAACAGGAACTGCCGGCCTTCTTCCCAGGCGGCGCGCGTCTGTCGCTGTATGCCGACATCGAAAACATCGGCAACATGCTGAACGACGAGTGGGGCGTGATCCAGCAACTGGGCTTCCCCTACTATTCCACGGATATCACTGCGCGGAATTGCCAACGGGCGTCTGCAGCGTGTGCCGCCGGAGTGGGCAACTTCTACCAGTACGACGGCATCAACCAGGATGCGTCTTCATCTGTGAACACCTCGTCGGTATGGCAAGCCAAGATCGGTGTTCGCTACAAGTTCTAAGCGTATAGGTTGCACTATCAAGGAGGGCGGTCCGTTCGCGGGCCGCCCTTTTCTTTGGCGTATAGGCCCGGCGTTGAAGTCGGGGGCGGGAGGGGCCATATGGCGCGGCTCGCGTTTCGTCCCCGGACCCGCCGCCGGAACACAGACAGGATCAGTTCGCCGATGACCGCCTTCATCCCCGCCGAATGGGCTCCGCACCGCGCCATGTGGGTGGGCTGGCCCAGCCATTCGGAATACTGGTTCGAGGCGCTGGAACAGGCGCAGGACGAGGTCGAGGGGCTGGTGCGGGCGCTGGCCGGGCCGGGGCGTGAACAGGTCAAGCTGATGGTCGGCAAGGCCGATGTGCTGGCGGAGGCCAAGGCGCGCTTTGAAGGCGTCGAGAATGTCGAAGTGGTGGCCGGCGAGTTCGGCGACATCTGGCTGCGCGACACTGGGCCGATCTTCGGCGCGGGATCGAAGACGGCGGCTGCGTTCCGGTTCAACGGCTGGGGCGGCAAGTATGACATGCCGGGCGACGACCTCGTTGCGGGCCAGATCGGCGAACATTCGGGCGTGGCCCTGACGTGGAACGACTTCGTCATGGAGGGCGGGTCGCTGGATCACGACGGGGAGGGGACGGTCCTGACCACGCGCCAGTGCCTGCTGAACCCCAACCGCAATCCGGCCTGGAACCAGGACGAGGCGGTCGCGACCGCCGCGCTGGAGGCCGCCATCGGCGCCCGCGCCGTGCTGTGGCTGGGCGACGGCCTGTTGAACGACCACACCGACGGGCACGTCGACAACCTGGCCCGCTTCGTCGCGCCGGGCGTCGTGGCCTGCCCGGTGGCCTGGGGCAAGAACGACCCGAACGCCGAGGTCTATGACGCCACGGCGCGCGATGTGTCGGGCATGACGGACGCGGCCGGACGCAAGATCCGTGTGCTGAGGATCCCGTCGCCGGGCCTGGTGCTGGACGAGGACGAACGGCCGATCCCGGCCAGCCACATGAACTTCCTGATCGCCAACGGCGCCGTGGTGGTGCCGACCTATGGCGACGACGCTGCAGCCGACATGGCCTGCAAGGCGTTGAAGGAAGCCTTTCCTGATCGCGAGATCATTCCCCTGCCGTCCAAGGCCATCCTGACTGGCGGCGGATCCTTCCACTGCATCTCCCAGCAGGAGCCCGCATGACCCGCAACATCACCGTCGCCGGCATCCAGACCTCTTATGGCGAGGATCTGCAGGCGAACATCGCCAAGACCATCGACTTCGTGCGTGAGGCGGCGGGCAAGGGCGCGCAGGTGATCCTGCCGTCGGAACTGTTCCAGGGGCCGTATTTCTGCGTGTCGCAGGAGGAGCACTGGTTCACCCAGGCCCATCCGTGGCGCGAACATCCGTGCGTCACGGCCCTGTCGCCAGTGGCCAAGGACCTGGGCGTGGCCATTCCGGTCTCGATCTTCGAGAAGGACGGGCCGCAGTATTACAACTCGATGGTCATGCTGGACGCGGACGGCGAGGCGCTGGGCGTCTATCGCAAGAGCCATATTCCCGACGGTCCCGGCTATCAGGAGAAATACTATTTCCGGCCCGGTGACACCGGCTTCAAGGTCTGGAACACCCGGTTCGGCAAGGTCGGGGTCGGCATCTGCTGGGACCAGTGGTTCCCGGAGGCGGCGCGGGCGATGATGCTGATGGGCGCCGACGTCCTGATGTATCCGACCGCCATCGGCACCGAGCCGCACGACGCCAGCCTGCACACGGCTGAGCCCTGGCGGCGGGCGATGCAGGGCCATGCGGTGTCCAACGCCGTGCCCGTGGTGGGCGCCAACCGGGTCGGCCATGAGACGGTGACGGAGACGGGCCAGACCTTCTATGGCCATTCCTTCATCGCCGATCAGCGCGGCGATTTGGTCGAGAGCCTGGGCGCCGAGGAGGAGGGGGTGCTGGTGCACCGTTTCGACCTGAATGAACTGGACAAGTATCGGGCGGCCTGGGGCTTCTTCCGGGATCGGCGGACCGATCTGTATGGGGCGCTGACGGGCGGAAAATAGGTTCCTTTCGTCATCCTCCGGCGAGCGTAGCGAGACCGGGGGACCCAGCGGCGCGCGACAGCGCGAACCTGTCGCGGACTCTGCGTTTGGAATCGGGCAGCGTACGCATCGCCTTCGGCGCCGCTGGGGCCCCCGGTCTGCGCCGCGAAGACGCGGCTTGCCGGAGGATGACGAAAGGTTAAGGTTAGCCTCGCATCCCCTCCACCGCCGCGACCAGTCGGTCGAGGTCTGCCGGCGCGGACAGCCGGTGGTCGCCGCCGTCGATCAGGTCCAGGCGGACGTCGCCGCCCGTCAGACGCTCGATCAGTTCGACCTGATGGCGCCAGGGGACCACGTCGTCGGCGCGGCCTTGAAGGATGTGGACCGGCGCGACGATGTCGATGACGCCGTCCAGCAGCAGCCAGTCGCGGGCCTCCTCGAACATGCACCGCGTCAGGACGTATTCGCCCAGGCCCTCCTCGACGATCAGGGTCTCGCCCTCGCGCAGGATGGCCTGGCGCTCGTGATCGGCCAGGCCGGGCCACATCAGCCGTTCGGTGAAGTCCTGGGCCGGATTGACCAGGATCAGCCCCTTGATCCGCTCGGGTCGCGCCAGGGTCGCCAGCAGCGAGACCCAGCCGCCCATCGACGAGCCGACGGGGATGACCGGGCCGGACAGGCTGTCGATCAGGGCGATCGCATCCTCGCGCCAGCGGCCGATCGTGGCCTGGCGCCAGTCGCCCGACGACCGGCCGTGGGCGAAATGGTCGTAGCGGACGTAAGACCAGCCGCGTTCGCGCGCCGCCGCCTCCAGCGCCAGGGCCTTGGTCCCCTCCATGTCGGAGCGGAAGCCGCCGACCCAGACGACGGTCGGGCCGTCCCCCTCGATGCGTTTGAAGGCCAGGGTTTCGCCGTCGGGGCGGGACAGGGTGTCGATGTCGGTCATGGGCGTTCTTGTGCCTCGACTTTTCTCTTCCGTCATCCTCGGGCTTGACCCGGTTCGTCATCCTCGGGCTTGACCCTAGGATCGGGCGTGACGCACACGGGCGACAGAAGGCGGCCCTCGGCCGAAAACCTGCGTCACGCAGTCCTCGCGCGGCGCCCCCGATCCTCGGGTCAAGCCCGAGGATGACGGAGTGAGAATGTCCGCAACCCACAAGGTTTCGCCCCAGGTCCTGTTCGTCACCTCCAACCGCATCGGCGACTGCGTCATCTCGTCGGGCGTGATCCGCGAGATCGCGCGTCAGGTTCCAGGCGCGCAGATCACCATCGCCTGCGGCCGTCCGCCCGCGCCCTTCTTCCGCAATGCGCCCGGCGTGGTGCGCACCATCGTGCTCGACAAGAAGAAGATGGCCGGCCACTGGGTCGATCTGTGGCGGCAGGTCATCGGCACGCGCTGGGACTTGGTGATCGACATCCGGGGTTCGGCCCTGGCCTATCTGGTCGCGGCGAAACGGCGCATCGTCTATAATCGCTCGTGGGAAACCGGCCTGCGCAAGGTCGAGATGGTGTCGCGCCTGATGGGGTCGGCGACGCCGCTGGATCCCGAAATCTTCCTGGACGATCAGGCGCGGGCCGAGGCCGCCGCCGTCATCGATCCGCAGCTGGCGGGGGGCGCCGGGCCTGGACCGATCATCGCCCTGGCCCCCATCGCCCACCAGCCGGGCAAGAGCTGGCCCGCCGACCGCTGGGGCGCCCTGGTTGAGAAGCTGAAGGCCGAGCCGCGCTTCGACGGCTGGCGGTTCATGCCGGTGGGCGGACCGGGAGACCGGCCGCCGGCGACGCCTGCCTTGGAGGCTGCGGGGGCGCGCGGCATCGACTTCGTCGGCAAGGGCGACATCCTGGCCTCGGCCGCCGCCATCGACCGGGCGGATCTGTTCGTGGGCAATGACTCAGGTCTGATGCATGTGTCGGCGGCCCTGGGTCGGCCGACCCTGGGCCTGTTTGGGCCGACCGAATGGTGGCTGTACGGTCCCTGGGGTCCCAAGACGCGCACGGCGGCCTCGAACGAGACGCGCGGCCAGTTCGCCCCCATTGAGGACCTGAGCGTGGATCATGTGTTCGACGCCGTGCTGGCCCTGCACGACGCCTATATTGCAGGAACGCCCGTGAAGCCTTGAAAAACAGGGCTTCTGAGGGCATATTGGGGCTCTTGAGGGGGACGTGGCGAAGGCTGCCCCTTTCCGCTCATCAAGACACACGCCTTCTTTGACCACATAAGGAAACGACGCCCATTCGCCGTCCCATGCAAGCGCCGCCCGTGAAAGACGGGCCGCGTATGAACCAGGATATCCGCGCCCCTCGCGTTCTGCTCATTGATCAGAACGGCGAGAAACAGGGCGTCATGCCCACCTCTTCCGCGCTCGAAGCCGCCGAAGAAGCCGGGATGGACTTGGTCGAGATCGTCTCCACCTCCGAACCGCCGGTGGCCAAGATCCTCGATTACGGCAAGCACCGTTTCCAGGAACAGAAGAAGAAGGCCGAGCAGCGCAAGCGCCAGAAGGTCGTCGAGCTTAAGGAAATCAAGCTCCGTCCGAACATCGACACCCACGACTATGAGGTGAAGGCCAAGGCCATGCACCGCTTCTTCGACGAGGGCGACAAGGTCAAGGTCACGCTTCGTTTCCGCGGCCGTGAAATGGCTCACCCCGAACTGGGCATGAAGCTGCTGAACAAGGTCCAGGCCGATTTCGACGAAATCGCCAAGGTCGAGTTTTCGCCCAAGATGGAAGGCCGCCAGATGATCATGATCCTGGCCCCGCGCTGATCGACACGATCCATCGCTGAATATGGAAAGCCCCGACCGGACCCGGTCGGGGCTTTCTTTTTGTCTCGCCTGGCGCGGACCCCTTGCAACTGGGGGGCGGGGCGTCCGAAAAGGAGGCTCGACTCGGGGGAGGACGTGCGTGGTGTTCAGGTCTGGGATGAAGGCGGTCGCGTTTGCGGTCGCGGCTTTGGTTTGCGTGGGGACGACGGGCGCCTGGGCCCAGAACGAGGCTCCGCCGCCGCTTGAGGCCTATGGCGCGACGCCGGCCATCGAATATATCGAACTGTCGCCCAGCGGCGACCTGGTCGCGCGGATCACCGTGGTGGGTGAGACGCGGGCCATCGCCGTGACCCGGATGACGACCGGCGAACACCTGTTCGCCGCCGACGTCGGCGACGTCAAGGTGCGGGATCTGCGCTGGATCGGCGAGAACCGGGTTCTGGTCGTCACCTCGCAGACGCGGGGCATCGCCATGCTGGGCGTGCCCCGGTCGGAGCTGTTCTTCGGGCAGGTGCTGGATCTGGAGAAGAAGAAACTGGTCCAGGTGCTGGATCGCACCCCGGACGTGCTGGCGGTGCTTTACGGCTCGGCCTCGATCCGCAACACGCAAGACGGCGACGCCCTGTTTGTGCGCGGGGTGAACATCACGACCGACCAGATCGATCTGCACCGAATCGACCTGAGAACCGGGCGCGGTCGCTCCGTGGCCTCGATGGATCGCGAGACCGACGACTATGTGCTGGACGGCGAGGGCGAGGTGATCGCCCTGGCCCGCTATGTCGAGCGCACCGGCCGTTGGTCGTTACGCCTGCCCAAGGGCAATGGCTTCCGCGAGGTTTGGGCGGTCGACGCCCTGGTGGACACGCCCTCCTTCCACGGCATGGGCCGCACGCCGCGCACGATCATCATCGGCGCCGACCGGCCAGACCTGGCGCAGCAGGAAACGGATTCCGAGACGTCGGACGTCCTGTTCGAGGTCAATGTGGACACCGGCGAATGGACCCGCCTGCCGTTCGAACACCATCCCGACTTCCTGGTGCATCATCCGCAGACCCGCCTGCTGATCGGCGGCGGCCGGACCGAGGAGGACGGCGTCCGTTACGAGTTTCTGGAACCGCAGGCCTCGCGGCGCTGGCGGTCCATCGAGCGGGCCTTCAAGGACAAGGCCCCGCGACTGATGTCCTGGAACGATGATCTGAGTCTGATCGTCGTCTTCACCGACACGGGCGAGGCGGGTCAGTATCAGCTGGTCGATTTTGATCGCGGCGTGGCCGACAGCCTGGCCGAGTCCTATCCGACCATCGCCCCCGAACAGGTCGGCGTGGTGCGCCCGATCCATTATGCTGCCCAGGACGGACTGGATATTCCCGGCTATCTGACCCTGCCGCCGGGCGTGTCCGAACCTTCGGGTCTGCCCCTGGTGGTTCTGGCCCACGGCGGTCCGGCCTCGCAGGACGTGGCGGGCTTCGACTGGTGGGCCCAGGCCCTGGCCTCGCGGGGCTATGCGGTGCTGCAGGCCAATTTCCGGGGATCGACCGGCTATGGCCTGGCCTTCATGGAGGCGGGCTATGGCGAGTGGGGGCGCAAGATGCAGACGGATCTGTCGGACGGTGTGCGTTGGCTGGCGCAAGAGGGGATCATCGACCCGTCCCGCGTCTGTATCGTCGGCGCCAGCTACGGCGGCTATGCGGCCATGGCCGGGCTCACCCTGGACGCCGGAGTCTATCGGTGCGGCGTCGCGGTGGCCGGGGTGTCGGACCTGCGCCGGATGGTCAATTGGGAGGCGCGGCAGGAGGGGCGGAACGACAGCCAGACCGTGCGCTACTGGAACCGGTTCATGGGGGCGGCGCGATTGAACGACCGGGCGCTGGACGCCCTGTCGCCGGCCCGTCTGGCCGACACGGTCGACAGCCCCCTGCTGCTGATCCACGGCAAGGACGACACGGTGGTGCATATCGAGCAGAGCCGGATCATGGCGGAAGCCATGCGTCGGGCCGGCAAGCCGGTGGAGTTCATCGAGCTTCAGGGCGAGGACCACTGGCTGTCGCGCGCCGACACCCGTCAGCAGATGCTGCGCGAGACCGTGCGGTTTCTGGAAGCGAACAATCCTGTCGGGCCAAACTGAGGGATTGAAGGGAGGTGGCGCGACGGCGCTTCTCGCGGGCCAAGCGTCGCGCTAAGCCTGGGGCATGACTCAGACGCCATCCACGCCCCCCACGGTTCGCGCCCCGGCCCTGGCCGTGCTGTTCTCGGTGGTCTTCATCAATCTGGTCGGGTTCGGCCTGGTGGTGCCGCTGCTGCCCTTCTTCGCCCAGAGCCTGAAGGCCGAGGCGTGGCAGATCACCCTGATGTTCTCGGCCTATTCGCTGGGCCAGTTCTTCGCCGAACCCTTCTGGGGCCGGTTGTCGGACCGGATCGGTCGCAAGCCGGTGCTGCTGATCACCCTGATCGCCAATGCGCTTGGCTATCTGATGCTGGCCTTTGTGCCCAACATCTGGCTGGCCATCGCCGTGCGGCTGTTCACCGGACTGGGGGCCGGCAATATCTCGACGGTCCAGGGCTATGTGGCCGACGTGACGCCGCCGGCGCAGCGGGCGGGCCGGATGGGGCTGATCGGCGCGGCCTTCGGCCTGGGCTTCATCGTCGGGCCGGGCCTGGGCGGATTGCTGACCCAGCCGCAGCTGGGCCGGCTGGGCTATCAGCTGCCGATCTTCCTGGCGGCGGCGCTGGCGGCCCTGGCGGCGGTGGGGGTGATCGTCTTCCTGCGCGAGAGCCGGGCCAAGGCCGATCCCACGGCGGCGCGTCCGCCCTTCCTGGCGGGGCTGAAGGACGCGCGGACCAATCCGGTGGTGTCGCGGGTGCTGATCGTGACCCTGATCTATATGGCCGGGTTTTCGGCGATGGAGGCCGTGTTCGGCCTGTGGTCCGAGAGCCGCTACGCCTGGGGCGCGCGCGAAGTGGGGCTCAGCTTCATGATCGTCGGCGTGGTCTCAACCCTGAACCAGGGCTTCTTCGCCGGGCGCCTGGCGCGGCGGTTCGGCGAGGCGCGGGTGCTGGCGACGGGGATGCTGTTGTTCGGCGCCTCGCTGGTGCTTCAGGTCCTGGCCCCGGTCGCCTGGTTCCCCGCCACACGGTTGGAGCTGGGCGCCCTGTCGATCCCCCTGGTCCAGGGCTGGGTCATTCCTCTGGTCATGGCCGTCGGCGCCTGCGGCATGTCCCTGGCCATGCCCAATATCTCGGCCATGATCAGCCGCGCCTCGCCGCCCGATCAGCAGGGCGCCATGCTGGGCCTGAACATGGCCTCCAGCTCGGTGGCGCGCATCTTCGGGCCGATGGTGGCGGGGGCGCTGTTCTCGGGCCTGGGGCACGACTGGCCCTTCGTGGTCGGGGCGCTGCTGACCATTCCGGCGGCGGTGATGGCGATCAACGCCGGGCGAGCGATCCGCCGGGGTCAGGTCGCTGCAGAAGCGCCCGTCACGTCCTTGTCCTGACTCATCTTGCGTCGGCCGGCGTCTTCGCTTACAAGCCGCGCCTTCGCGTACCGAACCGCCGGGCGAACAGGCATGCCTAGGCGGTTCTTAAACTCTGAGGAACACCACCCCCACGGCTCAAGCAGCCCAAAGGGCGGTAGCCCCTCAAAAAGGAGATCGAAATGCCGAAACTGAAGACGAAGTCGGGCGCCAAGAAGCGCTTCAAATTCACGGCCACTGGCAAGGTTAAGGCCGGGGTTGCGGGCAAGCGTCACCGCTTGATCAGCCACAACTCGAAATACATCCGCCAGAACCGCGGCACCTCGGTCATGGCCGACGCCGACGCCAAGAAGATCAAGTCCTACATGCCGTACGCCTGATCGGCGCGCGCTGTACGACTGATCTCAACCCAAAGAATTTGAAGGAATAGCGACATGGCTCGCGTTAAACGTGGCGTAACTTCGCACGCCAAGCACAAGAAGGTTCTGGAGCAGGCCAAGGGCTTCTCCGGCCGCCGCAAGAATACGATCCGCACGGCCAAGGCCGCCGTCGACCGCGCCGGGCAATACGCCTATCGCGACCGTCGCGCCAAGAAGCGCAACTTCCGCGCCCTGTGGATCCAGCGCATCAACGCCGCCGCGCGTATCGAAGGCTTCACCTACAGCCAGTTCATCAACGGCCTGAACAAGGCCGGCATCGAACTGGACCGCAAGGTCCTGGCCTCGATCGCTGCTGACGGCGCCGGCTTCAAGGCTGTCGCCGACAAGGTCCGCGCCGCCCTGGCCTAAGGGCGTCGGGCCCAGGCCCGTTCGCGTTCGATAAAGATCAACGCCCGCTCCGGTCTCCCGGGGCGGGCGTTCTTCGTTTCAGGTCCCCCAGTCAGGTTCGGGTCAGGCCCCCAACCCGGTTCGGGGCGGGGTCAGGCGGCTTGCGGCACGGCGGCTGTCTGAACCGCCGCCAGCACCAGGCGGATGGCGTTCAACAGGGCGTCGGGCTGGATCGGCTTCTGGGCCACGCCGTTCATGCCGGCGGCGATATAGTCCAGTTCGTCGCCTTCCTCGGCGTTGGCGGTCAGGGCCAGGATCGGCAGGCGCGAGGCCGGGCCGGGCAGGGCGCGGATGGCGCGGGTGGCGGCGACCCCGTCCATCACCGGCATCTTGATGTCCATCAGGGCGAGATCGAACGGGCGGGCCTGGACGGCGTCCAGGGCCTCCTGGCCGTTCTCGGCCATCTCGGCGGTGCAGCCGAACATCTCCAGCAGCTTGGCGGCGACGAAGCGGTTGGTGGCGTTGTCGTCGACCACCAGCACATGCAGGGTGTCGTGCGGCGTGGGCTCGGCCATGACGGGACCGACGGCCCCTTCGTCGGCGGCGCAGGCGGTCAGCGGCAGCAGCACCTGGAACCGCGCCCCGCCCAAAGGCGAGACGCCCAGGCCGATGCTTCCCCCCATCCGTTCGGCGATCTGGCGGCAGATGGCCAGACCCAGTCCGGCGCCGGCGCCCTCGCGTCCGGCCTTGCCGATATTGAAGGGGTCGAAGATGGTCGCCGCCGCCGCCTCGGGCACGCCGGGGCCGCTGTCGTCCACGGCCAGTTCCACGTTCAGGCCCGTGTCGGACCTGCGGCTGACCAGGGTGGCGACCACGCCGCCGGTCTGGGTGAATTTCAGGGCGTTGCCGACCAGGTTGTTCAGCAGCTGTTTCACACGCATGCCGTCCGCCCGGACCCAGGGACCGGCTTCAAGATCGGTGCGGACGGTCAGGTTCAGGCCCTTCTCCTCGGCGCGCGGCCGCCACAGGGCGTCGATGTCGAAGGCGACGGCGCTCAGGTCCAGCGGTTCTTCCTCCAGGGTCAGCATCCCGGCCGAGGCGCGCGACATGTCCAGGGCGTCGGTCAGCAGACGCAGCAGGCTCTGGCCGGAGTCGATGACGGTGCGGACATAGGGGCGAAGCTCTTCCTGTTCGAGCTTCCGCTCCATCAGGGCGGCGACGCCCAGAACCCCGTTCAACGGCGTGCGGATTTCATGGCTCATGACCGCCAGGAATTCGGACTTTGCGCGGCTGGAGGCGACGGCCTCGGCCTCGGCTATGGCCAGGTCCCGGGCCAGGGCGCCCATTTCCTCGGCGCGCTGGCGATGCAGGGCGGCGCCGGCCTGGACGACCTGCAGGGCCGTGCCGACGCCGACATAGCGTCCCTCGGCCACGACGATGAAGCCGCTCAGCAGGGCGCCCAATTCCGCCGCCCCATAGGCCTGGAAGAAGGTCTCGGCGCTGGTCCCGGCCTCCGCAATGGGGGCGTTGCGGTCCATCAGGCTTTCGGCCGGCTTCTTGGCGTACAGGGCGCGCCCGAACTCGGCCGCCATGCGCAGGGTGAAGGCGTTGCGCTCGATGATGCCGACCGGGCGACCTTCGTCGTTCACGACGGCCAGGGCCAGGGTGTTCGGCTCGGTCTGGAAGCGTTCGAACACCTCGGCGCCCGGCGTGGACGGAGCCACCGGCGCGATCAAGTCAACGAAATCACCGATCAGCGGCATTCGGCCCCCCCTTATGTCCACGAAGGCGGGCTTAACCAGTGATATTTAACAACCGCTTTGCCGATCATGAACCTTTCACGGCGCGTTGCGGACAGTTGATCCGAAGGCGGACGATAACAGCGCCGGTTCCCATGCGCGGAAGTCCGGACTAGTCTGGACGCATGACGATACGTGTCCTGATCTGCGGTCTTGCGGCGGTCGCCGCCCTGGCCTTCCCGGCGGCCGCACAGGACCGCCGGGTCGCCGTGACCTTCGACGACCTGCCCTATCAGGCGTCGGAGACGGCGCTGTGCGATCCCGCCGAACTGATGCGGCTGACCACCGATTTCGTGGCCATGCTGAAGCCGCTCGACACCCAGGGGACGGCCTTCGTCAACGAGGGCAAGGTCTGCGAGCCTGTCCGGGCCTCGGCCCTTCCGGCGGCGCTGAACGTCTGGCTGGACGGCGGGCTTGACCTGGGCAACCACAGCTTCAGCCACATCAACATCCACCGCACGACGGCCGAGGCCTATCTGGCCGATGTGGACGCCGGGGCCCCCAACACGCGCGCGGTGCTGGAGGCGCGCGGCCGGACCCTGCGCTGGTTCCGACACCCCTATCTGTTCACGGGCGAGACCCAGGACAAGCATGACGCCATCGCCGCCGGCCTGGCCCAGCGCGGCTATACGGTCGCGCCCGTCACGATCGACAACAACGACTGGATGTTCGGCGACGTCTATCGCAAGGCCGAGCAACTGGGCGACGCGGCGCTGAAACGACGGATCGGCGAGGCCTATGTGGCGCATATGACCACGGTGCTGGACTTCTTCGAACCCTATAGCGCCGAACTGACCGGCGGGCGCGAGCCGGCTCAGGTCCTGCTGCTGCACGCCAACAGCCTGAACCAGGACTGGTACCCGCAGATCCACGCCCTGTATCTGGCGCGGGGGTATCGGTTCGTGACGCTTGAGGAGGCTCTGTCCGACCCTCTCTACGCCCATGCCGACACCTATGTTCGGGCCAACGGGATCTCCTGGCTGCACCGCTGGACCAGGACCGACGGCCGGCCGATCCGCTGGGAGCCGGAACCGCCGGCCTGGATCGTCGCGGCGAACAAGGCTCCGGCCGACCAGCTTGTCGCCATCGCCTCCGCGCCCTGATCAGGCCCGGCGTGCGCCTTCAAGGGTGACGAAACCGCTTCGGCCCGCTAAGGCACGGGCCAAATGACCGATCTCGCCACACTCGAACTCGACCTGATCAACGCCATCGGCGGCGCGGAAACCGTCGCCGCCCTCGAAGAGGTGCGCGTCGCCGCCCTGGGCAAGTCCGGCTCCGTCTCCGGCCTGCTGAAGGGGATGGGGGCCATGAGCCCCGATGAACGCCGCGAACAGGGGCCGATGATCAACGGCCTGCGCGACCGCGTGTCCGCCGCCATCACGGCCAAGAAGGCCGAGCTGGAAGCCGCCGAACTGGACGCCCGGCTGCAGGCCGAGCGGGTCGACCTGACCCTGCCGGCCCGGCCGCGCAGGAAGGGCGGGGTCCACCCCACCATGCAGGTGATGGACGAGATGATCGCCCTGTTCGCCGAGATGGGCTTTGCGGTCGCGGAAGGCCCGGACATCGAGGACGACTTCCACAATTTCACCGCCCTGAACTTCCCGCCCAAACATCCGGCGCGGGAGATGCATGACACCTTCTTCCTGAAGCCCGACCCCGAGACGGGCGAGCGCAAGGTGCTGCGCACCCACACCAGCCCGGTGCAGGTCCGCACCATGATGTCGCAAAAGCCGCCGATCCGCATCATCGCGCCGGGCCGCACCTTCCGTAAGGATTCGGACGCCACCCACACGCCGATGTTCCACCAGATCGAAGGCCTGGTGATCGACCGTGACATCCATATGGGCCACCTGAAGACGACGCTTCAGACCTTCATCGCCCGCTTCTTCGAGCTGGACGAGGTCCAGGCGCGGTTCCGGCCGCACCACTTCCCCTTCACCGAACCCTCGGCGGAGATGGACATCCGCTGCGACCGGTCGGGCGGCAAACTGGTGTTCAACACCGGCGACGACTGGCTGGAGATTCTGGGCTGCGGGATGGTGCATCCCAATGTGCTGCGCAACTGCGGGATCGACCCGGACGAGTATCAGGGCTTCGCCTTCGGGATGGGGGTGGATCGCCTGGCCATGCTGAAATATGGCGTGCCCGACCTGCGCCCCATGTTCGACGCCGATACGCGCTGGCTGGCGCACTACGGCTTCTCGGCCTTTGCGGCCCCCAATCCGGCGAGCGGACTGAGCTGATGAACTCCATCCTGCCGATCAATCGTCCGCTGGCCGATCCAGCCGACCTGAACGCCCTGGTGTTCGAGAACGTCGACATCATCCTGTACGAACTGTTCGCGGCGGCGTCGCGACAGGGACAGGGCTTGATCCAGGGTCGCACCTTCACCGGCTGCCGGTTCCAGGGGCCGGCCATCATACTGGCGTCCAGCGGCGTGAACTTCACCGACACCAATTTCGGCGACAGCCGCGGCGGGATCAAGAATCTGCTGATGCGGCCGCTCGGGGACAAGGCCATCGGCACGATCCCGATGCGCGACTGCCAGTTCATCGGCTGCGAATTCTACGGCGTCGGCTTCACCGGCACGGATGAGTTCCTCGACCAGGTCAGCACCCTGACCAATACGCCCAAGGCCTGAAACCGTCATGAAATTCACCCTGTCTTGGTTGAAGGACCACCTCGAGACCGAGGCCGACGTCCATCAGATCGCCGAGGCCATGACCATGGCCGGGCTGGAGGTCGAGGAGGTTCTCGATCCCGCCGCCAAGCTGGCGCCCTTCACCGTGGCCAAGATCCTGTCGGCCGAGCGTCACCCCAACGCCGACCGGCTGCAGGTCTGCCAGGTCGAGACGGTCGATGGCGTGAAAGAGATCGTCTGCGGCGCGCCGAACGCGCGCGCGGGCCTGACCACCATCTACGCCCCCATCGGCGCCTATGTGCCCGGCCTGGGCGTGACCCTGGTCGAGAAGCCGGTGCGCGGCGTGGTGTCGAACGGCATGCTGTGCTCGGCCTCCGAGCTGGAGCTGGCGGACGAAAGCGACGGCATCCAGGAACTGCCGCCCGAGATCCCGGTGGGCACGCCGGTCGCCGGCCTGTTCGGCGCGGAACCCGTCATCGATTTCGAGGTGACGCCGAACCGTCCCGACTGGCTGGGCGTCGCTGGCATCGCCCGCGATCTGGCCGCCGCCAGCGTCGGCAAGCTGAAGCATTTCGACATCGCCGTGGTGCGCGGGGCCTTCCCGTCGCCGATCACCGTCCGCCTGGACGCGCCCGAGATGTGCCCCGTCTTCGCCGGCCGGGTGATCCGGGGCGTGAAGAACGGGCCGTCGCCGGCCTGGCTGCAGAAACGCCTGACCGCCATCGGTCTGCGCTCGATCAACCGCCTGGTCGATGTGACCAATCTGATCGCCTATGACCGCGCCCGCCCGCTGCACGTCTATGACGTGGCCAAGCTGGTCGGGACCGAGATCGTGGTGCGCGCGGGCCAGGTCTCAGCCGAGACGGCTCACATCGAGGGCGGCGAGCCCGAGCATCTGATCGCCCTGGACGGCAAGACCTATGTGGCCTCGGCCACCGATTGCATCATCGCCGACGCCGGGGGCGAGCGCCCCATCGGCCTGGGCGGCGTCATGGGCGGCGAAAGCACCGGCTGCGACGAGACCACCACCGACGTCTTCATCGAAAGCGCCTGGTTCGATCCGCTGGTCATCGCCCAGACCGGCCGTGCCCTCGGCATCCATTCCGACGCCCAGTACCGGTTCGCGCGCGGCGTCGATCCGGTCTCGGTCACGCCGGGGCTGGAGCTGGCCACGCGGCTGATCCTGGACCTGTGCGGCGGCGAACCGTCCGAGATCGTCTTCGTCGGCGAACCCCCGGCCAGCCCGGCGCCCTTCGCCTTCGATCCCGCCTATGTGAAACGTCTCAGCGGCATGGACCTGGACGACGACCGGATCGGCACCATCCTGGGCCAGCTGGGCTTCCTGGTCACCGCCGCCCCCGCCGATCAGGCCGAGCCCTGGATCGTCACCCCGCCGTCGTGGCGCCGCGACGTCGAGGGCCGGGCCGATCTGGTGGAAGAGGTGGCGCGGATCGAGGGCTTCGACAGCCTGCCCGACACGCCCCTGCCCGAGGTCGCCCGCCCCGCCGGCGGGGTGCTGAGCCCCCGCCAGGCCCGCGTTCGCACGGCGCGCCGGGCTTTGGCCGCCCTGGGTTACGCCGAGGCCGTCACCTGGTCCTTCACCAAACAGTCGACCGCGGCCCTGTTCGGCGGCGGGGACGACCGGCTGGTGCTGGAGAACCCGATCGCGGCCGATCTGGACTGCATGCGGCCCTCGGCCCTGCCGAACCTGATCCAGGCGGCGGCGCGCAACGCCGCGCGCGGTTTCGCCGACGCCGCCCTGTTCGAGATCGGCCCCATCTATCTGGGCGACGGTCCCAAGGATCAGCGCACGGTCATCGCCGGCTTGGTCGCCCCGCATGCCGCCCGTCACTGGGCCGGCGCCGGTGAGGATGCCCTGTTCGCGCTGAAGGCCGACCTGACCACCCTGCTGGAAGAGATCGGCGCGCCGGTCGCCTCGCTGCAACTGGCCCAGGGTCAGAACCGCGACTGGTGGCACCCCGGCCGTTCGGCCCGGCTGCAGCTGGGACCGAAGAATGTGATGGTCGAGTTCGGCGAACTGCACCCGCGCGTGCTGAAGGCGCTGGACGCCGACGGTCCGATGCTGGCCTTCGAGATCGTGCTCGACAACGTGC
>NZ_JAUSOE010000163.1 GCF_030656255.1 Brevundimonas sp. | reverse complement strand
ACGATGCCGGTCACGTCCGTGGTGCGGAAGTAGAACTGCGGGCGATAGTTGGTGAAGAACGGGGTGTGACGACCGCCTTCTTCCTTGGTCAGGATGTAGGCTTCGGCCAGGAACTTGGTGTGCGGCGTGATGGAGCCCGGCTTGCACAGCACTTGGCCGCGCTCGACGTCTTCACGCTTGGTGCCGCGCAGCAGAACGCCGACGTTGTCGCCCGCTTGACCTTGGTCGAGCAGCTTGCGGAACATTTCGACGCCCGTGCAGGTCGTCTTCTGGACCGGACGGATGCCGACGATCTCGACTTCTTCACCGACCTTGACGATACCCTTTTCGACGCGGCCCGTGACCACGGTGCCGCGGCCCGAGATCGAGAAGACGTCTTCGACCGGCATCAGGAAGGGCAGGTCGACCGGACGTTCCGGCTGCGGGATGTAGGCGTCGACGGTTTCCATCAGGGCCAGAACGCGCTGTTCGCCGATTTCCGGGTTCACGCCGTCGGTCGCGGCCTTGGCCGAGCCCTTGGTGATCGGAATATCGTCGCCGGGGAACTGATAGGACGACAGAAGCTCGCGCACTTCCATCTCGACCAGTTCCAGCAGTTCTTCGTCGTCGACCAGGTCGACCTTGTTCATGAAGACCACCAGGGCCGGCACGCCGACCTGACGGGCCAGCAGGATGTGCTCGCGGGTTTGCGGCATCGGGCCGTCAGCGGCCGAAACCACCAGGATCGCGCCGTCCATCTGAGCGGCGCCGGTGATCATGTTCTTCACATAGTCGGCGTGGCCGGGGCAGTCGACGTGGGCATAGTGACGGTTGGCCGTCTCATATTCCACGTGCGCGGTGTTGATCGTGATGCCGCGGGCCTTTTCTTCCGGCGCAGCATCGATGTCCGCATAGGCCATGGCCTTGGCGCCGCCGGCCTTGGCCAGCGTCATCGTGATCGCCGCCGTCAGCGTCGTCTTGCCGTGGTCAACGTGGCCGATCGTGCCGATGTTGCAGTGCGGCTTGTTACGTTCGAACTTTTCCTTGGCCATGGCCAAACTCCTGATGGCCCGGGTTGAGGGGCGCGATGCTGATCAAAAAACCTGGAGCGGGTAGACGGGATCGAACCGACATCCTCAGCTTGGAAGGCTGCTGCACTACCATTGTGCTATACCCGCGCGGAGACTGCGGAAGTTCTTTGGGAACGCCGCAGCCGGTTCCTCTCCGTCGTCCTGATCCATCGTATCCGATAAGGCGCGTGGTGGGGGAAGAAGGACTCGAACCTTCGAAGCTTACGCAGGGGATTTACAGTCCCCCCCCTTTGCCACTCGGGACATTCCCCCAGCGCGCCTTGTCGAACCGATGGACCCCTCGTTCCGCCCTTAATCAAGCGGGACGAAACAAAAGCCTTCGGCTTGTCGCCTCCTCTAGGATAGAGGGGGCGCCCAGACCCGAAAGCCCTTGGGGCTCCAAATCGGAGGGCGTCTTATAGTGTCGTCGAAAACAGAACGCAACGACCGTAAAAGCGGTAAAAAACCGGTCTTCGGAAACCGGTCTCCCGGCCCGCGCGAAAAGGGCCAAAAGCCCGTCGCACAAGGCTTTTCCGGCCGCGAGGAGGCCCCTCGCGCGCCCCGTTCGCCGGATCGGACCAAGTCCGACGCCGATAATTTTCTTTGGGGCCGCCATCCGGTTCTGGCCGCACTGGCGAATCCCGCGCGTCGCGGCATGGGCCGGCTGCTGGCCACGGCCGAGCGCGCCGCCGAGATCGAAGAGGGCAAACTGGCCCATGGGCACAAGATCGAGGTGGTCGAGCTTCAGGCCCTGACCCGGATGCTGCCCGCCGGCGCCGTCCACCAGGGCCTGGCTTTCAAGGTTCAGCCGCTGGAGGGCGTGTCCCTGGAAGAGCTGGCCGAGCCGGCTCAGGGCGTCATCGTCATGCTGGACCAACTGACGGATCCTCAGAATGTCGGCGCCATCTTCCGTTCCGCCCTGGCCTTCGGGGCGCGGGGAATCATCGTCCAGGACCGCCACGCCCCCGCCCTGGCCGGCGCCCTGGCCAAGGCGGCCGTCGGCGCCACCGAACGCCTGCCGCATGCCCGCGTGACCAACCTGTCGCGGGCGCTGGAACGACTGGCCGATCTGGGCTGGCGCGCCGTCGGCCTGGACGGAACGGGAGAACAGACGCTTGAGGAGGCTTTGGATCGCCAGCCGACCGTCCTGGTCATGGGATCCGAAGGCGACGGCATCCGCCGACTGGTCGCTGAACACTGCGATGTCCTGGCCAAGATCCCCATGCCCGGCGGATTCGAGAGCCTGAACGTCTCCAACGCCGCCGCCGTCGCACTTTATGAAGCCGCGCGCGCGCAACGCGGCTGACAGAATGAAGCCGCGCGCGCGCAACGCGGCTGACAGACGGCCACGTCGGCGTTAAGGAGCGCCCATGGAATTCCTCTCGTCTCCCGAACTCGCCAGCCAGGCCACCGCACTGGGCCAGGTCCTGCTGATGGATCTGGTCCTCGCCGGCGACAACGCCGTCGCCGTGGGCCTGGCCGCCGCCGCCCTGCCCCAGGAACAGCGCAAGAAGGCCATTCTGATCGGCCTGGCCGCCGCCGTCGTCATGCGCATCGGCTTCGCCCTGATCACGGTCCAGCTTCTGGCCCTGGTCGGCCTGCTGCTGGCCGGCGGTCTTCTGCTGCTGTGGGTCTGCTGGAAGATGTGGCGCGAACTGCAGGAGCAGCGCACCCACGACCAGGCCGAGGCCGAGAGGGAGCTCGAACTGGCCCTGAGCATCGAGCACGGCAAGGGGCCGTCGCCCGAGGAGCTGGGCCTGAAGCGCAAGTCGTTCGGCGCCGCCCTGCTGCAGATCATGATCGCCGACCTGACCATGTCGCTGGACAATGTGCTGGCCGTCGCCGGCGCCGCCCACGACCATCCCTGGATCATGGTCTTCGGCCTGATTCTGTCGATCGCCCTGATGGGTCTGGCCGCCACCTTCATCGCCAAGCTGCTGCACCGTTACCGCTGGATCGGCTATATCGGCCTGGTCGTGGTTCTGTACGTCGCCATCCACATGATCTGGGACGGCGCGCGCCAGGTCGTGGTCCGCACCGGCAATATGGACGAGTTCAACGCCTCGGCCCCGGCCTTCATCGAGATCAGCCCCGAGGAAGCCGCCAAACACCTGGGCCAGAAGCGCACCGAGGACAGCCCGACCCCAGCCCCGGCCGAACCGACCGCGCCTGCGCCGACGCCTGCGGCATGAGCGTCGCCACGGTCGATGTCGAAACGGCCGCCGCCTGGCTGGGCGCGGGCGAGGCCGTGCTGATTGATGTGCGCGAGGCGGACGAGTTCGCCGCCGCCCGCATCGACGGCGCGATCCTGGCCCCGCTCAGCGCCATGCCCGCCGCCTGGGAGGCGCTGGACCTGCCGGCGGATCGCAAGATCATCGTCATGTGCCTGCGTGGCGGCCGCAGCCATCAGGTCTGCGCCTTCGTCGGTCCGACCGGCCCCGAGGGTCAGCCCCTGTTCAACCTGACCGGCGGCATCCAGGACTGGCATGCCGCCGGTCTGCCGATCATCGAAGCCTAGGCCGCTTCGGAATACTGGTCGAACGCCCTCAGCGCGTCGGCCGCGTACATCAGGGCCGGCCCGCCGCCCATATAGACGCTCATCGCCATGGCCTCGGCGATCTCGTCGCGCGTCGCCCCCAGATCCTTCAGCGCCTTGGCGTGAAAGCCGATGCAGCCGTCGCACCGCTGCGTCACCCCGATGGACAGGGCGATCAGCTCCTTGGTCTTCTTGTCCAGCGCCCCCTCGGCCGTCGCCGTCTTCGCCAGTTCAGAAAAGGCCTGCATCGGCCCCGGCTGCAGCCGGCGCAGTTCGCCGATGTAGGTCGAGATGTCGCGTGTCAGCGCCGCATAGTCCTTGGCCACGAGAGCCTCCTTTTCAATTTATATTTTTATGATATGACTTCGGCATGGAATGTAAAGACGTCACATCGGCGAAATTGTCCCAGGCCCTTCCGCCGCGCGTGGACGACGCCTCCGCCTTTCTGAAGGGTCTGGCCAATCCCCACCGACTGCTGATCCTGTGCGCCCTGGCCCAGGGCGAGCGGAACGTCTCGACCCTGATCGCCGAAACGGGCGTGGCCCCCGCCTCCATGTCGCAGCATCTGTCCAAGCTGAAGGACGAGGGGGTGGTGGACTTCCGCCGCGACCACCGCACCCTGACCTATTTCATCGCCCATCCCGCGACGATCCAGATCATGGCCGTGCTGTACGACCATTTCTGCGCGCGAGACGAAGCCTGACGGTCATCATCCCCGGCGGGCGCGAGGCTCGGGCCTTCTAAACGCCGCGCAACCAGCCCGTGACCGAGATTCGATCCGCCGCCGCCGACAGGGCCACCTGCGTAACTGAATGGGGCGACGGGACTTTCAGCAGGTTCAGGGTGTTGAAGCGCGGGGTGAAGGCTTCGGACACATTGCCGTCCGCTCCATGGAAGGCCAGCAGGCCGCCCCATTCGATCCGCCAGACGGGCGTCAGGTTCAGCACATAGGCGAAGAAGCGGTTCTTGCCCTCGGCATGGTCGTCATGTTCGGTCAGGAAATGGCCCGCGCGGTATCGGGTCAGTTGGGCGTCGGCCAGGGCGATCTGCGCCTCGCCGGTCACGTCGCGCATCAGGTTCAGAAACGCCGGGCCATTTAGGAAGGCCAGCAGGTCACGCCAGACAGGCGCCGCCTGCCCTGCCTCGACCAGATCGTAGATCGGATGGTTGTCGTACAGATATTGGAAATCGGCTTGGGCCGACATCTGCACCGCCTGCCCCAGACCCGTTTTCTGGTCAGGCTGCAATGACGCCAGCCAGGCGGCGGGCAGATCGACGTGGCCGGTCCCGCGTCGGGTGACGACATTGTAGTCAGCCGCCGCAGCCGCCTCATACAGGGTCTGGGCGTCGGCCGGAGCCAGAACGCCGTCGATCTGGGTTCGGCCCGTTCGGGCCAACCGCTCGCGGATCGCTGCAAGCCGTTCGTCGGTCAGAGGCGCCAGATTCGGTGTCATCGTCTCTCGCCCCCGCTCGATGGATCAGGCGTCCGCGCCGCCGAAGCGTTCGGACCATTCCGCCACCTGGGCGTCCTCGATCTTGGCGAACAACACGCCCTGGGCCGCCACAGCCTGACCGACGGCCAGACTGTTCAGCACATTCTCGTCCGCGCCCGGCCAGCTCAGGTCGGTTGATCCCACCGAAGCCGCGATCTTCTCGGCCGAGAACGGCAGGACCGGCGCCGCCAGACGGGCGAACAGAGCCACCAGATTCAGCCCCGTCCGCACGCCTACCGCCGCACGGTCGCGGTCGGTCTTCAACGCGGTCCAGGGCGCGGCGACCTGCAGATATTCGTTGCCCAGCACCCAGACGGCGCGCAGGGCCTGGGCCGCCTTCCTGAATTCCATGGCCTCGAACTGTTCGGTCGCCTCGGCGATCCCCGCCTTGATGTCGGCCTCCAACTGGATCTCGACCGGACCGGCCTCGCCGCCTTCGGGCACGACGCCATCAAATTTCGACTCGGCGAACTTGACGATCCGGTTGACGAAATTGCCCAGCACATCGGCCAGGTCCTTGTTGGTCGAGGCCTGGAAATCCTCCCAGGTGAAGGCTGAATCCGCGTGTTCCGGCCCGTAGGCCGTCAGGCGCCAGCGCCAGTAGTCGGCCGGCAGCAGCTCCAGCGCCTGGTCCATGAAGACGCCGCGCTTCTGGCTGGTCGAGAATTTCCCGCCGTACCAGTTGAGCCAGTTGAAGGCCTTCAGCTGGTCCACCGTCTTCCACGGCTCGCCCGAGCCGATGATGGTGGCGGGGAAGGACACGGTGTGGAAGGCGACATTGTCCTTGCCCATGAACTGGACATAGCGGACGTCCTCGGCCCCCTCGTCCAGACGCCACCAGTCGCGCCACGACCCGCCGGTCGCCTCGGCCCATTCCTCGGTCGCGGCGATATATTCGATGGGGGCGTCGAACCAGACGTAGAAGACCTTGTCCTCCATGCCCGGACGCGGGAAGCCGTCCTTCAGCACCGGGACGCCCCAGGCCAGGTCGCGGGTGATGCCCCGGTCGATCAGCCCCTCGTCCAGATGCTTGTAGGCGATGGACTTCGCCAGCACCTGCCAGCCGGTCTTGCCGTCCACCCAGGCGCGGATCTGCGGCTCGATCTTGGTCTGCAGCAGATACAGGTGGCGGGTGTCGCGCACCTCCAGGTTCTTGGACCCCGACACCGACGAATAGGGGTCGATCAGGTCGGTCGGGTCCAGCAGACGCCCGCAGTTGTCGCACTGGTCGCCGCGCGCGCCGACATGGCCGCAATGGGGACAGGTCCCCTCGACATAGCGGTCGGGCAGGAAGCGCGCGTCGTCGATCGAATAGATCATCCGATCCACCCGCTCCTCGATCAGGCCGTTCTTCTCCAGCGCCTCGGCGAAATGCTGGGTCAGGCGATGGTTCTGCGGGTTCGACGACCGGCCGAACCAGTCATAACTCAGGCCGAAGGCCTGGCCGGCCGCCTTCTGGATCTCGTGCTGTTCGTCGCAATAGGTGCGCACGTCCTGGCCGGCGGCGGCGGCAGCCAGCTCGGCCGGGGTGCCGTGCTCGTCAGTGGCGCAGATATAGAGGACCTCATGCCCCTGGGCCCGCTTGAACCGCGCCCAGACGTCGGCCGGCAACATCGAGCCCGCCAGATTCCCCAGGTGCTTGATGCCGTTGATGTAGGGCAGCGCCGAGGTGATGAGGATGCGGGCCATGATCGTCCAGGAGTTCGGGGAAGCGCAGGGATATAGACAGTGACGAACGCTGCGTCACCTCTCCGCGCCTTACGCATGATCGGAACGGATGTTTCGAGGTCGATACGAACCGAACCCATTTCCGAACCAAGGCTGAACGCCCCCCGCCGGTACGGTTCAGGCTGGCCTCAGCAGCGGCGTGCGAGAACGGATCCATCGACGGGCCGGAACACTCCGACCTGACCATGAACAAGGAGAATATCGATGAAAAAGTCTCTCGCAGCCGCCATGGCCATCTTCATGGTCGCCTCTGCCGGCGCAGCCTCGGCTCAATCTCGCGGCCCGGATCATCACAACACGGGTCGAGGCCCCGCCGCCGCCCATGAGCGCGCGCCGGAGCGACAAGATGCGCAACGCTGGAAGAAGGGCCAACGTCTGCCGGCCAGCTATCGCGACAACAGCCACCGGGTCGACCACAGCCGATACGGTCTGCGTGCGCCGCCCCGCGGCTACGCCTACTACCGGTCCGGCAACGACATCGTCCTGACCGCCGTCGCCACCGGTCTGATCAGCTCGGTTTTGAACGGCGCCTATCGCTAGGCCTTGAGGGCCCCCGTTTCGGCGGGGGCCCTTTATCCGACGCTGGGCAACCGCCGCGCCACCCGGACGAACCGCCCGGTCAGCAAGACCGACGACGCCAGGCTGGCGATCACCACCGCCCAGACCAGGCCGTCCACGCCCATCCGGTGCGCCAGAATCCAGCCCAGCGGCATCATCACCGCCCCATAGGCCACGAAATGCATGATCGTGGGCCACCAGACGTCGCCCGCCGCCCGGTTCGCCTGGGCCGCCACCACCTGGATTCCGTCCGCGACGAAGAACAGGGTCGCCAGCACCAGGGCCGGGGCGGCGATGGCCAGCAGGACCGGATCGCGATTGTAGGCGCCCACGATCAGATGCGCGCTGGGCCACACCAGCAGAGCGACGATGAAGGTCATCGCCGTCACGACGCCCAAGCCCACCAGACCGGCCCTCAACACTCCCTGCCCGTCGCCCGCGCCATAGCTGCGCCCCACCAGAACCGCCGTCGCGGACGACAGGCCCATGGGCAGCATGAAGACGATGGCCGAGACGTTCAGCACCACGGCCCAGGCCGCCGTCTCCGCCGTGCCGATCTGACCGGCGAAAAAGGTGAAGCCCGAAAAGGCCCCGACCTCGATGAAATAGGATGCGCCCGCGCCCAGGCCGACCTTGACCTGTTCGCGCGCCGCCTTGGGATCGCGTTCGGGCTTGTCGAAGATACCCAGCGACCTCGCCTCGGGCAGGCGCAGGATATAGACCACCAGGAAGATCGCCAGCGCCGCCCGCGCCCCGAACGTCGCCCAGGCCGAGGCGAAGGCGCCGTCGAAGCCGAGGCCCAGCAGATCGGGCACCAGCACGATGTTCAGCGCCAGATTGACCCCGTTCGCCACCCACATGGCCACCATACCCGGCTTGGGCCGCCCCAGGGCCTCCAGGAAGAACTGTCCCGTCACCGAGATCAGATAGAAGGGCATGGACAGGGCGAAGACGACCAGGGCCGGTCCCGCCCCCTCGGCCAGTCCATCCTCCAGCCCGATCTTGCCCAGACCCCAGGGACCGACGGCGATCAGGGCGATCATTGAGACCACCCCGATCTGCAACGAATAGGTCATGCCCCGGCGCAGCACCGATCCGACCGCGTGCCGCCGTCCCTCGCCCAGCATCCGCGCCGTCATCACCTGCACGCCCAGCATCAGCCCGACCGCCGTCGTCACCACGATCGAGGTCGGCGCCCAGGCCAGCGAATGAAACGCCAGTTCCTTGCTGGAGAAATTCCCCACCACGATGGCGTCCGTCAGCCCCATGGTCATGATGCCGATCCGCGCCAGGATCACCGGCCATGCCAAGTGCAGCAGGTCGCGAAAGGCGGAACGGGTCTGGAAACTGAGCGCGATCATCGGAGCCGGCACAGGCCACGCGGACCCGTCGGGGTCAACTCCCAAAAACTTTGTGGGTTTGACCTACCAGGCGCCCAGTTCGCGAAGCTGGCGCACCAGTTCCTCCGGCGCCTCGCCCGCATCCAGTTCGGTCAGGTCGACCGGGGCGTCCTTGGGCTCGAAATAGCGCCAGCCCTGAAACGGCCGGCGCGCCATCGGCGCCGTGCGGACGACCTTGGGCTCCAGCGTGATCTCGCAACGGCTCTGCTTGCCCTCGCCCAGGGTGGCGATGTCGAGCACGCGCTGGCGGCAGACGATCACGCCCTTCACCACCCAGTACAGCGATCCGCCGTCCTCGATCTCCGGCGCGCGTTTCGGCGTCATCCGGGTGTGGACCACCAGCGGCCCGCCCCTGGCCGCGCGGGCCTCCAGCCAGTCGACGTCAGGAACCCCGACGCCCAGTTTGATCATGTGAAGCGGCATGGCGCCCACGTAGTCGCCCTTATGCGCCTTGGCCAGATTCTTTAACGCCGAAGCTAGACTGTCGTCCGCTCGCTACCGGACGCCACGGAACCAGCATGTACGGATTGATCACGCGTCTGACCGCATACCCTGGGCGCCGAGACGAACTCGCGCTTCTCCTGATGGACCCTGGTGTCAGGAAGCACGGCTGTCATTCCTATATCGTCGCGCATGATCTCGCCGACGCCGACATCCTGTGGGTCACGGAGGTCTGGGTCGATCAACCGACCCATCTGTCCTGGAGCGAAGATCTGCGTCAAAGCGGCGCCTGGCGTCCGATCTACGGACTGATGGCCAAGATGGACGACTCGATCCTGACCCGGCCGCTGGGCGGCATCGGCCTTTAATCCGCCGCCTTGACCACCGCCAGCACGGCCGCCTCGACCACCTGATCGCCCACAGCCGCTACATGCTCGACCACCCCGTCGAAGGGCGCCGTCAGGGCGTGTTCCATCTTCATCGCCTCCAGGACCACGACCGGCTGGCCCTTGGTCACGACGTCGCCCGCCTTGACCGGCGCGGCGACGATCTTGCCGGGCATGGGTGCGCGGAGAGACCCGTCGGAGACAGCCCCGGCGCCTGAGCCCACGGCCGCCCGATACGGCGTCACCCGGCGCGCCTCGCCGTCCACGAACAGGACGAAGCCGTCATCGATCACCTGATAGCCGAACAGCGCCTCCCCGGCCTGCACCTGGTCGAAACCGACTCGGGCCGTCATGCCCTCGGCGCCGCGCCATCCCGCCTCGACCGGCGTCACAGCCCCCGACACGCCCCGGCCGTCCACATGCGCCCAGACCATCGTCTGAGCGGGCGCGTTCAGACGTACCCCATAGGACAGGCCCGGCTGGCCGCCCCAAGGGCTGAACCGGTCAGACCCGGCCGCTTCTCCATCGCTCGCCGCCTCCGCGACCAGGGTCAGGGCCGCCAGCGTTGCCTCGGCGGTCTCGACCGGCTGCAGCGCCCCCTCTTCCGCTCCGATGAACCCCGTATCCACATCCCCCGCCACAAAGCGCGGATGGTCCAGGCAGCGTTTCAGAAAGCCCGCATTGGTCTTGACCGGCCAGACCTCGACCTCGCCCGCCGCCTCGGCCAGTCGCGCTGCGGCCGCCTCGCGGGTGTCCTCATGCACGATCAGTTTGGCGATCATCGGGTCGTAGAACTGGCTGACCTCGCCGCCCTGCTCCACGCCCGTATCGACGCGAATTCCGTCCGGCATGAAGAAATGCTCCAGCCGCCCGATCGACGGCAGGAAACCGTTCGCTGGATCCTCGGCATAGAGGCGCGCCTCCATGGCCCAGCCGTTCAGCCGGATTTCGTCCTGCTTCAACGGCAGAGGCTCGCCCGCAGCGACCCGGAACTGCCATTCGACCAGATCGACGCCGGTCACGCTCTCGGTCACCGGGTGCTCGACCTGCAGCCGGGTGTTCATCTCCATGAACCAGATCCCGTCCGCTTTCAGTCCGTCCGAGGCGTCGGCGATGAACTCGATGGTCCCGGCCCCGACATAGTTGACCGCCTTGGCCGCCTTGATGGCCGCGCCCGTCACGGCGGCCCGCACGGCCTCGCTCATGCCCGGCGCCGGCGCCTCTTCGATCACCTTCTGGTGGCGGCGTTGCAGAGAACAGTCGCGCTCATACAGGTGGACGACATCGCCGTGCCGGTCCCCGAACACCTGCACCTCGATATGGCGCGGCCGGGTGATGTAGCGTTCGATCAGCACCCGGTCGTCGCCGAAGGCGGCCGCGCCTTCCCGCTTGGCGCTGGCCAGGCCCGCAGCGAAATCGGCTGGATCATCGACCCGCTTCATCCCCTTGCCGCCGCCGCCCGCGACCGCCTTGATCAGCACCGGATAGCCGATCCGCGCCGCCTCGGCCGTCAGGGTCGCCTCCGACTGGTCCGCGCCCTGATAACCCGGCGTCACCGGCACCCCGGCCTGGATCATCAGCTCCTTGGCCGCGTCCTTCAGCCCCATGGCCCGGATCGACTGCGGATCCGGCCCGATCCAGATCAGACCCGCCGCCGCGACCGCTTCCGCAAAATCCGCATTCTCGCTCAGGAAACCGTAGCCGGGATGGATCGCCTCCGCCCCGGTCGCCTTGGCCGCCGCCAGCACCTTGACGCCGTCCAGATAGCTCTCGCGCGCCGCCGCCGGCCCGATCCGCACCGCCTCGTCGGCCTCGCGCACATGCAGGGCGTTGGCGTCGGCCTCGGAATAGACGGCGATGGTGCGTAACCCCATCCGCTTGGCGGTGCGGAAGACACGACAGGCGATTTCGCCGCGATTGGCGACCAGGACGGACTTGAACATGACGCGTTCTTAGCGAGGCGCGGCGGCTGTGTCTTCACCTCCCCATCGGCGAAGGCCGACGGGGAGGACAGATCGCGCAGCGATCAGGCGGGGGCGACTCGGTCTCAGACAGACCTGCGCCTTCACTACCCCTTCGCCCCCTCCTGGCGACCTACGGCCGCCGGTCCTCCCCGTTCGCCTTCGCGAACAGGGAGGTGAAGTTTCCCTCGCCTTCCGCTATCCCCTCCCCCATGTCCCTGCGCCCCCTCTTCGTCACCCAGGTCTATGAAGCCACCCTCGCCGAGGGCCGAGGCTGGGCCGAGTTCAACGAACAACTGATCGACGTCGTCCGCATGATGGCCGAGGAGGACGCGGCCGGCCGCCGTTGGTGCCGCGACAACGCCTATCGCGGCTACACCTCCTACGCCTCGCTGAACGACCTGCCCCAGCGTTTCCCCGAGTTCGCCGAGCTGAAACGCCACCTCGACCGGCACGCCGTCGCCTATGCCAAGGCCCTGAATTTCGACCTGGCCCGCAAGCCCCGACTCGACAATCTGTGGGTCAATATCCTCAAGCCCGGCGGCGGCCACACCGGCCATATCCACCCCCACGCCTTCTTGTCGGGCACCGTCTATATCGACATCCCCGACGGGGCCTCGTCGCTGAAACTGGAGGACCCCCGCCTGCCCTTCATGATGGCCCGCCCCTCCGTCACCGAGGACGCGACCGAGGCCGAACGCCCCTTCGTCTATCTGACGCCCCGCCCCGGCACGATCCTGATGTGGGAAAGCTGGCTGCGCCACGAAGTCCCGACCAACCAGGCCAAATCCGACCGCATCTCGATCAGCTTCAACTACGCCTGAGACGAACTTCCGCCGCATTCGGGCCTAGCCTGCCTGAGACGATGTTGGGGGATTTGGGAATGAAGGCCTTCGGTCTGGCGATCATGCTCTTGGCGGCGGCCGTCGCCCCGGCCTGTACGGAAAAGGCCGACGCCCAGTCGTCACCGCCCCCCTCCGTTGCGACCGAAGGCGCGCCCTATGTCTTGCAGGGGACCCAGGTCTGGACCGTGCCTGATCCCGTCTCGGGTCGCGACTATCAGGTCTTCGTCAGTCTGCCTGCCGATTATGACGCCAGCCCCCAGCGTCGCTATCCGGTGCTTTACGTCACCGACGCCGACTACGCCTTTCCGATCATCCGCCAGATCGCCCGCCGCGTGAATCTGGACGGTCCGGTTATCGAACCCTTCATCCTGGTCGGCCTGTCCTACGCCCGCGGCGACACCGGCGTGGTCAGCCGCAATCGCGACTACACCCCCACCCCGAACGGCCCCCGTCGCGCCCGCGACATGGTCCACGGCCAGGGTCCCGCCTATCAGACCTATCTGAAGACCCAGGTCCTGCCCTTCATCGACGCCCGCTTCCGCACCGCGCCCGACCGTCGCATCCTGCTGGGCCATTCCTACGGTGGCCTGCTGGGCGCCCAGATCCTGTTCACCGATCCCGGCCTGTTCCACGCCTATGTTCTGGGCAGCCCGTCCTTCTGGTTCGACCAAGGCCACGTCATGACGATGGAGGCGGACTATGCCCGCACGCATCGCGACCTCCCCGCCGAGGTCTTCATGTACGTCGGGGCGTTCGAAGCGCCCGGCCCGAGTCCGCGCCATTCGACCGGCGCCGACATGGTCGCCGACATGCGGACCATGGAACGAGTGCTGAAATCGCGCGCCTATCCTCATCTGCGGGTCCGCTCGACCGTCCTCGCCGACGAAGACCACCTCACCGTCGCCCCCGTCGGCTTCACCCGCGCCCTGATGGCCGTGCTGCCGGCGACAGGCGAATAGGCCAGCCTCGCCCCAATTGAATGGCGCGCTGTCTCGGGACCCCCGTAGGGTGGAGGGGCTCTTGACGCCCTACCGAATTTTCCGAGGCGTTTGGCCCCCTCCGTCACGGCGCTCTGCGCCGCGCCACCTCCCCCAAGGGGGGAGGATCTCCGTCATCCCATTCCTCCCCCCTTGGGGGAGGTGGATCGCCGGCGCAGCCGGCGAGACGGAGGGGGCCAGATCAGTCCCGAGTACGGCGCAGCCTCTCCGCCAGCTGTGCCGCCGCCGCCGTCACCTCGGCCCAGGTCACCTCGAACCCGGCGTCGTCGCCGAAATAGGGATCGGTCACGGCCTGGCCCTCGCGGCCGGGCACGTGGTCGAGCAGCAGGCTGAGTTTGGCGACACCGTCAGCGGGCTGGATCCGGCGCAGATTGGCCAGGTTGTCGTGGTCCAGGGCGATGACGTGGGTGAAGCGGCGGAAGTCCGCCGGCGTCACCTGCCGGCCCTGATAGCCGGAAATATCGATCCCATGTTTGCGCGCCACGGCCTGGGCGCGCGGATCGGGCGGATGGCCGACATGCCAGTTCCCCGTGCCGGCGGAGTCGACGATCAGGTCGAGACGCAGACGTTGAGCCTCGGCGCGGAGGGCGGCCTCGGCGAGGGGGGAGCGACAGATGTTGCCGAGGCAGACGAAGAGCATGGAGGGCATGGGGTGATCTTAGCGGATGAAGCCCTGTGGGGTTAGAGTGCTTTCCCTTCACCCGTCATCCTCGCCCTTGTGGCGAGGATCCAGACTCCCGGTTTGTCCGCATGGTGCGACGGCGTTGATACCGGGAGTCTGGATCCTCGGGACAAGCCCGAGGATGACGGTTGTGGGGGCGGTGGCTGGGCGTCGGGAGGCTCACCGTCTCCCGAACAGCTTCTCCAGATCGTGCAGCTTCAGCTCCACATAGGTCGGCCGCCCGTGGTTGCACTGGCCCGAATGCGGGGTGGCTTCCATCTGGCGGAGCAGGGCGTTCATTTCGGGGGCGGTGAGGATGCGGCCGGAGCGGACGCTGCCGTGGCAGGCCATGGTGCCGCAGACCTCGGCCATCCGCTCCTTCAGCGACAGGGCGGCGCCGTGTTCGGCTAAATCGTCGGCGATGTCGCGGATCAGGCCCTGGACGTCGGTGTCGCCCAGCATGGCCGGAGTCTCGCGCACCAGGACGGCGCCGGCGCCGAAGGCCTCGACGATCAGGCCCATTTCGGCCAGTTCCTCGGCGCGCGAGGCGACGCGTTCGGCCTCGGCCGGGTCCAGATCGACCACCTCGGGCGTCAGCAGGGCCTGGCGGGTCACGGCCCCCTCGGCCATCTGGGCCTTCATCCGCTCATAGACCAGCCGCTCGTGGGCGGCGTGCTGATCGACGATGACCAGGCCGTCGCGGGTCTGGGCCACGATATAGTTGGCGTGCAACTGACCCCGCGCGGCGCCCAGGGGGTAGTCGAGGGGGTCGATGGGGGCGTGGGGGGTGAATCGTGGGTCGTGACTGGCGGGGTCGGTGGGCGCTTGCTGCGGCCAGGCGGGGCCGTCCCAGCTGGGTTCGACGCGGGCGCTGCGTTCGTTGAGGCCGGGCAGGACCTGGGCGGCGGCGGCGGGCTGGGACCAGCCGGTCCAGCCGCTGAAGCCCTGGGCCGAGGGGGAACTGGGGCTGTAGGCAGGACCGGTGGTGACGCCGGTGTGGGGCTGGAAGCCCGCCATCGCGTCGGCGGCGACGGTGGTGGAGGCGCGGTGGCCGGCGGCGTGGAGGGCGTGGCGCAGGGCGCCGACGATCAGGCCGCGCACCAGGGCCGGATCGCGGAACCGGACCTCGGCCTTGGCGGGGTGGACGTTGACGTCCACGTACAGCGGGTCGATGTCCAGGAACAGGACGGCGGCCGGGTGCCGGTCGCGCGCCAGGAAGTCGGCGTAGGCGCCGCGCAAGGCCCCTTGCAGCAGCCGGTCCTTCACCGGGCGGCCGTTGACGAACAGATACTGATGCGCCGCATTGCCACGCGAATAGGTGGGCAGGCCGGCATAGCCCGACTGGCGCACGCCATCCCGCTCCTGATCGATCAACAGGGCGTTGGCCTCGAAGTCGCGGCCCAGCAGGGCGGACAGACGTTTCAGCCGGCCCTCGTCGCCGGGATGTTCGGCGGGGAGGCGTAGCGCAACCTTGCCGTCCAGCGACAGGGTGAAGGCGACGGCCTCGTGCGCCATGGCCTGGCGTTTGATCTCCTCCGAGATGGCCATGGCCTCGGCCCGTTCGGACTTCATGAACTTGAGCCGGGCGGGGGTGGCGTAGAAGAGGTCGCGCACCTCGACCCGCGCGCCGTGCGGACCGGGGAAGGGGGCGGGGGCCAGGGGGCGGGTCGCGCCGCCCTCGACCTGGATGACCCAGGCCTCGGTCTCGTCACGGGATCGGGTGGTGATCGACAGGCGGGCGACCGAGCCGATCGAGGGCAGGGCCTCGCCCCGGAAGCCCAGGGTGTGGATGCGCAGCAGGTCCACGTCGCCGGCGTCGTCGGGTTCCAGCTTGGACGTGGCGTGACGTTCGATGGCCAGGGGCAGTTCGGCCTTCGGGATGCCCTTGCCGTCGTCGGCGATCAGGATGCGCGACAGGCCCCCGCCGTCGGCCTGGATCTCGATATTGCGGCCGCCCGCGTCCAGTGCGTTCTCGACCAGTTCCTTGATGGCGCTGGCCGGCCGCTCGACCACCTCGCCGGCGGCGATGCGGTTGACGGTTTCGGGGGAGAGGCGGCGGATGGGCATGTGACCGCCAAGATAGGGGGGCGAAGGGATTCGCGCCACGCCCATGCCGGAGACGCCTGGGCGGCGGGGTCAGGCGTCGGCGGTCTGAGGCGCGGCGGCGGTCAGGACGGCCTGGAGGGCGGGGATCTCGATGGGTTTGCGCAGCACGCCGTCGGCGCCGGCCGCCATATAGCGGGCCACGTCCTCCTCGAACACATTGGCGGTCAGCATGTGGATCGCCGTGCGGGGGCGACCGGCGGCGGCCTCCTCGGCGCGGATGGCCGTCAGGGCCTCGACGCCGTCCATGACCGGCATCATCACATCCATCAGCACCAGATCGAAGGGGGCCGCGCGCAGGGCCTCGACCGCCTCGCGCCCGTTCTCGACCAGCACAAGGTCCAGGCCGAAGGACTGGAACAGCAGGGCCAGCAGCTTGCGGTTCGCCGGATGGTCCTCGGCGGCCAGGACGCGGGGGGCGTGCGACGCGGCGTCGACGGCCGGAGACGGGGACGGGGACGGGACGGCGGCGGGCGAGAGCGTCGCCCGCTCGGCGGTGAAACGGAACCAGAAGACCGCGCCCTGGGGCTTGGCCGTCCGCACGCCGAGGGCGCCCCCCAGCGCCTGGACGCTGGCGCGACACAGGGCCAGACCCAGGCCGGCGCCGCCCGCCTTGCGGCCGGCGTCCAGTTGTTCGAACGGCAGGAAGATGCGTTCGCGCTGATCCTCGGGCACGCCGGGGCCCTGGTCGTGAACCTCGAAATCCAGGTCGATGCGGCCGTCGGGGGCAGGGAGGGCGCGGGCCAGGATGCGGATGGTCCCGGTCGGCGTCAGCTTCAGCGCATTGGACAGATAGTTGATCAGGACCTGCTCGACCCGGCCCTCGTCCGTCATGACGACGAAATGCTCGCGCGCGCCCTTAAGCTCGATCTCCAGGCTCAGACCCAGTTCGTCCACGCGGGATCGCCAGACGCGCGCGATGGCGTCCAGCCGCTCGCCCAGATCGACCGGGGCGAGGTGGAGATCGACCTGGCCGGACTCGATCTTGGAGATGTCCAGGGCGCCGTTCAGCAGGCGCAGCAGCATGCCGCCGGCGTCGGCCATGTCGTCGATCACGGCGGCCTCGGCCTTGGGACGACGGCGCCCGCGCAACACCTCGGTCAGGCCGAGGATGACGTTCAGCGGGGTGCGGACCTCGTGGCTGATCATGGCCAGGAAGCGGGACTTGGCCTTGTTGGCCCGTTCGGCGGCGGCGCGGTTCACCTCGGCCTCGGCCAGGGCGGCGCGAAGCTCGCGCGAGCGTTCCGTGACCGTGATCATCAGATCGATGGTCTCGCGGTCGCTGCCCCATTGACGCCAGGCGGCGGCGCTGACGCCCAGGACGAAAAGGGCCACGGCGCCCAGAAGACGGGGGTCCGAACCGACCTGATAGGAGGCGATCACCATGACGGCCAACGACGGCGGCACAACGGCGGCGGCGAAGCTCGCGCGGCTGATATGGACCTGATGAGCGCCGACCATCAGATTGCCGGCCAGCAGCAGGCGAAGATAATCCAGATGTTCAGGTTCGGCCCGCCAGGCGGCGAGGATGAACAGGGCGTTGTGGCTGGCCAGACAGAGGGTGACGATTTCGGCGGACAGGCGGAACCTGCGGGCCGCGCCGGGGGCGTCGGGCCGCGCGCGGGCGGTCTGAACCGCATGCCAGAGCGGGATATAGAGACCGAACTGGAACAAGGCGAAATTCGCCGCCCAACCCCATCCCAGCACCCAGAAGCTCAGGATCACGATGGCGGCTATGGTGGCCAGCCGCACCGGGAACATGTCCCGGTAACGGTCGGCATAGGCTTTTAGGTAATCTGTACTGTCGGCCACTTCGCCAAGTCCCCGCTTCAAGCGTGGCCTTACGCGAGGGAGCTTAACGAGGCCTCAATCGTGAGGGTTTCAGCCCACCTTCACCCGCGTCGCCGCCTCGGGCAGGTCCTCGCCGAAGGCGCGCTGGTAGAACTCGGCGATGGTGGGGCGTTCCAGTTCGTCGCACTTGTTCAGGAAGGTCAGGCGGAAGCTGAGCGCCAGGTCGCCGCCGAAGATGATGGCGTTCTGGGCCCAGGTGATCACCGTGCGGGGCGACATGACGGTGGAGATGTCGCCGTTCATGAAGGCGTTGCGGGTCATGTCGGCGACGCGGACCATGGCGGCGATGCGACGGCGGCCCTCGGCGTCCGACCATTCGGGGACCTTGGCGGCGACGATCTCGGCCTCGACGTCGTGGTCGAGGTAGTTCAGCGTCGTGACGATGTTCCAGCGGTCCAGCTGGGCCTGATTGATCTGTTGCGCGCCGTGATACAGGCCCGTGGTGTCGCCCAGGCCGATGGTGTTGGTCGTGGCGAACAGGCGGAAATGCTTGTTGGGGCGGATGACGCGGTTCTGATCCAGCAGGGTCAGGCGGCCCTGGGCCTCGAGCACGCGCTGGATCACGAACATGACGTCGGGGCGGCCGGCGTCATATTCGTCGAACACCAGGGCGACGGGGCGTTGCAGCGCCCAGGGCAGGATTCCCTCGCGGAACTCGGTGATCTGTTTGCCGTCCTTCAGGACGATGGCGTCCTTGCCGATCAGGTCGATGCGGCTGACGTGGCTGTCCAGGTTGACGCGGACCAGGGGCCAGTTCAGGCGGGCGGCGACCTGTTCGATATGGGTGGACTTGCCGGTGCCGTGATAGCCCTGGACCATGACGCGACGGTCGAAGGCGAAGCCGGCGCAGATGGCGATCGTCGTCTGCGGGTCGAAGCGATAGGCCTCGTCGATCTCGGGCACATGGCTGTCGCGCTCGGCGAAGACGGGCACGGTCATGTCGCTGTCGACGCCGAAGGCTTCGCGCAGGGTCACGCGGCGGGCGGGTTCGAGCGTCAGCAGGGGATCGGGGAGGGCGTCGAGCAGGGAGGTCATGCTCTGCGATTAGCGCAGGTTCGGGGCCACTTAAACCCCGCTCGTCCCCGCGAAAGCGGGGATCCAGTTCTTTTGCTCGGCGGTGCGTTGGACGACGACCCTTTGCAAACGGCTGCGGTCGTCGCCCAAAGCTCTGGGTCCCCGCTTTCGCGGGGATGAGCGGAAGGTGAAATTACTTGGCCGCTAGCCTCACATCCACATTGCCGCGCGTGGCGTTGGAATAGGGGCAGACCTGGTGGGCCTGCTGGATCAGGTCGTCGATAACCGCCTGGTCCAGGCCGTGGTCCGTGACCGTCAGGTCGACGTCGAGGTTGAAGCCTTCGCCCTTGGTGTTCTTGCCGAAGCCGATTCCGGCGGTGATCTTGGTGTCCGGGCCGACCGGGGTTCCGGCCTTGCCGCTGACCAGACGAAGCGCGCCGAGGTAGCAGGCGGCGTAGCCGGTGGCGAACAGCTGCTCCGGATTGGTCCCGTCGCCGCCCTTGCCGCCCATTTCCTTGGGGGTGGACAGTTTGACGTCGATCTTGCCGTCGTCGGTGGCCGAGCGGCCGTCTTCGCGGCCGCCGCCGGAGGCTGTGGCCTGGGCGCGATACAGAACTTCCATGGTGTGCTCCTGGGGTTGGGAAGGCTTCAGATGGGGGGTTAACGGGAGACGGGAAGGGGGCGTTGCATCCGCGCCCTAGCATTCGGGGGGCGACGCGGGCTAAAGCACCCTTTCGGGGCGCGTCGTCGGAGTACGCAGTGAAGATTGCCGAACGCTGGTTCGTATGGGCGGGCATGGTTCTGCTGGGCGGCATCGCCCTGGCGGGGTTGGTCGTCGCCGTCTATGCGGCGTGGCTGTTTCACGACCTGCCGGACGCGTCCGAGCTGGCCGATTATCGGCCGCCGACCGCGACGCGGGTGTATGCCGGCGACGGCACCCTGATCGGCGAATTCTCGGACGAGCGCCGAATCTATGTCTCCTATGACCAGATCCCGCTGACCGTGGTGCAGGCCTTCCTGGCCGCCGAGGATCGCAACTTCTTCCAGCACGGCGGCATCGACGTGGGCGGCATCGGCCGGGCATCGATCAAGAACATTTTCAACCTGGTGCAGGGACGCCGCCTGGAAGGCGGATCGACCATCACCCAGCAGGTGGCCAAGAACGTCCTGCTGACCAATGAATCGAGCCTGAACCGCAAGCTGAAGGAAGCCATTCTGGCCAATCGCCTGGAGGCGACCCTGTCCAAGGAGCAGATCCTCAACCTGTATCTGAACGAGATCTTCCTGGGCTATCGCTCGTTCGGCATCGCCTCGGCCGCCTATAACTATTTCGGCAAGTCGCTGGCGCAGCTGACGCCGGACGAGGCGGCCTTCCTGGCCTCGCTGCCCAAGGGGCCGAACAATTATCACCCCAAACGCCATCCGGGCGCGGCAAAGGGCCGGCGGGACTGGGTGTTGGGGGAGATGGAGCAGAGCGGTTGGCTGACGCCGGCCCAGCTGGTCGAGGCGCGCGCCCGGCCCTTGGTCACGCGTGATGCGCCGCAGCGTTCGGAATACAAGGACGCCGATTTCTTCGTGGAAGAGGCGCGCAAGCAGGCCGCCGCCAATCCTGACTTCGGGGCGCAGCTGCGCGCCGGCGGCTTCTATATGCGCACCACTCTGGACCCGACGCTGCAGACGGCGGCGCGCCAGGCCCTGATGCAGGGGCTGGAAAACTATGACCGTCGCCACGGCTGGCGCGGGGGCTGGGGCACGACCGACTTCGCCGAGGGCTGGCAGGCCGCCGCCCTGAAGGAACAGGCGCCGCCCGAGCGCCGCACCTGGCAGGCCGCCGCCATCGAGAGCGTCAGCGGAAACACCGTCCGCATCCGCACCGCCAAGGATGACGAGACCGGAACCCTGATCGCCGCCGACGCCGCCTGGGCCAACGCCAACAAGCAACTGCGGCGTGGCGAACTGATCTTCGTCGAGCGGAAGGGCGGTCAGTACGCCCTGAAACAGGTGCCGCGCGTCAATGGCGCCCTGGTGGCCATCGAGCCCCAGTCGGGACGGGTGCTGGCGATGGTCGGGGGCTATTCCTACGCCCTGTCCAGCTTCAACC